>JAYTCK010000049.1:0-20963 GCA_043736515.1 bacterium
CAAAGCACATCGCACAACACGCGAAGTTCTGGTGAAAGCCCTTCCACTTCGCTTCCTACAAGCAAGAGCGTCTTTTCAGGCGGCGTATAGTTTTTATAATCGACTGCGCGTTCATCTTGCTCTATTCCCACCACAATTAACCCTTCTGATTTTAATTTCATAATTATTGCTGTCGGTTCTTTGCAGTACTCCCAAGGAATAGTGAGCTCTGCTCCAAGTGCTGTCTTTGCGATTTCTTTTACCGGGCGACCAAAGCGATCGGTGGGCGGAGGTGTGTAGCCGGCAAGATAGATATGCGAAACTCCGACTGCATCCGCAGTACGAAACATCGCGCCCACATTATGTGCGCTGCGAATGTTGTGAATAAGTATGCGTATGTCTCTTTTTTGAATACTCTTTTTCTTCATGCGCCTATGATATGATAAACAGATGTTATCACTATTTCCCGACTTATTCGATTGGAGCTTCTATGTTCCTTTCTTTTTCCGTGTGTTTTTGAGCGCATATATTATTGGCGTAGGATACAGTTTTTTCAAAAAAAGCACCGCTTCAACAGAAAAAAGTGAGGATAAGCTTTCATGGGGAATCTTGGGCGGATTCCTCATTGTACTGGCGGCATGTCTCCTTGTTGGTGTTGTCGTACAGGTTGCTGGCGTGGTCGCTTTTGCTGCCAGTCTCTTTGCAATCTATGCAAAGAAATACAACCTCAAGGAAATAGACGAAACGACTACATTTTACATGCTTTTTGCGCTCGTAGGCATCTCCCTTGTCTTCCTTGGCCCCGGACCTTTTGCCGTTGACTTGCCTCTTTAACAAACGCAAAAGGTGTGTTAATCTCGAAAGGCAGAGTCCTCTGCTGCTTATTCAAATCTCGCTATAGCTGTTTTTGCAGATAACAGCGAGTAGTCAAAAAAAGTAAAGTATTGCCCCTATAGCTCAGCTGGTAGAGCAGTAGCCTTTTAAGCTAACGGTCGCAGGTTCGAGCCCTGCTGGGGGCACTAGCAAAAAAACCGCATAAGCGGTTTTTTGCTAGTCCCCCAAGAAAGTGACCTGCGTCACTTTCGCGCAGGGCTCGAAGACCTTCTCCTATATTTTTGAGAATTTCTTAATTTTCAAAAATGGGAAAGGTGTACTGCGCCTGTAAGGCGAGAGCCCTGCTGGGTCTTCCAAATTCTCATTTGCTTAGCAACCTGCGCCGAGCCCTGCTGGGGGGCACAATACTAAAAATACTCTATATGTAATTATGTGGCGTATTTTTATTATCAGTGACAACAGAACAAATGAACTGCTTCATTTGCGCAAGGGATCGAATAGGGGTAGCGAAGTCTTCTGTTTTGATTACTCAAAAAACTAGTCTTTGTGACCGAACTCCCTTCTGGTTATGAATTTAAATCATATAAAAGTATACTGAGGAAGATAACCCTTCTAGTGGTACCTAAACGTGCCAGCACGAGAAACATTACATCAATGAAAATTTTTCAAGACATCCATGATGAAGATATATTTGAGAATTATATTAAATCAAATAATGAATATACCTTAAGACCAACAGTAAAATGCATTCTTCTTGATGATCAAAATAATATTGCACTGCTAAAAGCACGAGGACATTATTTACTCCCTGGTGGAGGTGTAGAAAATGGTGAATCTAGTTATGAAGCACTTCAAAGAGAGTCTGTTGAAGAAATAGGATGTACTATTGATACCATTGAAGAAATTGGTGCCTCAAACCAATACAGAAACAAAAGTATGCAGCGATATGAAGTAATCTTTTATACCGCAAAAGTTACTGGTGAAAAAAGCACACCAACAACTACACAAGAAGATGAAATAGAAGATGTGGAATTATTTTGGCTTGATAAGGAAAAAGTATTTACAATATTGAAATCCCAAATGGAAACAAAAGATGAAAATGAATACGAATTTTGTTTCAACGCTCGTTCGCATTTTCAAGCTTTTGAAGAATATTTCACAGTCACACGAGAAGCGTAGCTTTGAGAAGGGCTCGAAAACCTTGGTGCTGTTTTGTCTTCAAAACCACCGAGGTGTGCCGTCCATGTAATGGAAGAGCATCCTGCTGGGGCACAATGCGCTGAATTTTATTTCCTGGATGACGCCCACGACATTGATTCTGGGGGCACCCAAACATGCTAGCATGAGAAATATCTTATGACATATATTGGAATACTTTTAGCAGTTATTGCTGAGTTTAAATACATGCACTCGGTTATTAAAGGTCAGTCAAAGCCTAATTTTTCTGCTTGGGGAATTTTTACTATTTCAATGATTTTAGTATTAGTCTCTTCTTACTCGTTAGGGGCGAGAGATTCCTTGTGGATAATTGCAATGTTTACACTGTTACATTTAATAACAACAATTATAGCCTTCCGTTTTAGAGTATTTACACTTACAACATTTGAAAAAATACTAGTCTTGTTAGTTGGTTTAAGCGTTATCCTTTGGATAGCAACTGAAAATGCGTGGGCAGCCTTGCTTATCAATATATTTGTCGATACTCTGGGGTTTATATCTATAATTTATAAATTGTATCTATATCCAAAAACTGAAGATACTGTTGCGTGGACTATTTCTTTTATTGCTTACGGAGTAAATTTATTCACTATTACCAAATTGATACCTCAGGAATATTTATTTACTATTTCAAATATGTTCTGGATTGGTTTAATATCTTTGCTATCCCTTAGAAAAAAATCAAGCGCGCGAGAAGGGTCGAACTGATATATTTAAAACTACCATACGGACCTTGTGAGGTAATGAACCTCGGAGGTCGTGTCACGTTCCGGGGCACTAGAAATAAGTTAGACCTCAATGTGCATACGCATACATTGGGGTCTTACTTTTTCTTACCCCAGCATGGCTCGAAAGACGGAACGGATACCGAGCCAGCAGGCGTGGTCGCGAGTCGGGGTCGCGAGAATGAAAAGATTTGCTGAAATATACAAACAAAGTGCTTCCTATTTTTTTGACTGAACTCCATCCTCCGCAAGTTCCCACAGCATCATAAAAAACCTTTGGTAATTTTCTGCAACAACAGAAGATTTCACTACATATACCAGTGGCGGATTAAGAAAGCTAAAAAAACTTACTGAATCCCTACGAATCACCATGTGCGCTACACCCTCTGGGAGTTTTTTGATGAAACGATATTCTTGATTCTCATATATTCCGATATATTTTTTATACGACTCAATTTCACTACTACCTCCAATATACTTAACGCGAATATCCTTTTTTTGTTTTTCTGCAAGATAATCTTCAAGTATATCTCCCATTACTACACTGAACCCAGATGACGCTCCGCCAATAATAAACTCCTCATCACCAACTAAAGCGCGATCTACATAATCAGTTTCGTATTGTTGAATCGCTTTTTTACCTTGGATTACTTCAAAATCTTGATCATTACC
Organism: bacterium; assembly: GCA_043736515.1. Taxonomy (GTDB): domain Bacteria; phylum Patescibacteriota; class Minisyncoccia; order Phycocordibacterales; family UBA6899; genus MHLP01. The sequence continues at coordinate 3,429 of JAYTCK010000049.1, forward strand.
TATATTACTTATTGCATTCAAATCGCGTGCAAGGTCGCCAGCCATAAGTGCGCGTTTTCTGCCAATTTTTTCTATCTCAATTGGAGGTCGTGCCATATACCTATTTTGTTTCCCGTGCGGTATTTCTTCAACAAGACCGAGTTCAATAAGTTTAGGGATAGCTAAATACGCGTATTGCCTATGCAGTCCTGTTGACTGGGCGATATTGGAGCCACCTGAGGCTGTTCCTTTTTCAAGTAGATAAATATAGATTTTTGCTTCAGAGGTGGTGAAGCCGAACGAAACTAAACGAGAAACGAGTGGGTTATCATCAGCTTTATTGAGTGAATACTTTTTATTTGTCATTTTTATAATTACAATATACAGTATTATATATATTTTGCAATATTATTTGTAATATAAAAGTGACATAATAATTATTGACATAATGAATTATTTCATGTATGCTGGTTCTAGAAGATTCAGAACTTTGAGAAAATCTTTTCCTAGGTTCTAGGATCGAGTGGGTGATGCATCGCTCGCTCTATCCTAAAACCTAGGCACACCTCTTGATCGACCCACATTGGGTAACGAAAGATGGGGTGAGGAGAAATCATGAGCGACTACAACACTGCCGCGATCGAAAACTTTGCGGCGCAATGGGGTATCGACAAGTACGACTCGGCAGTCATCGATGCCGTGATGCGTTTGGTTAATGAAGAAAGGATAGCGATAGTGAAAGCTTTCGGCACAAACATATTGTGCCGGACACAAAAAAGAAGCAACTACTTCCTCATCCAGACGCACGAGTCATCCACGCTATGGCAGGTGTACGATGACAATAACAATACGTATGTCGGTTACCTAACCTGCATGTGCTGTAGTTCGGGCAGGATTATCACTGATGATCTTCTCTCCTACTGTCGCGAGCACAACATCACCCAGGTCTTTGCCCGTAAGGGAGGGGGGGATGATGTAACGGTTGACCCAGGTGAAGACATCACTATTGCGTAGACCACCTGCCAACCGCAGCGCTAGCTGACTGCGGTATACAAATGAACTAGTGGTGGCCAACTCGAGGGCCTGCACAACGTGTGACTGTCCACAGAAAGACGGTGACATGAGGTGAGTCTCATCCATACGGCATGGAAAGATGAGGCAAGCGCTATGACTGGTAGATACGCGCAAACTACCCGCTCACCCACGCGTGATCGGTGACAATATTTTTAAGGGCGAGTTGAGCTATGCTCCTCGCCTTTTCTTTTGTGTATCAACCAATTTTAAGAGTGACACACTTTAACCAATGGACAAAAAATAAAGTCGGAGCTGTGGTTGTTGCAGATGATGGGAGAGTGCTACTTATCAAAGAGAAACTTTCAAGTGAGGAGCCGCCACTTTGGAATATCATCAAATGCTGTGCAAAGTTGGTGAAATTCTGCAGGGTGCAGCCCTACGTGAGCGCAGAGAGGAAGTGGGGCTTGATATTGATCTCACCTCATCACTCAGTGTGTACATTTCGCAATCATCGGGAAAATTCGCATACATTTCAATTTCTTGGCTCACTCAAAAAGCACAGAAACGTCCCTTGCGGTGAACATAGAGTAGCAGTCTTTTAAGCTAACGGTCGCGGGTTCGAGCCCTGCTGTGGGCACCCATAAAACAAAAGAAGCCTTCGGGCTTTTTTTGTTTTATAGGTGCCCACACGAGAAGCGAAGCTTCGAGAAGGGCTCGAAAACCTTGGTGATGTTTTGTCTCCAAAACCACCAAGGCGTACCGTCTATGTAATGGAAGAGCTCTCTGATGGGGGGGATAGGCTTTATTTTTTATATCGAGTCCAAAAGTCCCTGCTGGGGCAAGAAAAAACACCAAAGTTTTGCTTGGTGTTTTTGATAGATCTCAACAGGAGTTCGAACTTGAGAATTATGTTGAGAGAAACTTAACCGCGTCAGGAAGCCACTGCTTGATTAAATCTGGTCGTTCCAGATCGTGATCGCCATTTTTTACAATAAGTTGGTTGGGGAAGTTGATGTCCAGTGATTCTAGTGGCACCGTATCATCACCACTTCCATGAACTAGAAGTGTGCGGGATAGAAGGGGGATGATCCCTTCACTAAAATCTCGCTCTTTGTTTTGAAGAAAATATTCTACTCCGACAAAATTCGCCTTTGACATTTTATCGGTCCTTTCGCAATCTGTGACGAAAGTAGCTTCATCGAGTAGGTCCGTATAGTTTCCCCAAGTAACTCGAAATAACGGATCCTTTTTCTTCATCAGATTTTTGACAAACCAGTAACGAAGAAGTTGTTTCTGGTTGAGTGCAGGAGCAAGTAATATGACTCGCTCAAATGCCCGTTGATCTTGCGGATCAAGAGAAGCAACAATACAAGCCGCAAGACTGTGTGCAACTACAGCGTAGGAATGAAGCCCATTTTCTTTCAAATAGGCAATCACCAAACGAGCATCTTCGGCATACGAAGAGGTGGTGTTTTGACGAAAATCACCATCTGAGAGTCCGCAACCCGTAAAATCAAGACGAAATGACGCAACACCCGCTTGTCCGAGTGAATCTGCAAGACGCTTGAATTTAGGCTCAGTCGAGGCAGCACGCTCAAAACCATGCAACATGAGTACCACTCGCTCCGATATTCCTCCCCCCGACAAAATTCCTCGCAAGACATTCCCTTGTGCGCCAGCAAGCTCAATGAGTTTAGTTTCCATAAACCAATCCTCTCATAAGTCGCGACATCTTAAAAGTATAGGTTCCTTGAGGGATACTACATTATTCTCAAATTTATTCGAAATAATATTTTTTCTCCAATAAGCAATTCGAACATCACAAAGTAAGTCGAGAGTTCCCCGTTGTGCGGCTCTAAGCTTCGCCCCTTGCCGGGAGACGACGAGCTTTAATTTATGCTAAAATTTAAAAATGGAAAAACTTGAAATATCAAAGCCAACACCCAAGACCCCGGAGTTTGTGGGGGAAACCGAGGCTCCTGTTTTCATACCTGCCAACCAAGAAGCGTCCACCGACCCTGATACCACTGCTCAGATCGAAGAAATTGAAAAACAGATAGCGGCAACACTGCAATCAACTGGGACGCCCGAAGCATCAGATATGCAAGAGCATCAGGACAAACATCCTTTGTTAACCGAATCAGAACCGACATTTTTAGATCGCCATCCAACTCTAGGAAAATGGACTCGGAGCATGATGCTTGTTGCAGGCCTTGGCGTTGCCGGAGCTGCGTTTGGTGCCGATAAGAATTTGGTAGAAAAACTTGAAGGCAGTGAGGTTGTCACAAACGTCATTGTAAATGGCAAGCAAGTGTCTTCAGTAAAAAATCAGCAGAAAAAAACGATCATTGGTGCGACGATTACCAAAGATGGAAAAACAATAATTGTGAATGGAAAAAGTACTCCATACCAAAAAAATAGTTCTGTCAGTGTGTCACAAAAAGCGGGGGTAGTTACTGAGCCACTTGTGGGAGTCGAGCTAAAGTAATATCTCTCTCCGCATACGCGGTTCGAACACGGTGGAATATGGTGAGTGCCTTGCTAGAGGCACAATGAGCTTTATTTTATTTCATTACCCCAAGCTCAGTTTATAACACAACAATTACTTGTTAGTTTTAGGTTAGATTAATTTTTGTTTGGAGTACCGCATGAATACAAAGAAAGCGTTAAGGCTTTGCGTTACCCTGCTCTCACTTTTTATGATCTTTTTTCCAGCTATCAGGTTTTCCCTTGCGTGGGAGGATGGCATGCTCATTCTCTCCCCGCAACTTTTGCTCATGTTTATCTGCGAATTATTCGGACTTGGTCTCACTTTCCATAAAAAGACTTGGGAAGAATGATACGGTCCAACTCCTGCCAAGTGGTAGGAGTTTTTGTATATATGCGATTTGAACACAGTAGAATAGCGTAAGAGCTTCCTTACTCTGTCCACAATGGTCTGTATTTTCTGCAAGAAGCGTTTTCATTTGCAAAAACTACTCAATGAGATTATGCTGGCCTCAGTAATTTCAAAGGAGTCCCTTGTGATCAAGCAACGTGTGAAGTATTTTGTGGGCATCATTCTCGGCCTTCTCGGGATCAGTCTCTTTTCCTCACTTGTTGTGTACGGCTACACACACCTTCCGCCACCGCGCTCCGACGACGCTGACCCTGCGATATTCATTCAATCCATGTTGCATGCCGGGGATCCGGTCATGCTGTACCAAACAATTGGTATAAAAGAGTGCGGACAGGATGCACTCTACAAAATTGAACAAACACGAGCGGCAATTTTAGAGAGCGACGACCTCTTGCTGGTGAAACCTTTTCTTGAATTTCGCTTCACTGAAAGTGTATCGGCTGTTCTCTATGTGAATACGCCCGAATCATCTGTAGTGCATGGAAAACCGGCTCTTATTGCACTCCGGGAGGAGGGGTCAGGGCTCTGTGTTCTTGGCAAAGCAGAAAGCTGGAGTCCGAAACTTTTTTCTATGCTTGAAACCAAGTACCAACCCAAACTCAGTCAAAAATAAATACAAGCCCAAGAAATTTTCTTCTTGGGTTTTATGTTTCGAGGTAAAAAAAATCTCTCAAAGTTTGAGAGATTATTTTTGAAAACTATCTGGGTAGCGGCGAGTGCGCTTTCACGTATTCATCGAGGACGTTCGGCTTGATGTGTCCTATGGCACGAAATTCCTTGAATGCGTCGCGTGTCGACCAACCCTGACGAGTGATTCGCCACAATGCGCGTGCAAATCCGGTACGATCGACTCCAGCTCTACAAAAAACGAGTGCGGGAGCAGTACGGGGCGTGTGATCCAAATGTGCGAGGACTTCATTAATCTCGCTCTGGGGTGGAACTCTATGTGCAGACCATGCGTATGCAATCACAGTTCCTCCGGCACGCTCTATGCGTAACCTACTTTCTTCTTTGATTCCGCCACGAAGGGAAATGAAGGTTTTTACACCTTTCTCTTCGATAAGCCAGTCGAGGTAAGCACCTTGAGGTTCCATGCTTGAATACAGACGACCTTCTTCAAGGGGAACAAAGCGATGTGCACTGGCGAGTTGGTTGTCACGATAGGGGGCAATAAGCACCTGGGCTTCTCTGGGTGAGGCGCACGAGACAATAAAGAACAGCGAAAACAGAGCAAAGACAAGTTTTTTCAACATCAGAAACTCCGAAGTAAGCCCTCCCCATCCTAGTGTGGATAGTAAAGAGCGTCAACAAAAATCCCCGAACATAGTTCGGGGAGTATTTTTTTCCTTAAAAAAACGTATCGAGGGGTTTGTAGGTACGGAACATTTGATGGCGCGAGGAAACGCATTGATTAACGAGATAGCCATTCCACGTTTGAAGTCCCTTGCGAAGACCGTAGTGATCCTTAAACAGCCACCACGCCGTATTGTGCGAATACCGTCCTGCATAGTCGAGAAGGAGTTTCACATACGGCAAGGTCACATCCGTCAGTGCAATTGTTGCTTCTTCGGGAACAGTCGAACCGGGGATATTGGGGACGCAGGAAAAAAAGATTCCTGCTTCCTCAAAAAATTCTCCGGGATACGTTGGTCGTGAGTATGCCGTTGAGCCGCCCTGATCGATTGCAACGTCGATCGCGAACGTGCCCTCCTTCATGAGTGCGATCTCTTTTTCAGACAACACTTTCGGAGCCGCACTACCTCCCGGATTCATAACCCCAGAAATCACCACATGGGCACTACCCAATGCCTTCTTCCCTGCAGGCTCATACAGACGCGCAATATTGAAAATCCGAATGCTTTTTGTTCCGTACTTCTTACGGAGTTCCAATACACGGGCTTGGTTGAGCTCAAACACAGTGATCGTACTCGCAAAGCTGCGCGCCTCCTTAAGTGCCGCCTCACCGACATTGCCCCCGCCAAGAATAACCAGGTTGGGGCTAGGGACTGCGAAACAAAGCGCTCTTGCCTGACGTGCAGCTTGAGTCCCGGCAATACGTGACATGGGAGCAAGGAGAGGAAACGTAATCCTCTCGCCAACGATCTCTTCGACGTTTTCGTAGGCAATAGCGGTTATTTCATTTCGAACCAGTACCTCCGTTAGTTCGCGATTAACCCCGGCAAGATGGAGATACGCAAAAAGAATTCTTCCCTTAAGAAGGGCAAGATTCTTGTACTCGTCCGGAGTCGGCTCTTTCACCTTCACAACAATGTCCGCTGTGGCATAGATCTCAGCCGCTGTGGGAATAAGGTTCGCACGGGCATTGAGATAGTCTTGGTCCGAAAATCCGGCCGCACGTCCTGCGCCTATTTCCACCCAGACCTCGACATGTTCGCCAAGCTGACGGAGCTCAACTACACCCTTGGGGGTAATGCCAACTCTGCCTTCTTTCTCTCTGCATTCCTTCGGCACCCCGACAATGAATTTCTTCATAACAAAGCCCTTTCAACAAACATCCATTTTTACTCTAAACTTCTTTCCTCAAATGTCAAATTACCTATATATCCCTTTTTCCTTTAGAATAGCAGTATGAGAAGAGAAAAAATTGTCGTCGCGATCTACGGCCTCCCCGGATCAGGCAAAGGCACCCAAGCCAACTTAGTAGCCAACACGTTCGGATTAGTAAATTTCGATACGGGCAAACTCCTCGAGTCGATCTGGTACGACCCAAAGCGCCAAAAAGAAGCCCTCGTGAAGCGCGAGAAAAAACTCTTTGCGGGCGGCATGCTCAACACCCCAAGTTTCGTCTTGAACGAAGTGGCAAAAAAAGCCAAAGTACTCGCAAAAGACGGTCATGGCATTGTCTTTTCTGGCTCCCCACGCACGATGTACGAAGCAGAAGGTCTTGTGCCTGTTCTCGAAAAACTCTACGGGAGAAAAAATCTGTACTTTTTCCTTCTTGATGTAGATCCAAAAGATTCGCTGAAGCGCAACAGCAAGCGCCGCCTCTGCAAGTTCTGCAAAACCGGTTTACTCGCTGCGTATTACCCCTCGTCACAACCCAAGCACTGCCCCGTGTGTGCGGGCCCACTCTATCGCCGTAGCGTTGATGACCCAACAATTATTCCCAAGCGCCTCGTCGAGTACACCGAGCGCACTCTCCCCATCGTCGGCTACCTCAAAAAACAAGGTCTCAAAGTTACCAAATTAAACGGCCGCCCCGAACCCTACAAAGTTTTCCAGAAGATCGAGCAGCACATCAACAAAACTCTTGGTAAGTAGTAAACAAAAACATCACTCACTCGAGTGATGTTTTTGTTTGACTCTTCCCCTCCACATTTGAGCCGCCGGCCAGCTCATCAGCAAAGCGATGATTCGCATCGCGATGTCGTATTTCATCGGCACGAGTCGCAAGCACAACATCACGCAGTGTTGCCTCGAGTGGTAATTTCCAATACTTACGAGCAATCTCTGGTGCTAAAGGATTGGGGCATAACCCTTTGTCGATCTCTGCGAGAAAAGCCGTGTAACTCACCACCGCTTCTTCCTCGAGATACCCGACAATACGATGCCCAGTTTTTGTCGACAGCATATAGATACATGCATACACAACAAGAAATATAAATTGTGTGCTCACAATGAGGAGTCGTTCTAAAAATGACGGTGATGCGATCGTCACATATACCATGAGATGCACTCGCTCATTCTCCGCCTCATCGAGAAGTTGCCGTATCCATCCGTGATCATCCGCAATCCGGCGAAGCGCGCGCAAATGAAGGAGAAACGCGCCCACCATTCCGGGAATCGCGGCAATGGTCTCAAGCACAACAGCCCTATGCCCATATCGCTTTGCAAAAAAAGCATCCGCAAAAAACCGCGCGACTAGCACCAACGCCCGAGCAACACGATCACTAAACGTAACCGGAGCCCGCCGCAAAAAAATATCACTTCCTTCCGGCATAATCTCTAAACGATAGCAAATATAGCGTAAATATGAAATTCATTACACAAGAACAACGCAGCCACTAATTACTATCGTATTGAAGCAAGAATTTCCCTATCGCCCGCAACCGAAGCCGGAGACTCTGCCAACCTCGGTATGTCTCTTTGAGTGTGCCATTCTTCTCATAGAGAAGTATCCACCAACGCTGTCCGTTTAGAAAGCCAACAATCGCACCAAAGATGACTATTCCTCCATCAACGTATCTCGCAAGATTGTTCTCTGGCTTCCAGTTGTCCGTAATCATGTATAAACCGATTTGGAGACAAATAAAAGCGAGCCACATAAAACAGGCTCCAAAAACAGTAGCGAGGAATATATAAAAATAATATTTAAACGGTTTCATTGCGGATTCTGTTGTTGCTACACCTTACCTTAAGCGTTCTTAGCATCAATTATACAGTATCCCTCATTGAGCGATAATAAGGTCATGCTTTAGATTGTGCTCGACATGAGTAAATGACTTAAAGTTAAAAAGCTCAATAAAGCCTACTCAGAACAGACCCCAATGCTCACTTTTTGGAACGAGGGATGGCTTTTTCAAAAACCTCTCGCAGGAAGGGCGAGCATGGTCTTTTCTGCTTTGAGAAAAGTCGCCCTTTCGAGAGGAGCAACAATTGCCCGCTGGGGCAATTGAAGGCGTGTTTTTGGAAAAGAGCATTCCGAGTGTGAGTTATCCACAGGTTGTCCTTGACCACCATCAAGGACATGAGATATGATTGTCCCAGACGCATTTTGTTTAACAGTGACCTTTAATCTACAGTAAAGGACACTCAACACAAAAGGCACTGTTCTTTAAACAATCAAAAAAGTTTTCCTCCAACATCAAAGGCCGCGGATCTCCACCCGACGGCCTTTTTATATGCTCGGATTTTAAATATTTCTAAAGGACATTGAAAAAACGTTATGGGCGTTCATTTTTTAGCATCAGACGAAGTCCTGGACCGTTTCGGTGTTGGGGGGCTGTAGTAACCTACTGCTCGCGAATCCGAAATCGGGAAGGACGAGTATGGTGCAAAAAATGGATACCCTAGAGCTTGAGGAGAAAGAGTTCGAGTTCCGCTTCTAGATCGCACTCCCCCCGGTGTGCCAGATGATACATATCTTTGAGTTCGCCGAGCTTTGTTTTGAGCTCGGGGACAAGATATTTTTTTGAAAAATTGAGATACGTGCGATAGGTATACTCTTTCATCCCCGACTGAAGTGCCTCCTCTTTTGGAGAGGTTGCAGCAATATAGAGACTTTTGAATGCCCAAAATATCGTTCCATGGACTTCCTCCATAGCTCCACCCCTGCGGCGAATCTTTTCAAACTCTACCCATGTCGCTTTTTTGTCCCGTGCACCTATGGCATCCGCAATTGCGAAGCTATTTTCTGGTTTTTTGAACGGCTTGACCACTGCAAACTCCATAAACTCAGCCATTTTTTTGAATTCCGTCAAAAATTCCTTGCTTATCTCGTTTTCTCGTATGAGTACCGTGTTTTGGGTACCCGGAAGCATCGTTTTATAGAAATTTTCCCCTTCTTCCGTATCCAAAATCCCTTCAAACACAACGATATTTCCACTTCCAAACAGATTTTGAGAAACAAGTGCCTCTCCAGCAAGCGCTGGGTCGAACGAAAGATCATTAAAACGCGTCACCAGCGCATCAGGAGTTTTTTTGAGTATATCGAGAAGCGCTGCATTCATCGCTTTGCGCGCTTTTTGTGTATCAGCACCGATAAATGCCCGTATCATGTACAAGTATTGTAACGCAGTTCTACGGTGCAGCAAGAAGACGTGAAAAAAGTGTTATTTATCAAGGCTCTGTAGGCTTCCCCAACGCTGACCGATTTTGACATCAACAATAAGAGGAATATGCTCCCCTTTTGTGCCCAGTGCTACCCCATTCATCGCAACGGCGATAATTTCTCTCGCTTTTTCGATAATCGCCTTCTTGTTGGTCACTTCAAAAATAAGTTCGTCATGGACTTGGAGCAACAGCTCAACATCGTGATCAAGTGCGGCGCTGTGAATAGCTTCATCGACACGGCGCATGGCGATCTTCACGAAATCAGCAGCGGTGCCCTGAAGCGGGGCATTCATTGCCATGCGTGTAGCCATGGCTTTCATAAATGGTATTCGAGAGCGGAGATTGGGAAAATGCCGGCGGCGACCAAATAATGTTTCAGTGTAGCCCTTTTTTTCAGCCTCTTTCGTCACTTGTTCGAAATATGCCCCGATTTTGGGAAATGTAATAAAATATTGATCATAAAACTCCTGTGCTTCCGCTCGAGTCGAGTCCAGATTGTCTTTGAGTGCTGTAACACCCATGCCGTATACGATGCCGAAGTTGATCACCTTTGCACGACGGCGCATTTCACGAGTCACTTCATCGGGTTTCACGCGAAAGACACGTGAGGCAACAGACGTATGTACGTCTTCGCCTTTTTGGAATATCTCCGAGAGCCCTGGATCTCCCGAAAGCATTGCAAGAACACGCATCTCGATCTGCGAGTAATCAAAAGACATGAGCAGTTTTCCCGGGGGAGCGACAAATGCATCACGAATGACAACACCCAGCCCGTCGCGCACCGGAATATTCTGCAAACCTGGGTTCGTTGAAGAAAACCTCCCTGTTGTAGCACCATCCTGGTGAAGTGTTGTGTGTACGCGCCCCCCTTCGTCTACCATGAGTGGGATATTGTCGATATAGGTCGAGAGAAGTTTTTGGAGCTCGCGGTGCTCGAGAATTTCCTTGATAATCGGGTGTAAATCCCGTAATTTTTCCAGCTCCGACTCGCGCGTTGAACGTGCGCCACCATCTGTTTTCTTGAGTCCTTTTGCAGTGAGTGCAAGCTTATCGAAAAGAATAGCGCCTAATTGCTTGGGTGAATTGATATTAAACTCCTCACCCGCCTCTTTATATATCGCTTTTTCTACACGATCGAGTTTTATGTGGTACTCACCCGATAATTTTTTCAGGTATTCGACATCCACACAGATGCCTTTCGTTTGTGCACGGTTGATAATAGCGATGAGCGGAAGCTCAATTTCTTCGTACACACGAGAAAGCCCCACACGTTTGAGCTCATCGAGAACTTTTACTTTTGCCTTGGCAAGCTCTGTTTCGCCAGTATAGTCGCAAATATCTTCAAAACTTGGAGTGGTTTTGTCTGAATCGAGGAGCCAGAAACCTATTGCGGTAGCGCGAAGCTCCAAAGGATCGAGTGACGATTCACTAAAAAGCTGTGCTTGCGCCGCCTTTGCCTCCTTTTTCTCAGCTGGAGTAGCGACACCTGCAAGTAGTGACTTTACTCGAACAGCGAGCGTCTTGAACTCGAGTTCACCAAAGAGTTTCACCGCGAGGTCCGGTGTAAAACCTTGTTTCCATGTAGTTTCGGGGACTTTGTAGACGATGGGCGCATCAAGTCGGATTGTTGCAAGCATTTTTGAAAAAAGCGCCTCTTCCTCACCGGCGATAAGCAGTTCCACGATACGTGCCTTAATACCTGCCTCAAGTAGTGGCTCCCTTCCCTTTTTGAGTGCTTTGTAGATACCCTCGATGGTGCCGAATTTTTGAATGAGATCTCCGCCAGTTTTCTCTCCAATCCCCGCAATGCCGATGATATTATCAGACGGATCGCCCCGCAGACCCTTGTAATCAGGGAGTTGGAGCGGACCAAAACCAAAGCGCTCGTTTACTTTGGCCTCATCGTACACCACTGTGTCATTGATACCCTTCTTAAGCGTATAGACCCGCACTTTTTTGCCTTTGACGAGCTGGAGCGTGTCCATATCACCCGTCACAATAACAATTTCAATATCTTTCAGCTTTTTTGTTTGTTCGACGATGGTGCCGAGCATGTCATCTGCTTCAAATCCCGGAGCATCATAAATAGGGATGTGAAAGGCCGTAAACACCTCTCGGCTCCGCTGTAGCTGACTGATGAGCTCATCGTCAGTTTTTGCACGTCCTGCTTTATAGGCTTTGTATTCCTTATGCCTGAAGGTAGGGCCGGGGAGGTCATAACACGCGGCCATGTAGTCCGGCTCAAATTCAGTGATTGCCCGCATCAGCATCGTCGAAAGACCGTACAGTCCACCGGTCGGTTCACCCTGTTTGGTGGCAAAATCCGGGAGCGCGTGGTACGCCCGATGCACAATAGCATGGGCATCAAAAAGAACGAGGCGTTTTGCGTGTTCCTTGGTAATCATAGGGCCATCATAGCAAAGAACCCTTCCAAAAGAAAAAAGGGTTATTTGGCAGCTGTACCGCTTCCGTTCCCTTACAGGGACTGTACACCTTTTGCCCAGCTCCAGTTTTGAAATTCAATAAACAAAACTGGGGCTGGGTCAAAAGGTCTTGCGGGAGGGTCTCCCATTAAGAATGGGTTCCCTGGGACCCTCCCTCACCCCAAGTTTTGCCAAATTCGTAGTCGAGAAGCTTCCATGCTTCGGCAAGGTCTTCGTCGCGCAAAATGTATACATCAAAACCATAGGGCTCCTCGCCTTCTTGGACGGTACTCGGGCTTCGTTCGCGGATAAAGGTTTTAATACTGTGCCCTGTAAGAAACTCACGAGTTGCTTGCGCCTTCTCTGTTTCCCTAAAAAATCGAATTCTGCTGCTCATATGGTACTTGTCTCTCTGGACTCATAAAGTATAGCGCGTGTCGACTCATTCACGAATTCAAATGTGAGGAGCGGTCCATTGTTGGGAAAAAATGGGCCAAGTCGCTCTGGCCATTCTACAAGTATGAGGTTCTTGGGGTCGGAAATAAGCTCTTCCCATCTGAGCGCACGCACCTCTTCGGGCTCTTCGATACGATAGGCATCGATATGTATGAGCTTTCCCCATGCGCATTGCTTGCGAATATCGTAAAATTTTGCGATCACATATGTTGGAGAAACAATGTGCTCTGCAATTCCGAGCGTGGCAGCAAAAAGCTTTGTAAACGTTGTTTTTCCTGAACCAAGGTCACCAGAGAGGCCCACCAGCGTGGCTCCATGTGTACTCCGTGTGAGCACTCCCAAAAATTCCTTTGCGTAAGCATCCATTTCTTCCTCGCTCCTAAATTCTCGTTTCATCGTATGAGTATGTCCTATTCAAAGACCGGTATCAAGTGCAACGCTTTGACTAGGTAGGCAATGTGCCGTTGTGGTTTTTGTGTGCACGAATCTCATCAAGCCATTTAGTGGTGTCCTGCTCTGCTTTTGGGTGTTCTGCTTCAAGCACTTCTTCGGCAAGTTCTTCTTTGCGCTGATCGTAGTATGCCTTTGCTTTCCTCGCCACAAAGATAGCGCCGGCAACAAGGGCAATATAGAAGAGCCATCCTATAAATGAGCTCGGCAGAATTCCGTTCGAAGTTGCTGCGGCTGCGGCTGCATTATTCGCTTTTCCCGCCTGAGTGTTTTCGTCTATTGCACCTTCACCGGCCGCAATGATCTGCAGCTTGCCATTGCTGTCGACAAATTCGACACGAGCGTATGCATCGGGAAATCCCTTTGCGTCACCCGTTGTCATCCCAAGAATACTTATCGTACGTGTAGTGCCTTTTTCGAGACGCGCAATCGGAAGCACATAGGTACGCTCGGGCCCGGCACTCTCTTCAAGCAATAATTCGTTCGTAGTGTTATCGCCTATATAAACTACTTCGGCCGGAAGTGTGACTTTGAGTCGCCCGTCGAGAGAAGGGGCGTTCAAACGATATGCATACATGATCTTATACTCAACAGGAGTGTGTACGGGGGCTTTTGAGGGTCCTACCTTTTCGATCGTGACCACAACACCTTTTCCTCCCGAAATTGCACCAAACAATCTCGCAAGTGTTCCGGGAGCGGTAGCACCTTGGACTTCAGGCGTAGCGGTACCATCAGTTGTTTGCATTCCATCCGCGTCAGGATTTTTTCTGTTTCGCAAAAAGTTTCCAAGGAAATCGCCGGGCATGCCCTGCTGAAAAACATTTCCCTGCACACCACCGGGGACACTTTTCCCATCATTGTCGGTAATGTTCCGTGTAACACCGTCAGAACCTTCCTGAGGTATGGGAATATTTTGCGCTCGCTCCGCTTCGGAGACTGGTGCTGTTCCCGCTGTGACAAATACCCGTGTTGCGCCGTGTACACGCCCCACACCATTGTCTCCGACGAGACGGTAAAAGTAGATAGTTCCGGGAGTAAGTTTTCTGATGGTCAATTCAACGGTGCGCGAGTTGCTTCCGACAAGTGTCGGTGTTGTTTGATTTGCCAATGTGTTGGTTATCCCCCACTCAAACCAAAAGCGTGCCGTGCGATTGCCGTGCGGGCTAACATATCCCTTGAGCATTGCACTTGTTTCCATAACGGATGTTGCGGGAGTAGTCTGCACAACAATGATTGGATTTATCACCTGGGGCAGTGCTTTTGTCGTGAAATACATCGTGCTGCCGACATTTTTGCCGCGGCTGTTTTCGGATATTTGGCGGAAAAAATATTGCGTCGTGGGAGCAAGTCCGATAATGTTTGCATTCGTAGTGATTGCTTGTCCGCGAATATTCACTTTGGGTGTTTCGTAGACAACATTTTGTCCGCTTATCCCCCACTCAAACCACTGCAAGGTGTCGGGCATTTCGTTGGAATTCACTGTTCCATGAAGAATCGCACTTTTTTCAGTGATGTGCGTTGCGAGCGCCGTTTGCGATGTCGGTGCGGATTGAAATGCGAAAAGTACTCCAGGAATAAGCAGCTGAGCAAGCAGCATCCCCATGAGAGTTGCACCAAAATCACGCCATAGTGAAGGGTTTTTATAATTCATAGATGTTACCATTCTACACCATTTAAGAATATTTGTCAACCAATCAGGGGGTAAATGTCTGATGTGGCAAAGTTCGCCGGCAATCACATCATAAGACGTTAGCGAACTCCAGTTTGGGATGCAGTTCACTGGCGGAGGAGTCGCAGTGCCCCTGGGGTTGTAGGTTGCTACTACCCCAGGGGTCGAGCACCGACAACAGCGAAATGCGCCCAAAATGGAGGGCGGGTACTTCGCAGTACAATCCACAAAAACTGGCGTGTATAACTCAAAGCGAGGTACAATACTGCTTGTAATGCCTCATTTTGACGACGCAAAAACCCAGCATGGCCTCGATGAGAGCCGCGCCAAAGAAGCGGATTCCCTGGCGCGCATTCTTGCCGAGCGTTATGAACTTCCCTACGTAGATCTTAGCCGTGTGACTATAGACAACAGCGCGATACGCCTTATTTCCGAAGAGAGGTCCCGTGATGCGGGTGTGGTAATTTTTGGCATGAATCGGCACAACGTCAGCATTGCTGTACAAACACCCAATAACCCCAAGCTGGCTCCTGTCCTCGAAGAGCTCACACGCGGAGGATATGTACCGAGTACTTTTATCGCCTCCGAATTTGGTATAAAAAAAGCGTGGGAAATCTACAAAGAAGTCTCGTATGCACAAGCTGAAAAAAGAGGGATTATCACGATCTCTGACGAAACGATGAGCATGTATGTGTCTACTATTAAAACAATTGTGGACGTGCGTGCGGCGGTCGCGGCGGCAACAGCGTCAGGAGAACAGCACTCCCTTTCGACCGTAGTGGAAATCGTGCTCGGTGGTGCAGTTGCCACCCAAGTATCCGATGTGCACATTGAGCCGGAAAAAGAAGTCGTGCGCGTACGATACCGCCTCGACGGCGTACTCCATGATGTCGCCGAAATAACCCCTCAGGACTACAAACGCGTGCTCGCACGTATCAAACTCTTGGCGGGAGTGAAATTAAATGTCGTACACGAGGCACAAGACGGACGCTTCACCATCAAAATACTTGGTGGTGATGTCGAAGTGCGCACCTCGATCCTTCCCGCATCATATGCGGAATCAGTGGTGATGCGTATTCTTAATCCGAATTCAATTTCCGTACCGCTCGAAGATCTGGGAATGGACGAGTATTTCTTTGACATTATGGTGAGCCAACTCGGAAAACCGAACGGACTCATCCTTACCACGGGGCCAACAGGGTCAGGAAAAACAACAACACTCTATGCGTGTTTGCGAAAATTACGCAATCCTCAACTCAAGATCATTACCATCGAAGATCCTATCGAATATCATCTCGATGGTATTTCACAAACACAAGTTGACCACTCCAAAGGGTACGACTTTTCTTCGGGCCTCCGTGCGGCAGTGCGTCAAGATCCAGACGTGATCATGGTTGGAGAAATCCGCGATGAAGAAACCGCATCAGTGGCGATTGACTCTGCGCTTACCGGACACATTGTGTTCTCGACGCTCCATACCAACAGTGCGGCGGGAGCAATACCTCGTCTCATTGATATCGGTGTGAACGCAAAGATTATCAGCTCAGCGCTCAATATCATCATTGGACAGCGTCTCGTGCGCAAACTCTGTACATTTTGTAGAGAATCGTACACGCCACAAGACAAAGAGAAAGCCGTAATCGATGCTGAATTTCCCAAGATCAAAAAATATCGTCCAAAGGTTGAATACAAAGAAACTATTTTTCGTCCCGCTGGTTGTGATAAGTGCTCATTCACCGGCTACAAAGGTCGTATCTCCATTTACGAAGGTATTTTTATGGATCGTGCGATCGAAGACGCGCTTCGTGATAATCCAAGTGAACGTGAGATCAGAGAAGCAGCGAGGCCCCAAGGACTACTCGACATGCGCCAAGACGGAATTATCAAAGTTTTGAGTGGAGTTACCTCAATGTCTGAAGTGGAGCGTGCTGTCGGACTCGAAGAAACCCGCTAGTTAATCGTGCACTTCGGGCGAATTTCTTCATTGACCGCTCGATCATTTCGGGAGACATACGTCGTGTGCGCCTCCACGAACATCATCGCCTGTCACCCCGAACTTCAACTCGAGGAACATTGATTAAAATAATACCGACGTTTGTATGTTTGCGTTATTAAACTTAAATTTCATGGGAAAGTATAAAAAAATCGCCACTATCCAGTTTGGATTATTGGGCGATTTCGTAATTGATTTATCCTTACTGGGAGTCTGCCTGCATAGGCACACCTAGCTGAAAGAGTCGAAGGGGCAACCGCTCTCCACTTACCACTTCTTCACAAAGCGCATCCGTGTCCACCTCAGTCCACCGTCCCAAGCGGAATGACTGCAACGCTTCAGAATTCACGGCATCAGCCTTGAGATACTTTCCGACATATCCGAGAGCTGCCATTTCATCACTTGTCCTGCCACCACATGCGGATGGCTTGTCGATGTAAAAATTTTCTTCAGTTTTAGTTGCCAGGTGCAAGTGAAAGGATTGCTCCAAATTATCAATCAAATATTGTTCTATAACTTTATCTTTTTTTAGGCTGTTTCCACAAAATTCGCCAGCCTTGTTTGGGCATGGACCATACCATTCCACGCTTGCCAGATAATGTCTTGCAATATAGGCCATATATCTCCTTATGAAGTACGCACTATTGAGCTATTTTTATAATTGCATATAAAATCATACATGTCAACTCAACCGGGTAATATCCCAATACTTTGGAAAAACCTGTATTAAAATCAGTTTTTGCTGTAAGCAGAATCTCCACGCAAGCCTCCTTGTAAATTAATCTGAGTTGAACTGACCCCCACAAAGTGCACATGATTTAAAAAATCATGTGCACTTTGTGGGGGTCAGTTCAACTCA
>JAYTCK010000050.1:0-7411 GCA_043736515.1 bacterium
CTGTAATAGTTGGTATCCCTCCATGCGTTTATTATAGCATTGAAGTGTGGTGGAAATGGTGGTGGAGATGTTCATAACTCATTACTCTTCGTTTGCAGAAAAAAAATAAACTAGCAAGTGCTTGTTTGTTTTCTACTTGAGGGCGTAGCCACAGATTCCCATGAGTCCACCTCCCCCGGCCATGTTAAACAAAAAACCCAGCAAATACTGGGTTTTTTGCTTTTTACGATATAAAACGTCAGCTCGCTTCAGCTAAACATCTAAATTTGGATGCACATCAGCTTTGTGATGTCTGCATCATTCGGATGATGCCCTTCCAGGACGCCCTATTCTGATAGTGCTGTCCGTTTAGACTTATAGCCTAGTACTCTCGCATCGAGAGTTGGGCGTCCATCTTCTTGATGAGGTCGAGCACTACGGAAACCACAATAAGAAGCGCCGTCCCCCCAATAGCGAGGGCCGCATTACCTGTCACCGACTGCATCGCAAGTGGAAGAACTGCGACTGCCGAGAGGAAACACGCACCGGCAAATGTCGTACGGGTTAAGATTTTTGCAAGGTATTCTGCGGTTGCGAGCCCGGGGCGAACGCCGGGGATAAATGCCCCTGATTTCTGCAAGTTTGTCGAAATAGCCTCAGGATCAAAGGTGACGGCGGTGTAAAAGAAGGTGAAGAGGAAGACGAGCATGAAGTAGAAGATCGAGTAGATCCATCCGCTCGTGAAGTGTACTTTGAGGAATTCACCTATTGCCTGAGCCGTTGGGTTTGCGAGCCCCGCAAGGAATCCGCCGATAAGCTGAGGGAAAAGCAGGATAGAAAGGGCAAAGATAATGGGAATAACACCAGCCTGGTTCACACGAAGCGGAAGGTAGGTCGAAACTCCACCGGACATTTCTCCCCCACGCACTCGTTTGGCATAAGTAATAGGCACCGGACGCTCAGCTTCCGTCATCACAATAACCCCAGCAATGATTACCACCGCGGCTCCGAGGAATGCAATGTAGGTAGGAATCTGTGAAGGGTCGTAGCTTACAAGCAGTTGAGAGGTCGCGGAGGGAATACTTGCAACGATACCCGCAAAAATGATAATAGACACACCATTTCCAACTCCAAACTCGGAAATAAGCTCACCGATCCACATAAGGAGGACGGAGCCGGCAGTCACAATCAGCACGTTCATAAACATCTGGAATGGGTTGAGGTCACCAAGCACACCCTGACGCGCGAGCAGTGTGAGCAGTGAAAAGCCCTGGAGAATAGCGAGTGGAATGGTCAAAAGACGAGAATATTGAGTGAATTTCTTGCGGCCGATTTCGCCTTCCTCGTGGTAGAGTGCCTTTAATTTTGGCGACATCATAGTGAGGAGCTGCATAATGATCGACGCGGTGATGTATGGACCGACACCGAGCATGACAATTGAGAGGTTTGAGAGTCCCGAACCGGAAAATACGTTTAAAAGTCCCGCAAACTGGTAATTTGCGAAGAATTGTCTGAGGGCCTCAGTATCAACACCGGGAATGGGGATGGCGGCTGCAATACGAAAAACAATAAGTGCGCCGATAACAAAAAAGATGCGCTTGCGCAATTGCTCATCGCTAAACATTAAATGCATTTTGTGAGAAAAGTTTTCCATGGGTGAGATCGTGTTACCGGTGTACCTGATGCCAAAGAATTTCGAAAAACTGTCAACTGAAAACTGAGTTACTGTATTTTGCCGCCCGCTGCCTCGATCGCCTGCTTTGCTGATTCAGAGAAAAGACATCCTGAAATATCGAGCTTTGCGGTAATTTTTCCTGTTCCCAAGACTTTTACCTTAGGAATACGGCCACCAAAGCGTGAAATGAGTCTCTTTGCAAGCAGTATTTCGGGAGTAACGGTCTCGCCGCCTTTGAAGTTCATCTCGAGGACTGACAAGTTTACGGGAGTCGGTTTGATTTCAAATGACTTATTGGTATTCTTGCCGCGACCGCGCAGCTTCGGATACTTCTTAATGATATCACGCATTTCAGGGCGCAGTCGGTGTCCAGCGCGCGCCTTCTGGCCTTTGGTGCCTCGGCCCGCAGTTTTACCGCGCTTGCCTCCTCGAGCGACACGCTTTTCATCTTTATTTTTATGGATACGTTTGAGTTGATTGAGTTGCATAAGCCTTATTCAAAATTATACCGCGACAGCTGCTACTGCTACCTCTACTGGTGCTTCTTTCTTTTCCTCCACTACACTCTTGCGAGGGTGAAGCTGAGAAAGCGCCTTTACGGTTGCACGTGCCATGTTGAGTTTGTTCTTGCTTCCGCTCAAGATCTTTGCGGATACATCGGTGATTCCAGCGAGTTCGAGTGCATTGCGCACTGCTGAGCCAGCAACGAGTCCGCGTGATGGTGCTGGTGCGATGGTGACGGTTGCGCTCGATGCCTTTGCCTTCACTTCATGAGGGATAGAATTTGTTTTCGTGAGCTTGATAGTGATCATGTGCTTCTTTGCGTCCTTTGCAGCCTTTTCCATTGCCATTGAAATGTCGCCGGCCTTTCCGGTGCCAACACCTACTTTGCCTTTTCTGTCTCCGATGATCATTGCAACACTGAAGCTGAAGCGTCGTCCGCCTGCAACAACACGTGCTACGCGGCGAACCTCGATCGACTTTTGCTCGTACTCCGGCTTCACTCGCTCAGGGCGTGGTCGTCCGCCTCCGCGCTTATCATTTCCTTTGCTTCCTCCACCACGGCCGCTACCTCCGCGCGAACCTCCGCCTGCGCCGCCACGCGGTGCTGCACCCGTACCAAAAGAGCGGGGTCTGCCACCCGTATTTCTTGCCCCAGCTGCGGGAACAGGAGTTGGTCTTGGTGCTTCAGTTTTTGCTTTGTCGTCCATAATTTTAATGTTTTGGTGTAAGTTGTGCTGCGTTAAAAAATGAGTCCGCCTAGACGCGCTGCATCCGCAAGCGCCTTCACGCGTCCGGCATAAAGAAATCCTCCGCGGTCAAAGACGACTTTGGTAATATTCTTTGCCTTAGCTTTTGAAGCGATATCCTTTCCTACTACTACTGCGTGCTCGAGCTTTGTACCCTTGGTTATAGCCATATCGCTTGCTGCAGCAAGTGTCATTCCTTTTGTGTCGTCGATAAGCTGGACGTTAATGTGTTTTGCGGAGCGAAAGACCGCAAGACGTGGTATTGCTCCCGTCCCGGATACCTTTGCGCGAATACGATTGTGACGGCGCATGCGGTGATAATTTTTTAGTTCAGTCTTTGTTTTCATACATCGTGATGATTACGCACTCTTCTTGCCCTGCTTACGGCGGACGACTTCGTCGGAATAACGAATGCCCTTTCCCTTATAAGGCTCGGGAACCTTCCATGAACGGACCTTTGCGGAAAATGCTCCCACGAGTTCCTTGTCGATACCGGAAATATTGATTGCACCTTTTTCTGTGGTTACTTTGAGCCCTGTAGGAATAGGGAGTACAACGGGGTGAGAAAATCCAAGTGCGAGGTGAAGATCGCTTCCTTTTGCATCGGCCTTATAACCCACACCTTCGATAAGGAGGCGCTTGTCGTAGGTCTTATTGACTCCTGCGATCATGTTTTTGATGTGCGCCACAACGGTGCCAAGCATAGGCTTATGGTCGCGGTTGGTGCTGACAAGCGTAACGTGCATTTCGCTGCCCTCCATTGCGATCGCGACCGCATTGGTAAAGGTACGAGAAAGTTCACCAAGTGGGCCTTTGACGTTCACCGAAATGCCATCAATAGTGACAATTGTCTTTTCGGGAATAATTATAGGTTTTTTTGCGAGACGTGACATAATTTTTTTACCAGATCTTACATATTACTTCTCCGCCGACATTTTCCTTCCGAGCTTCACTGTTGGTCAGGATCCCTTTTGGTGTCGAAAGAATTGTCATACCGTGACCCTGAAGAACGGGCTTAATATCTGCAGCTCCAATATAGATGCGGCGTGAAGGGCGTGATACGCGCACAGCACCCTTGATTCGGGGTACGCGAGGCGCATCATAGGAAATACCGACTTCAAGAACGCGCATGGATGTCTTGCCCTTTTTGGTTTTCTTGGCGACATGAGTTATGTAGCCAGCCTTTTCTAGGACAGCCGCAATACGAAACTTCATATCCGAAAACGGGATAAGTACAGTCTCTTTGTTTGCTCCGCCTCCGGTACGGATGCGCATAAGCATGTCTGCGATTGGATCGGTGATTACCATGATGATTTTGTGATGCCGGGGATCTTACCCTCGTTTGCTAATTCGCGGAAACAGATGCGACAAAGATCGAAATCTCGTATATAACCGTGCTTTCGGCCGCATTTAAAGCAGCGATTCACAGCCCGTACAGCGAACTTTGGGGTCTTTTGTCGTGCGATGGTTGATTTTTTTGCCATAAATATTTGGTCTGCTAACGACGAAACGTCCGATTTTGGCGTACTTCGGGCTTCTCGCCTGTGGGGGTCGTGGAGCAGTAGATGACTACAGCACCACGACACTCCTCGGCTCGGCGCTCGAATTGCATCCAAAATTTAACGTTTTGTGGTTAAACTTTGATCGAATCTCCCGATATCGCGCCTGTTTTCTTTCAAGTCCTATATCCTGCGATATTGGGCCAAAAAGGAGAAAGGCGGATCAAAGAGAACGATTGGGATATCCTATCAGCTGGGTACTTTTGTGTCAAACTTTCATAGTTTTGACGACTCTCGAAGGGCAGATTCAAGCAGTGCTCGTGTTGTGCCGAGCGTTGGATCCTGCACGAATCCCTTTCGTGTTCGTTCCGCTATTCGGGAATCCATCTCTGCAATCTTCCTTTGTAGCCACAAGTGATACTCCGCAGTGCCGTGAAATTGATACCTTTTTGCTTTAATAGACTGTTCGTCGAGTAGGGGTGGAGTTACTCTTTTATACAGGACAAACGCTATGTAGCCGAAGATCAAGATGAGCGGAATACTCGTACTTGGAGTAAACTGCCTATTTGTAAAATAGATCAAACCCCCTGTTCCAATTACGATCAAAAACTGTTTTAAAGTAAAAGGTCCCACTACTTGTTCGTCATTCATGTTCACGATTTTACCACATTGAATCCAATTACGTTATACTGTGAATAATGCATAAAAAATTCCCGTCTCGACTTTCCAACAAGCAACATTACCTACAAGTTGCGCTCAATGGCACTCTTGCTGATGCGCGAGCAGTGATTGATATTCTCCCCGCAAATGACCGCATCATTATTGAAGCGGGCACACCGCTCATCAAGCGGTATGGGGTTGATGTTGTCACTACGCTTTTGAGCTTATGGAGGAACAAATTACCGTTTGGTACAGCGCATCCTTATGTCGTTGCTGATATGAAAACCATGGATCGCGGGAGAGATGAAGTGGCGATGTGTGCGTTTGCTGGAGCATCTGGGGTCATTGCATTGGGAAACGCTCCGACAGAAACACTCAATGTGTTTATTACAGCATGTGATGAGTTTGGTATTGATGCCATGGTCGACATGATGAACGTTGAATATCCCGTGAGCGTCTTACGTAAGCTCAAAAAACAACCGCGTGTTGTCATCCTGCATCGCGGCGTTGATGAAGAGCGAGATAATAGGGAAAAGATGCTTCCCTTGCATGAGATTCGGCGAGTAAAAGGCGCATATGACATGTTGGTTTCTGTCGCCGGAGGAGATACTGCACGCGAAATCCAAAGTGCCGCATTCAACGATGCGAATATTGTCGTCATCTGGAAGTCCGTCTTCGAGCGTAATGAAAAAACTCTCGAAATTGTCGAGAGTTTTCTCAAAACGATCAAATAAAGGTTTTACTTCTTTCCTTTGAAATATTCATTCATCGTCTTCATTCCCTCAAAAAATTCAACAGGCAGTGCGAAAATCACCGTCTTTGATGGATCGGGGTTAATTTTCTCTATAGTCTGAAGTGTGCGCATCGCAATCCCCCCGGGAACAGCAGAGAGTACGCCCGCAGCATCTGCGAGTTTTTGTGATGCGGAAAATTCACCTTCCGCACGGATGATAACGGCGCGGCGCTCTCGCTCAGATTCTGCCTGTTTGGCCATGACACGCTTCATGTCAGCTGGGAGTTCAAGATCCTGAATCTTGATGTCTGTCACGTTGATACCCCAACTTTTTGTCGCTTCATCCACGATCTTCTCGATTGCATCAGAAATCTTTTCACGCTCGGAAAGGAGTGAGTCGAGCTCAATGCCGCCGATCACGTCGCGAAGCGCCGACTGAGCATAGAGCGAAACGGCAAGTGTGTAGTTCTGAATGTTCAATGTTGCAAATTCGGCGTTCTCTACCTGAAAGTAGACAACAGCATTAATGCCGACGGGAACATTATCTTTTGTAATAACTTCTTGCTGTGGAATATCAATTGTCGTAATACGCAGATCGATCTTGAACATGCGCTGAATTCCGGGAAATATCCACGTGAGTCCCGGCTGACGTGTTGATGTATATTTTCCAAGCGTAAGTATTACTCCTCGCTCATACTGGTCAACTACACGCAATCCGATCAATACAAAGAAAAACAAAAATCCGAAAATCGGAAAAAATACCATAAATATATTTCTAGTGAATAACTCAATAATTATAACACTCAACGACAAGCAAGAAAATGGCCACTTTCGTCATTTTAATGACTCACGCAGTGTAGATTCAAGCAGTACTGCGCGCTGCGCGAGCAACCAATTACGTTAAATACTTCGGTCGAAGTATTTAACGTAATTGGTTGCGTAGATTTTTATTAAAAAACCGAGTATTTACATACTCGGAATAGGTTACAAACAATTATTTAACTGTGGGGAAAAGAACTACGTGCGCATACACAAGTGCAAAGAGGGAGATAACGAGTCCCCAATATTGCCATGCCCAACGCGTACGTTCATGTTGAGACATTTCGGTCACCTTATCCTCTCTGATCGTTTCTGGTTGCGAGGAGAGCGTGTGAATGGTTTTCACAAGCAGTAAACCAAATGCCAGATAAATGCTATCTTCCCAAAGATGCGCACCTCTGTAACCCAACCACATAAGGATAGGCATCGCGACAAACATGCTGCACGCGATGTAGAGCCTTTGAATCGGCTTTATAGGAATGTATCCCACAACCAGTATCCACACCACAAGAAATGCCGCTTCCTTGAAGATATATGACGCACCAATCAGTGCGGCGAACCCCATCGCAAGAGACATACGCGGTACAATCGCGTGCATAATTCTTCCACCATCGAGCGGGAGTAGCGGGATGAGGTTGAAGAGATTAAGAAATGCAGAAGCAATTGAGATGACGTACAAATTGTAACGCCACTCGGATTCAAGCGGAATCGCGAGCCACAACCCAAAGAGAAGGAGCGAGCAGATACCTCCTAGGAATGGGCCGCCGTACGCAATGAACGCCTCGTCATTTTGACT
>JAYTCK010000051.1:0-7291 GCA_043736515.1 bacterium
GAAAGAGTGGAATATGTATTATAACGACCTTGAACACTGCGGTTTGGGTGGGAAAACGCCAAATGAA
This sequence comes from bacterium, assembly GCA_043736515.1. Taxonomy (GTDB): domain Bacteria; phylum Patescibacteriota; class Minisyncoccia; order Phycocordibacterales; family UBA6899; genus MHLP01. Next base: position 68 of record JAYTCK010000051.1, read on the forward strand.
TTTTTGGCTAATTATTCAAATACTGAACCGCCATATGTGTGTACCTAAAACAATCATGAAATTTGGAAAGTGGTAGAATAGACAAATGCCAAAGAAATATACCGATGAAGAATACGCGAAACTGTTACCCAAAAAAACAAGTCGGTGTTGCAGTACTACTCTTCAATAATAAGAACGAGCTACTCATCGTGAAGCCAGACTACCGCGAAGGCTGGCTAGTCCCTGGCGGTGTCACTGACGAGGATGAATCACCGCTTCATTCTGCAATACGCGAGACAAAAGAAGAGATCGGTCTCGATATCACCAATCTTCGTCTTGTGGGTGTTCATTATCGACACAAGAAAGGTGTTTTTATGGATTCTCTCAAGTTCATATACTCTGGCGGCACACTCACTGAAGAGCAGATTTTGCAGATAACCCTGCAAACCTCTGAACTTGAAGAATGGAAATTCTCACCCTTAGATGATGCACTCATGTTATTAACGTCAGGCTTGGAAAAAAGCGTTCCCGCTTGTTTGGATGCAATCAAAAATAATACTGTTGCATATTACGAATCTTTAATGGGTGAAATGGAAAAATGAGGACTAACGGGCCTCGAACCGAAATAGCAAAAAACCGAGGCTTCTCGGTCTTTTGCTCGCTCTTTGCGTCGGGGTGCCGTAGTAGATAGATTTCGAGCCTATCTGCGCAGGCAGGCCTGTTTGGTGGATACAGATTTTTAAGCTACTGCGTAGTTTCTTGCAGCAAAATCATATTGGCTAATGAAAATCTTTTTGAGTGGAGTAATTGAATTGAGCTCATAAAACACTAGCATTGCTTCGCGATACTCATTTTCATCAACACTGCGGTACGAAAGTGGGGCGGCGCCATGCGCAAGTAAAAGCGCATTTGTTACGAGTCGCGATGTTCTTTTATTTCCATCCTCGAACGGCTGAACATAGCTCACTCCCAAAAGTGCGGCGAGTGCTTTTGTGTATGGAGACTTCGCCCTATCAACCGCACGAAACAAGCCCGCGAGTGCATCGGTGATCTGGTGCACATTATCGAGGGGGCGATATTTAGAGCCAAGTACTCCGACTGGTGAGCGGCGCAACCCGAGTCCGACACCTAGATCTTTCACAAGCAGTGTGTGCACCTCTTCGAGATTCGCTCGAGTAAGAGTCTTAAATCGTTTCGAATTTCCGTGCACGAAAAGAAATGCCTCTTTGTGATTAAGAATCATTTGTGCCTCGTCTCTTGGGTGTCCCACCGCCTCCTTGTGTTCCAATATCAGTTTTTCCGTATCAAGTAACGTGTAGGTATTCCCTTCAATGCGCGATGACTTCCACGAGAGCTCGATCACGAGACGCTCCAGTTCTTTTTTTTGTACTGTGGGTGATACTTTTTTTGTGCGCTGATGATATTCCTTGGTCGCTTCTTCTAGTGTTTTTTGTTCTTCCAGCGAAAAGAGTTCGTCAGGAAGCTCATCGAAAATTGGAAAATTAAATCGTTCCATGCCAATGCGCTTGTCTGGTTCAACTGCACAGTATGAACTTGAATCAAGATTGGAGAACAAACGACCCATCGTACTTATTTTATAGGTAGTACTAGGCCCCACCCCACCAACCGAGAGGAGTCCGAAAGCAGACATTTCCGAAAGCGCACGCTTTATCGTAACAAGTGAGAGTTTTTCGTCCTTCTCGGCAAGCGCAGTATTCACCCGAGAGGACGATAAAGCCTCCCCGGTTAGGAGTATTTCCAGTATTTGTTGCTGTCTTTTGCTTGGATATTCCATGAATCACAGCAAGATGACCGACTTTTTATCGTATCATTTGTGCCAATTTATCGTATCATTTTGATACGATAAACGCAAGCATATCATTTTCCACAACTCACCCGCCCCCACGAGGTGCGTCTATAGGGAGTTGGTCACAGATAATTTTCTCGCCGTCGCTCGAAAATTTCCGCCTCCCCACAGGAGATGTGCACCTTTTGGCTATTTTAGAAAATAGCTCAAAAGGTCTTGCGGTGTGGCCCCATAAGAATGGGTTCCTCAAGCCACACCTCACCCTAGCTCGTCGGTTTCGCGTGCTCGCGAAACATGACTCCGCTTTTCAACTCCCTATCGCGAGTGAGGCAGTGTGCGAAGCCGCTCCATTTGTACTGAATAGTGAGAGCACCGGGGGTGAAAGTGGTGAAGTCGCACCTTGATGACACGAGCGTGCCGATGGTGCAGGTGATGGGATAGGTGCCGACGGAGATTGATACGGTTGCAGTAGTGGTACATGACGCGATACCCCCAGTGCTGCTCGTTGCCGTGTCGCCGTTTTGGAAACCAGAAAAAGCCACAGTGAGGGCGGGAATTGCACCGCCAAGCGTTATCGTCTTATTATTCGCCGTCACGGTAAGCGGGTATTTCAATACTGGGAGTGTGACGACATCTCCGACTACGGGAAGTAACGAAAGATCTGTTGTTCCGTTGCCATCAAGATCAGTATTAAGTGCGCTGGCGTTGCTGATCGTTCCATCGGTGAAGTTCATCGTAGTAACCGTACCTATCATGGGGGGAATTCCAGCGAAAGTGATGAAAGCGATAACAACATCTCCGATCTCTTGCGCGATGTCGAGCGTGAATGAACCGACTGCATATCCATTCATGATGAGACGGAGCGTGGTCGATGCAGGAGCTTCAATGAGCTTGAGTTCTCCATAAGTCTTGTATCGGCTGCCGGGAATGTTCTCTTCGAGAAAACCTGTGGTCGTGGAGATGCCAGTGTGATTACCAAGGTTGTCGTAGAGATCGAGGGAGAGTGGCGAGTGGAGGGTGAGGCGGAGGCGAGTGTCGGGATTGTCATTGGTTGGGGTTGCGGTGGAAATAAATTTTGGTAGACCAGTGGTGGTTTTTGTAATGAGATTTTGAACAAACATGCGGAGCTCCGACCAATTTATAATTTGAAATACGCAATTAAAAATAAGATCCCTTTCCTTGCGGGGAACTCGAACAATTGAGATAGAACCTCAGAAATCGCCTTTACTCACCTAGTACAAAAAAATCTGTGCTGCGGTATTTATAGACTTCCCGGTCACCAATTCCTGGGCTAGGCAATGTTGCGTATAAATTCACAAATTGATTATGCTTTTCGCTGGTACGTTCCACAAACATTCCTTTGAGTACCAAACCGTTTTCTTTGCTGTACTCACCAGAAACAAGTGTTTGGTAGCGAGAATCTCCACATTTAAGCGGCGCGTATCTGCCACCTTCAACAACATATACTTCAAGATATTGCAGTGGGTCATCATTTGGATTAGGTAGGGGCAAGAAATCGACCACCGAGAAATATGGCGAAACATCATTACAATAAAGTTTTCCGTGAACGAAGAGAGTTTTTCCATTATATACTGCTGGATTGCTCGTTATGTCAGAAATCTCTAATGTGCTCGTACTAGTTTTCACAAGGGAAACACTCTGTGCATTCTTCGTGGTCATCTCAATGTCTACATGCTGCGCTTTAATTGTCCCCAGCCAAAATCCAAGAAAAAATGTCGCAACAAACAAAACGACTGACACAATCTTCGAGTACCAAGTGACTTTGTTCCATTCGATGGTCATCCCAAAAGTATATCAAGTTTGAACTGATTTTACAGCCTTGTTGATACATATTATCTACTTAATTCTCGTTTGGGTGCCGTGCTGTGTGGAACGAAGTTGGAACTATTTTAAGTCTTTTGGGCGAGTAAATTCTGCTAGGGGTGTGGGACGAAGTTGGAACCTGTTTGGGAATGTTTTGATAAACTAAATTTGGGTTTTTTCTTTAATATGCTCTTTCAATTCCTCAACATCGTACGAATACCCAACTGGCACGTGGAGTATCGATAATCCGACACCTTTCATAACGTCATTCACAAACATATCTCGTTGCATGCGTTTCCACTTGGGGGACTGGGGATGAGTACGGTTTTTTCGCAAAATGCGTGTTCTCATTTTTTAGTGGATCTTCTCGGACGAGAACCGGGCACTCGCTACTTCTTCGCTCTGATCTTTGGTATTCCAAGATCGCGACAGATTTTCTCGGCAAGAAAGTCGTTCACTTCGGTGTGGCGCGGTATTGCCGAACTTTGGTCATTCTTCGGATTTACATACAACGCGTGGCGGGTTCCCTCACGCTCGAACCAGCAACCGTGCTCCTCAATATATGCGATGAGCTTGGATCGTTTCATACAGGCACGGCAATGTGGAAGGTTTTGCGCTCCACGGGAATAGACTGTCTCCGACCTGCAACCTTTCTGTTGTATTCAAGTACCATCAAAAGTGCCTCGCGAAGATTTTCGGTCGCCTCTTTCATTGTGCGCGCTTGGGTGTTCGCCCCGGGGACCTCTTCGATCCATGCGACGATCCAATTGCCACGCTTTTGATATGCTGCGGTGAATTCTCTTTTTGTGGTCATAGATGTATTTATTATATCTTATAACTTTCGATGTGAAGAGTTCATGACGTGACCCTTCTCGGTCCATCAATCAGGGTACTCTCATGCGATACCCAGAACCTACTCGGTCGTGAACAAATTCCCAAAAAACATAGAGCTACTCGGTCTTATTCGAGGGCTCTGCCTCCTGGGTGCCGTGATGGACAGGCTTCGAACCTGTTTGGGGAGCTAATTCAGGACTCCGGTGTTATTATTCGGAAGCGCTTTTGTCAACTTCGCTGTCATTATTTAGTAATTTGAAATTCATCTGAATACCCAAAACCAATTAGATTACTTAACATTTCATTACTTACAGCCTTGGATTCATAGCTTTGAAAACCAAGGCCTTTACCCTCACACTTTAAATCTGGGGGATGATAAGCCAATAGGACCACCCTGTAATGTCCAGGATTAACATCTGACCAATCATCACTCATGCCCGCGTGTCTGTAAACATCTTTAGCGTTCCACACTATGGGGGACAAGAGTGGTCTGAATCCATTGCCATAAAAAATGCCACCATCAAATATCTCTTTGTCTAAGCTATATAAGAGAAATTCATACAGCATTTTATCTGCACCAACTGGATCAAGGCATGTAGTGTTTTCAGTTTTTAATTTTAGTAATGCGTCGGGGATGCTGTATGTAATATTGAGTGAACTCCCATTCTCGTTAGAATTACTGTCGATTTGGATTTGCACTTCATTGGGTACTTTTGAAATTTGCTCTTTATATTGAGGCAAAAAATCATTACTGGAACCATGGTTGATTTTTACTTGTACTTGAGAGATGCGCGTACTATCGTTTTCTGTCTCATGTGCGGTATTCGGGTAACAACCCCATTGTTTGTCCTCACGGCGACAGCCCAATTTCATTCCCCCCTTACATAGCATCGGTGGCTCTCCTCCGCATAATTCTACTGCCGATTGTCCAAAGATAATTTCTTGCGGGGTGGCTTGCTCTGTTGACGCAGTAGGCAAAGTCCCTTCTTCATTACGCTCTCCCGGGGGGAGTGACATTAATGACCACGTGCCAAGTATGGCCAACATTATTCCACATATCACCCAGGGTATTTGCTTCTTCATCCCAAAAGTATACCAAATTCGAACTGATTTCACAGCCTTGTTTATGCATATTCCTTACTAAATTCCCGTTAGGGTCGCTATTGGGGTGTATCCAGAACTTTTTTGGCTCTAAACTGGAAGCGAATTAACGAGGATCTCCTGATCTTTCAAGGGAATATCACAATGTTGGGAGCACTATCACAATTATTTTTCGTTGTTGAGCATGACCTTAAGAAGAAATAATGTTTCCGTTTTTAGTTTTGCCTTAGCCCAATCCTTTTGTTTGACACTCAGAAGCTCTCCCATGCCCGATAAAATTGCCCGACCAGACACTTTTTCTAATTTCTCAATACACTTGGCCACTGACTCCGCAAATGTCATACCCAGCCTTCGTTCGACCAGCTCTTTATTTATTGGCCAGCTATTTTGCAGGAAAAACCAGACATCAAAAATATCGCGGTTGGCTCTTTCCATGCGTTCGTACAAAGCGGCCAATTTGTTTGCAAACATGTCTTCTTTTACCATCACGCTCATTGAAATACCAAAATAATTCATCATTGCATATTTTGATCCAAAGTTTCGGCGATTGATTTCCACCTTAATGTTATTGTCCGCTTCGGAATATGAAAGCTCAAAAAATAGCGTGAAGTGTTTTTTTCTCTGATCTTTTATTTTTCCATACTTGGCAACGATGACCCCCACTCTCTCAAACACGTAATCCTCCTTTTCAGGATCGAGTAAGTCAAAATCGAGGTCGACAGAAAATCGGTTCAGTTCATAGAACAAAAGAGCTGCGGTGCCGCCCTTAAATCCCAAAACCGGACCGAGGGTATTGTCGGTATAAATATCCTTTAAAATTCTTTCAAGAATACCTTTGTGTTTTTCGGTGTTTAACATCCCTGTTTAATTAAGTCCTTTTTGTGTAACATCACAGTACCTTTTTACTTTTACTTCCATCCGTTTGTTTCCTCCATAAATAGGCAATATCTCAGCAACTTTATTCCAATTCATGCTCGATAAGTTATCAAAATGATACTCTTTGTTCAGGTACACAACGTCTAAAAACGCGCGTTCGGGGGACGCAATAAAATAATTCTCCTTAACTTCTATTCCCGTTTTATTGGTAAGAATCGAGTCCTTTATTTTTTTAAGAACATAAGTTTGATCATCAATCGTGAACTCACGAGTGAGGTAAGACGCAACAAAAACTTGACCGTAAAACTGAAATATGACGCCAGCCTTAGCTAACACCGTTTCAAAACTCACATACGCAGGAATAAAAATCTTTGTTGCCAATTCATACTTTTCGTAACTTTTATCTTTTGCATAAACTCCCCTCCTTACCGAATAGAGTTTACCTGCTTTGATATAGCGGTACAATTTTTTTCTTACAAAGTTGGCATCAGGCTCTTGCCAAAGCAAAGAGACGTCATTTGTTGTAAAGATGGTATTTTTAGACCTCATTAATTCCATAAGGTAGTCTTTTTTCATGGTTTTCTTCAAATTTAGACCAATAATGCCCATTTGTGGGTATTATTGGTAAAAGTATATGTTGTGCTGCCAATAAATGCAAGCGGCGCCTCAATAAAACGTATTATCTACCTCATTCTCGTTAGGGGTGCCAATCCAGTCATGAACCATACCCGCGAGACGGTTGAGAGGTTCCTTGACCGATATCTCGAGATCACACTGATGCAATCCGGTCTGGGTCTGATCGA
>JAYTCK010000052.1:0-20083 GCA_043736515.1 bacterium
AACGTATCGTCCGGATTTCATTATATACTATAAAATCAATATTGTCAATATGGCTGTGTGTAAATATTTTTATGATAAAAGTCACCTCCGTATGAGAAAAACCAACAACGAATTTTCTTCGTGCTTTTAATAAGTTATCCCCATTTAAGAGTTAGCCCAATAGAAGGTAGAATAGGGATATAAACACCTCGAAATTACAGTTTCGAGGTGTTCATTGTCAAAAACAGCCCCGCCCTAAAAAATTTCATCTCATTATTTTTTAGGGCGGGGCTGGCTTTGTCAGTATTTATATTATTCATAGTTCAACCCACCCCACATATGCCAAACGCACCCACACGTAAGGCCGGTTCATCAAAGAAAGCTGCCTCGATAAAAGGCAAGGTCACCAAGGTGACATTAAAAGAAGTTCGGAAGCGCGACGGCACCACTCAGCTGTTCGACAGAGAGCGCGTGAAGAGTGCGATTTATCGCGCGATGCTTGCCTGTGAAGAAGGGGGAGAGGCCGATGCAGAAAAAGTCACCCTCGCTGTCGTCAGCGCTCTAGAAAAAGAAACAAAAGAGCGCAAAGACTATTTGCCGACGGTTGAAGACGTGCAGGATGTCGTCGAAACGGAGCTTATTTTCAAAGATTTTGCCAAGACAGCGAAAGGATATATTCTCTATCGCGAAGAGCACAAGAAGATCCGTGAACAGGTGGGTATTGTCCCGGAGCGAGTGAAGGAACTCGCGCGCGACAGTAAGAATTATTTTCGTAATTCACTCGCTGAATTTGTATACTATCGTTCATACTCACGCTGGATCGAACACGAAGGTCGCCGCGAAACATGGATCGAGACCGTCGATCGCTACATGTCGTTCATGCGCGAAAACCTCGACAAAAAGTTGAACGAAAAAGAGTACGATGAACTTCGCGAAGCGATTCTGAAGCATGAAGTCATGCCATCAATGCGTCTCATGTGGAGTGCGGGACCTGCTGCACACAAAACAAACGTGTGTGGGTACAACTGTTCATTCATCGCACCTTCGAAGCTTAAAGATTTCGGAGAGATCATGTATCTTTCGATGTGCGGCACGGGTGTGGGGTTCTCTGTCGAAAGTCTGACGGTGCAGCAACTGCCGCAGATCAAAAAGCAGACAGGCAAAATGGTAAAGACGCATGTGATCGGGGACTCGAAAGAGGGGTGGGCAGATGCGTTCGTCTATGCACTTGAAACATGGTGGAACGGTGAGGATTTGAAGTTCGACTACTCGCAGTTGCGCCTCGCAGGAGCACGCCTCATGACGATGGGCGGCAAGTCATCGGGTCCGGAACCTCTTCGTTCGCTCATCGATTTTTCTCGCGAGAAAATACTCCGAAGGCAGGGACGACGTCTGACCAATCTCGATGTGCATGACATCATCTGTAAGATCGGTGAAGTTGTTGTTTCTGGTGGAGTACGCCGGAGTGCACTCATCTCGCTCTCAGACCTCGATGATTATGAAATGCGCCACGCTAAGGACGGCCAATTTTATCTCACTGAACCACAGCGTATGATGTCCAACAATTCCGCAGTCTATACCGACAAGCCTTCAGCTGCAGAATTCATGGATGAGTGGATTGCGCTTATGAAGTCCGGCTCAGGAGAGCGCGGTATCTTCAATCGCGGTTCGCTTATGTCCCAGATTCCTGAACGCCGCAAAAAACCACTCTCGCGCGGCATTGATACGTGCGGCACAAACCCTTGTGGTGAGATCATTCTCAAATCAAAACAATTTTGTAATTTGACCGAAGTGGTTATTCGCGCCGAAGACACGAAAGCGTCGCTGATGAGAAAAATGCGTCTTGCAAGTATGCTCGGGACATATCAATCGACGCTGACGAACTTCAAGTATCTTTCCAAAGAGTGGAAGAAGAACTGCGAAGAAGAACGCCTGCTCGGAGTCTCGATCACGGGGCAGTGGGATAATCCTGCACTTGTGCATGACAAAAAGCTTCTTGAGGAGCTCCGCGACGAAGCGGTCGCCATCAACAAGCAGTATGCAAAACGTTTTGGGATCAATCAGTCGACCTCAGTAACGTGCGTGAAGCCTTCGGGCACCGTTTCGCAACTCGTTGATGCAGCAAGTGGTATGCACCCTCGCCACGCAGAGTACTATATTCGTCGCATCCGCATCTCGGCGACCGACGGACTGTTTAAAATGCTCCGCGATCAGGGAATCCCGTTCAATCCCGAAGTGGGGCAGAGCGCAGAGAGCGCCGTCACCTATGTGATCGACTTCCCCGTGAAGGCACCAAAAGGCTCGGTTTACAAAAACGACATTACCGCCCTCGAACAGCTCGCACACTGGAAGCTCATCAAAGAGCATTACACCGAGCACAATCCTTCCGTGACGGTATCAGTGGGGGAGAATGAGTGGCTCGCCGTCGCGTCATGGGTGTATGACAACTGGGATCTTGTGGGCGGACTATCGTTTCTTCCGCGCGCCGATCATGTATATCAGCTTGCGCCGTACGAAGAGATCACCGAAGAGCGTTTCGGGGAACTCTCCAAGCGCTGGGAAAATATCGATTTCTCGAAGATTGTTTCTTACGAGAAGGTAGACGAAACTCAAGGGGCAAAAGAACTTGCCTGCGTTAGTGGCGTCTGCGAAATTTAATCCGATTTTTGCGCACTTTGTTATAGTTATATAATATGGGAAATCCAAATGATTCGGTGAAAAAAACAGAAGACTCGGTGACTACTAAAAAAATAAATACAGATATTACAAAAACTTTTGTCCCACTTGTAATGTTTGGTTGCATGTATGTGGGATTTAAGTTTGGTGGAGTATTGGCTGTACTGCCCGCTGTTGCGATTGGGCTCTTTTTAGGGCTTTGGCTTGATAAAAAATTTCCAGGAGGTTGGCGAGACCTACAGAAATAAATATTAAGAAATAAAAAATCCAAGGGGAGTCCTTGGATTTTAGTAGGAGTTTCAAATTACATAGGGTACCCCTATGTAGTTGCATGCGCGGATAGCTATAGCCTCGCTTTGCTCGGGGGAGAAACAGGAGTCATTCAACCCTGGGGGGGTTGGGGTCAGACCTCAATACTTTAGGAAATATGTGTTGTGTATAAAAAACCCCGCTGGGGCGGGGTGGGTTTTTAGACGGTGAAGCTTGAGCCGCAGCCGCAGGTGTTTTTTGCATTGGGGTTACTAATGATAAATCGCGAGCCCTCAAGTTTTTCTTCGTAATCGACAGTTGCACCTCCCAGATAGATGTAACTCATCGGGTCAACGAGGAACGTCACGCCATCAACGACGAAAGTCGTGTCGTCAGCATTCGGCACCTCGTCGAAGGTGAAGCCGTAGTTAAACCCGGAACATCCGCCACCTTCCACAAAGACACGCAACTTAAGATTAGGATTGCCCTCATCCACGATAAGCTGTTTCACCCGTGCTACAGACGCGTCAGTGAATATCATCGCCGCTTGTGCATTCATTTTATTTCCTTTCAACACACATCCTTTCGAACAATAGCAAAACTGGTGCAAAGGGCAAATAAAATGTAATAACCTTTTTTAGCTTTCCTTACAGGAACTGTACACCTTTTGCCCAGCTCCAGTTTTGCAATTCAGTAAACAAAACTGGGGCTGGGTCAAAAGGTCTTGCGAAGCTCCAAGTATTCGCTTCTCACCTCGGCTCGGAAATGAAATAGAAGACTTTTTCACTTCACACCACAACGAGTACTTCCATTTTCATCTCCCTTCGGTCGTGAAAACTTAGGTCGCTCACTCTACGTCGGCAATAAAAATCCAAGGGGTACCCTTGGATATATCAGTCGTCGTTATTGTCGAACAGTTTGCGAAAAAGTTTCACGATGGGAGGCTCCTCAGCACCCGGCGGTTCGGAGTACTCGCCGACGCGCATAATTGTGTGCTTTCTGCTTAATCGCATTGTGCGGTCTGGCGCTGTATTGAGAGGGACAATCTTCCATCCATCAAGCTCATTGCCGACGATCAACATGACCGGCTTTTCCTGTGCAAACAGTCGCTTTGCATTGCGCCACATATCGAATGGCCACAGACCATCGCGGTGGGGGGCAAAGACTCCTGCCGCACAGTCGTCGAGTTCTCGAAAGTGATAGCGCAATTTCAGGCGGTCTTCTTTGTACAGAGGACGTTTTTTTAGTGAGCCGGGCGAGGGTGGAAGTGCAGACTTCGTGAGCATGAACAATAGTGCATATGCAAGATAGGAGCCGATAAAGTTGTTTTTGCGGAGCTCCTCCATTTCGCGCACCTGTTTCAGCGAGTGTGCGGTACCGTAAATCTCAACTTTATCTCGAAAACAACAGAGTGCAGGGGAGGCGCGCACGAGCGCATCAAATTTCTCCTCCAACTTTTTTGAAACACAGGGCGGGTAGTGCACAAAAAGCTTATCCGACATATGGATGCTCCAAGTACTAATCTTGTTCAAGTGTACACTACGTGAATGTTATGTGAACTTGTTCGCGAAGTATTTATGCTAGAAAATTCCGGATTTGGTATAATGCAGAATTATGGAAAACAAACCTTTTCCCTCGAGCTATGTTATTGCCCTTTGCGTGCTCGCACTCGCAGCACTTGGGGTATATTTTCTCGCACCTGATTCAGAAAAAGAGAGCATGGGAGCGTCGACTTCTACCCCCCAGATTTCAATACTTGAGAATTCCGAGCAATACGAAAATGCCACACAGGGTGTTGCTTTCGATTACCCCACGGGATACGTACTCGACGAAAAAGAGCGGGGCGATGCGCGTCGTGCACACTACGCTATTGTGCTCATTCGGAGTGAAGATAGTGAACCTCGTGTAAATAGCGAGGGTCCCACCTCGGTCAATATCGATCTCTACCAAAATAATCAGGGCAAGCAAACGCTTGTGGGATGGCTTACGGGCAGCAATAATTCAAACGTTAAACTTTCTGACGGTACGTACACCGCAACCACCGTAGATGGGCGTGAAGCAATTGTGTATCGATGGTCGGGTCTGTATGAAGGGGAGACGACTCTATTCCTCCACGACGATACGGTTGTCGCAGTTACAGTGACATTTATAACGCCCGAGGATGAAAATATTGCTACCTACAAGGCGATACTTTCTTCTCTCCGACTTTCTGAAAAAACCGAAAAATAATTTTTATGAAAAAATTCTATTACCTCCTCGGTTTTACTTTCACAGTATTTATCGTAGTGGGTTACTTTGCTGCTACGTACAAAAGTTTTAATCTCCCGTTCAAGTCACCCATCCCGGAAAATAGCGATGGAACTAAACGCCTCCCGTTTGTCATTCCTTCCGGATTTTCCATGTCGATATTTGCCGAGGGCGCGACGGGTGCGCGGGTGATCGCCTTTGGCCCCAAAGGTGTCATGCTGGTGAGTGCACCCAAAGAAGGCAAAGTGGTTGCGCTTCCTGATGATGACTATGACGGACGGGCGGACAGAATCGTCGCTGTCGTAGAAAATCTGGACTACCCCCACGGTCTTGCATTTCGCTGCACAGACCCCTTACTACCAGATCTGTGTACGCTTTATATTGGAGAAACCGCTGCGGTGAGTGCGTTTGATTATGATCCGGTGGCGATGAAGGCGACAAACAGAAGGAAACTCGTCGATCTTCCTAGTGACGGGCTTACTCCACATGTGACGCGAACACTACTGTTTATGCCGGTTCCCAATGAAGACACACTGCTCATTTCTGTGGGCTCATCGTGTAATGTGTGTAGTGAGAAAGACTCGCGACGTGCAACGATTATTGCATATAACGTTGTAACCAAAAAAATAGAGGAGTTTGCGCGTGGTTTACGTAACACCGTATTTATGGATATTCACCCGGTCACGGGCGCTATCTGGGGGACTGAGATGGGTCGTGATGGACTCGGAAATGATATTCCTCCAGATGAAATTAATATAATCGAGAAAGGAAAAAATTACGGATGGCCAAATTGTTATGGCAACAATGTGCACGATGATGTCTTTGATAAAAATACATATATCAGAAATCCGTGTATGTCACCTCACGAAACCCCGTCGCTTATCGACATACAAGCACACTCGGCTCCGCTCGGACTTGCATTCATTCCCGAGAAAGGCTGGCCCGAAGAGCTTTGGTACAACATGCTTGTCGCATATCATGGTTCGTGGAACAGAGACGAACCAACAGGATACAAAATTGTACGATTTCCACTTGATGGAGAAGGGAAGCTCATGGGAGAACCAGTTGATTTTATTACCGGTTGGCTTAGCGGAGAAGGAACGCGTATCGGGCGGCCAGCTGATATCAAAGTATTATCTGGTGGCAGTATGTACATCTCAGACGATCAGTCGGGAAATATCTATAAACTCATTCGCACGGAAGTCCCATAGAGCCCCAAGGCAGCCTTAGGAAACCTAAGGCTGCCTTGGTGATTCTTGCGCAGTTAAATTATTTGTGCTATAATTAACATTACCCTGCATGAGGCAGTCGCGCCGATTTTACAAAGATCGGTGAGGAAAGTCCGAACTCCCACTCTGTTTTAAGGGTTAAGAAGGTAGCGGGTAATTCCCGTCGTCCGCAAGGATAGAGGTGCGAGCAGTGACGCCCAACGCGAAAGTGAAGGGGTCCTCTCAATTTATTGGGAGGATAATCCCGCCGAAATGCGGGAGTGAAACGGCTAAATCCTTACTTGGGTGCAAGGCCGTGTCCGCCTTTGGGCGGAAGTGCCGCTCGAGCAGGCCAGTAATGGTCGGCCTAGATAAATGACTGCCACCGCGCAAGCGGGACAGAATTCGGCTTATAAATGCAAGGTATATGGAAAAACCACCCAAATCGGGTGGTTTTTTCTTTCGCGATATAGTGTTGTGTGGTGTAAGTTTATGCACACTGCTGTCATGTTTTTGCTTTACTACATGTTATACTTTTAGGTATTACGCTCTTTGGAGGAAGAGCAATTATTATTTATATTCACAGTATTATGTCCGAGCAACACGAACACGATGGCGCACCGCGCGCCGCGACATCTTCACTCGCGAAGATGCTTTTAGGAAAGGTATTTACACACAAAGTTTTTTCTGATCGCCTGCTGCTTTGGCTACTTTTGGGACTCTCGTTCCTCTTGCCCATCTTCTTTTTGCCGGGGCAAATTCTCGCACCGGAGTTTGCAAAAATGATACTACTCGAAGCCGTAGTACTCATCGGTATATTTGTGTGGGCAGGTAGAAGTCTTCGTGACGGAAAGATAGAAGTCCCCCAAAGTTTGCTCCTCTTCGTGCTCGCGCTCCTGGTTGTGCAGTTCATCGCTGCAGCTATTGCTTCACCTGCTCCGACGGTATCTTTCTTTGGTTCGGGTTACGACTTGGGTACGGTGAGTACGTTCGTTGTGCTCTTCCTACTTATGTTTCTTTCGTCCATGGTATTTGGTACACGGGACCGCATCCTCTCACTCTTCGCATCCTTCATGCTTTCGGGGGTTGTGATTATGATCTACCACCTCGCACGACATTTTTTGGGAGCAAGTTTTCTTGATTTTGGTTTGTTCACCAATGAGGTATCTACACCTGTGGGTAAATGGAATGATTTTGCTGCAATGCTGGGAGGTGTCATGCTACTTATCCTCTCGACTCTCTACTTCTTTCCGCAAAATAGTAGGCTTCGTTTGCCATCCTATATTACCTTTGCTGTTGGCCTGTTCTTCTTGCTCGTTATTAATTTCACTATCCTTTGGATAATCCTCTTTGTACTTCTCTCGGGATTTTGTCTCCTTGCCGTCTACGAAGGAGAAAAGCACCATAAACAGTCGCGCAAAGAGACTCTGGAGTCTGGCGGTACTCATGTACACAGGTCACTTCATAAACGTGTTGCCCGCCACCTTCCTCGACTTGCGTTTGTACTGCTCGCCGTTTCGTTTCTCTTTGGGAGCGGAATCACCGAGATACCATTTAACAAGAGTGGGATGAATCTCACCACACTGGTAGGCAAGGTTGCGCGCACAACGTCGTATTCCGAAGTAGTGCTCACACCCCGCTTTACTTATGATGTGGTTAAAGGCGCAATATCCGATTCACCGTTCTTTGGTACAGGCCCCAATCGCTTCTCTTCCAGCTACTTCCAGAACAAGATGTCGACAATTAACCAGAGTCCATTTTGGGATAGTGCATTCGACTTCGGTACCGGTCGAATAGTTACCTATTTCGGCACCACGGGACTGATCGGGCTTCTCCTCTGGCTCGCATTCAGTGTGCTCTTGTTTATGAAATGGCGTAAAGTAATGCAGATTTTTGCGAAGGACCGAATCGCGGCATACCTCGCTTTTTCGCTTTTCTTTCTTACGATATATTTCTGGAGCATTGCATTTTTCTATCTCCCCAATATCGCTATTTTCTCCCTCGCCTTTCTCTTTACTGGTGCACTTGTGGCATTTCTTACCGGAGAAGGAGTTATTGGTATGCACACACTTAAGTTTGAAGGAGATTCGCGTCTTTCATTTGTGATGACCCCGCTTGTCATTGTTGTACTTGTGGCAACGCTTGCAGCGGGCGTGCTTCTCGCGAGGCAGGCTAACTCCCTCATGCATTTCCGTGATGCGCAGAGTGCGCTCACTGCAAACAACATTGATGCTGCCGAAGCAAGTATTCTCCGTGCGAATGCGCTTTTTAAACGAGACGTTAATTACCGCTCTCTCTCCAATATTGCGCTCATGAGACTTTCTCAGTTGGCGCTTAAGGACTTACCAGCCGATGAAGTCACCACCAGAGCAAACCAGCTTGTGGGTGATGCGCGTCAAAATGCAGAAAGCGCGATCGCTCTTGATCCAACTAATTTTGAAAACTACCTCCAGCTCGGAGGAGTGTATGACACATTGGGATCACTTGGTGTCCAGAATACTGCGCCACTTGCTCGAGAGAACTACGAACAAGCACTTCGACTGAACCCTAAGAGCCCCCGTGTGTTCTTCGTACTCGCTCGTCTCGAATATATTTCCGGAGATACAGCGAAAGCAAAAGAGCATCTCTATAGCGCCCTTGGCGAACGTCCCAATTATTCGGAAGCAATCTCGTTCATCTCTCAGCTCGAGCTTCAGGACAAGAATCCACAGGCAGCAATTGCGGTACTTCGTGCAGCAATTGCGGTTGAGCCTACCAATTTCCTTTTGCGATTTGCTGCAGGATATCTGTATTTCCTGAATGGTGATTACCAGAATTCAATCGCGGAGTTTGAAGCTGCTGTCATTCTTAATCCCGTTTACGCTGATGCGAAATACTTCCTAGGACTTTCCTATGCAAAAGCAGGCCGCACAGAAGACTCAATTGCGCAATTTACCGATGTGCAAACATTGAATCCCGATAATAAGGATATTGCTGACATCATCCGCAACCTTAAAGCTGGCCGAAATCCTTTCGCTCCTCCCTATACCGCTCCAACGAAACCCGTTGAAGATGCACTCGAGGGACTCAATAAGGTTGGTGAGACAAATTAGCTCCTTTGGCAATGGTCGGACGACTCCTTAAGGTATTAAACAGAGAATGGGGCGGTCTACATGAGGCCGCTTTTCTCTTGGCAGGCACAGCCCTCCTTTCCCAAATCCTTGGGCTTATCCGGGACCGACTTTTGGCTACACGTTTTGGTGCAGGAGAAAGCCTTGATATTTATTACGCGGCATTTCGTATCCCAGATTTTTTGTACGCGTCACTCGCCTCATTTGTTGCGGTGACTGTGCTTATTCCATTCCTACTTCGGAGGATGGAAAGTGAGGAGGGAATTTCGAGCGCCCGTAAATTTGTGGATTCCGTATTTACTATGTTTTGTGTGATGATGGTGCTCGCGTCAATGATCGCATATGTGTATATTCCGTTTTTTGCACATTATGTTGTTCCGGGATTTTCAGGTGAGAAACTTGAGGAATTTATTCAGCTTTCACGCATCCTTCTTCTTTCCCCGTTTCTTTTGGGAATCTCTAATCTTTTTGGTTCCGTCACTCAATCGCTCCGCCGTTTTTTTGTTTTTGCGGCCGGACCGATTCTCTATAACTTGGGAATTATTTTTGGTATTGTTTTTCTTCTTCCGGAGATGGGACTCCGCGGTGTGGTGTTCGGTGTGCTTATTGGAGCGACACTTCACGTGATGATACAGATACCGGTCTTGATATCTGAGCGCCTTTTTCCTCATTTTACGCACAACATACATTGGGCAGACTTGCGTGCAATGGTGAAGCTCTCAATTCCTCGTACGATTGCACTTTCTGCGACAAACATCGCAGCGATGGTCCTTATTGGACTCGCTTCACAAATGGAAACAGGTTCAATCGCAGTATTCACGCTTGCAATGAATCTTCAGAATATCCCGCTTTCGATCGTAGGCATGAGTTATTCAGTTGCCGCCTTCCCTACATTGGCAAAACTGTGGAACGCCGGTAATAGCGAACAATTTCTTGGGCAAATCATTGGAGCAACTCGGCACATTGTCTTTTGGTCCTTTCCCGCCATCGTGCTCTTCATCGTGCTGCGGGCGCAGATCGTGCGCAGTGTACTCGGAGCGGGGGCGTTTGATTGGACTGCCACGCGTCTTGTTGCGGCTGCACTCGCACTCTTCGCCATCTCGATAGTGGCGCAAAATCTCGCAATGCTTTACACGCGTTCGTTTTATGCGATGGGAAAGACCGCACTACCACTTCGTGCGAATGCCGTCGGTGGGCTCCTGATCATTAGCTCGTCTTTTTTCTTGTTGTATGCATTTCATGAGTATCCGACATTTCGTTTCTTTGCTGAAACACTGCTTCGCGTTGAAAATATCCCAGGGACCCAGATATTAATGCTACCTCTTGGATACTCTATCGGCATGATTGTGAGCGTACTCATTCACCTCGTTATGCTTCAGCGTTTTTTCCCCACCCTGCGCCGTGATGCAAAAAAAGCATTTCTCCATAGTTTCTCTACCTCGGTACTTATGGGATTTGTCGCATATCATAGCCTCCAAGTATTCGCACTTGTATTTGATCTCGATACCTTCTGGGGTGTATTCGCTCAAGGTGCTCTTTCCGGTCTGATTGGTATTTGTGCGGGAATATTTTTGCTCCGCATCATGGAAAACCCTGAACTCGAGGAAATTCGGAGTTCGCTACACCATAAGTTCTGGAAATCTAAACCCATTGCAACAGAGCAGGGCGGGATATAAGACATAAACCAGGCAGGCCGCTTTGTTGACACGCAATTTTTTTGAGATTACACTCAAAAACAGATTGTTACTGCAAGGAGCCATATATGCTTGATTTTACCCCGAATGAGTTTTGGGAGTACGGTAAGGGTGTATTTTACTGTATTTTGATTGGCGCTGTGATTGGCTTTGTTTATACCTATGCAGCACGAAAATTAATCGGAAAAAATGAAGTGCAAAAATACTTTCGGGGATTGCTTTACCAGTTTGTCTTGATAAGCATTATCCTGTGCGCCTTTTCTCTTCTTCCAAGGCTGGGAAGTGTTTCATTCAGTGTGCTCATTTTTATGGCAGTTACGGAGCTTGTCCGCTTCCTCGCAATCCCATGGGCGGCAGTAATGGTCGTAGAGTGGAAATATATCCCTCCGTGGAAATTGCTTAATCCGGACTACTACAAGAAACGGAGACATGATGATGAGCAATAAAATGCCCGACATGTCCCCGAAGCTTGTCGAAAAATATTCCCAATGGGCTATCTGAGTTAAACGCAGGGTACAGACCCTGCTTTTTTGTATCTCGGGGTGCAATGAGCGAAAAATTCATTTTATGCTAGTATAAGAGCCTACTCACTCTATGGACAGGCAACATATTCGCAATTTTAGTATTATTGCCCACATCGACCACGGGAAGTCAACGCTTGCTGACCGGCTACTTGAGGTCACCCATACGATCGAAAAACGCAAGATGCAGGAGCAGGTATTGGACGGAATGGAGCTTGAGCGCGAGCGTGGGATCACGATCAAAATGACACCGGTGCGCATGGCATATACACTGAGTGAAGAAAAGTATCTCGTTAATTTGATAGATACTCCCGGACACATCGACTTTTCATATGAAGTATCGCGTGCGCTACAGGCTGTTGAAGGGTCACTGCTTTTAGTTGATGCAACACAGGGCGTTCAAGCGCAAACGCTCACAACACTCGCAATGGCGCGAGAGCACGGACTGGTCATTATCCCCGTACTTTCTAAAATTGATTCACCTCTTGCGCGTGTTGATGAAGTACGAGAAGAAGTGGCGACGCTTTTGGCTGTTCCTCCGGAGTCTGTTCTTACTGTGTCGGGCAAAACCGGGGAGGGTGTTCCCGAGCTTTTGGCGGCAATTATTGAGCGGGTCCCTCCGCCTACGGAAGAGTTTCTTGAGACAAAAAGTGCGCGTGCGCTTATTTTTGATTTTTCATATTCCAACCATCGCGGCGTCATTCTCTATGTACGCGTACTCGACGGTACCATTAAAAAAGGTACTGAGCTTGTATTTCTGGCTGCCAAGGAAAAGTTTTTTGCTATTGAGACAGGATATTTTGCTCCGGGTGAAGTCCCGAACGATGAGCTTCGGGCGGGTGAGATTGGCTATATTGTGACAGGGATCAAACGCCCTGGGGTTGCCGGTGTGGGGGATACGGTGACGGTGTTCAAGGATCAGCTTCCCGCTCTTCCGGGATATGCAAAGCCGCGCCCTGTTGTGTGGGCGTCTATTTTCCCCGAGAGTCAGGACGACCTCCACGTATTGCGTCAGGCACTCGAGCGGCTCCAACTTTCCGATTCGTCCCTCACCTTTGAAGAAGAGGCATCGGGCACACTTGGGCGCGGTTTTCGTTGCGGCTTCTTGGGGATGCTTCACCTCGAAATCATCTCCGAGCGGTTGCGCCGTGAATTCGATCTCGATCTTATTGTCACTACGCCCTCCATTACTTATGAGGTCACTCATGCTCGGACAAAGAAGGCTGAAATAATTTATTCACCCGCGCTCTTTCCTGATGACAGCATGGTAAGTCAAGTTCGTGAGCCATGGATCGACGGACAGATTATTGTTCCGCCGGATTATATGGGCTCGGTCACACAAATACTTTTTGAGCACGAAGCTGAAACGGGGAATACAGATATTTTTGGTGACAATCGATTTAAAATTGAATTTAAAATGCCGCTTCGGGAACTGATGCGTGGTTTTTTTGATCGCCTGAAAAGTGTGTCATCGGGATTCGCATCGCTTTCCTACGAGCTCGCAGGGTATCGTGATGCTGAAGTTACTCGGCTCGATATTTTGGTGGGGGGAGACATTATTCCTGCTTTTTCACGCGTTGTGTCGAAGCGTCGCGTAGAAGGGGATGCGGAGGCGGCAGTGGAGAAGCTCTACAAAAACCTCCCAAGACAGATGATCATTGTGAAGATACAGGGGAAAGCGATGGGTCGCATTATCTCCTCGCGTTCGCTTTCAGCGCTTAAAAAGGACGTGACTGGCTACCTCTACGGTGGTGATATTACGCGCAAAATGAAGTTACGTGAGAAGCAAAAGAAGGGGAAGAAGAAGATGCAAGAAATCGGCAAGGTCAATATCCCCCCAGACGTCTATATCAAAATGATAAGATCAGACGAGTAAGGTAGGTGAGCAAAATGAACAACGTCCACTTTTGGCGCATTTTGCAGTTGTCGGTGCTCGGTCCTAGGGGTAGGAGTAATCTCCAACCCCTAGGACACTGCGGCTCCTCCGCCAGCAAACTGCATCCAAAACTGAACGTCGCTAACGTTGTTTGAGAATGCTTGCGCGGAAAGAGAATATTCGTAGGATTGATACAGATGAATTGTTGGAGGTCTGATGTACCATATTGTTCACTTTCACGCTGATGGCGGGCAAATGTGTGGGCCTGGGGTGCGGTGTTTTGATGACCCCGTTAAGGCCTCTCAATTTGCCGACAAGCAGCGTAATGTGCCTGGCCACACCTGCAAGGATTCTGTTCGCGAAGAAATAAGCGAAACACCCGTAAGGCCGTTCGGGCTCACAATGGACGAGGGCGATGTTGAGCGAGCGCATCCTGAAATGTTTACGGAAAAACACGAGTGTCCGCCGCGCCGGAAAGGTTTTTTGAGTCGGGTGGGAAATGTGCTTTTTGGCGACTAATAGCAAAACTGCTCCGGTATACCAAAGCAGTTTTTTTGTTTCCCGTATAACCCGAAACGGAGGACGGTTTGAAGCAGAATTACATAAAAGCGGGGAGGTAGAGGAGCAGCATACTGAGAATAACCATCACTCCTATGACCGTCCAAATAATGTTAAACAGTTTTGTGTGTTTTTTGTTGCGAAGAAATAGCATAAGCGTCAATTATCAGTGGGTAAACGAGATGGGTTCTAGTATACTATGAGTATGTCTCAAATGCTAGATTTTCGTGAACGGTCCAAAATGCGGCGTATCGTCTATGCGAAACCGACAATTTTAGTGCTCGCGCTCCTCACTATTATTACCGCACGCAGTGCGTTTGGGATGTATCAAAAGAGCAAGGAGGCTACTTCAAAGCGCGACAAGGCAACAACTGAATTACAGGTCCTCAAGACACGGCAAGCAGAACTTGACCAAGATATTGCACGTTTGGGAAGTGAGCGGGGTCAGGAAGAGGAAATTCGGGATCGATTTATGGTTGCAAAAGAAGGGGAAAACGTTATTATCGTTGCTGACCCCGAGGGTACAAAAACAACGCACACCGTAACAGTGAATGAGGACGAAGACGATGGATCATTTTTTAATAAAATGAAAGCCGCAGTGGGGTTATCGGAAGAGGAATAGCGAGTGAGTCACGACTTAAAGGGCCCCATTCTTATGGGAGGAGTGATGCAAGACCTTTTGACCCAGCCCCAGTTATGTTTTGATGGAATTGCAAAACTGGAGCTGGGCAAAAGGTGTACAGCTCCTGTAAGGAGAGATTCTCCCTGATTTGAGAATCGAACAATATTTGATAACATGTTCGTAACGCGGGTATGGTTTAGTGGTAGAATGCGACCTTCCCAAGGTTGAGACGGGAGTTCGATTCTCCCTACCCGCACTGACCAACAAAAAGATCGCCGTCTGTGGCGGTCTTTTTGTTGTGGTCAGTGCTAGGTAAGAAGTGCCCTGCGGCACTTCGTGGGAGAATCGAAGCCGTTCTCCCATATCCAGCCCCACTTATCCTATAAGTTGGGCTGGATGAGAAACGGGTACTGAAACTGTAAGTTTCGATTCTCCCATCTCGCACAATATAAAAATGCCTCTAAAACGGGAGAGAGAGGTTGACTTTCTGTAAATTAGTGCTAATTTGATTTTCAGAATAGACTTTTTTGGAGCTTTAGCATGTTGCAGTTTTTTCAGGACCTCGCTCGACGTGTTCACAAGTTGCTCAATTCACCGATGCACATTCGCCTCACCGCCATTGAAGACAACCCCCATGATTGTCTCCGCCGCCTTGAGTATGACGCGGGTCTTCCGTATGGAGATCTTTCGCACCGGGGCGACACGATGAAAGTTGCCTCTTTTCCGACTGGTCATAGTGGGGTGCAGCATGTCATCGTGTCAAAGACTTCGAACAAGTGGAAAGCGGATGTTGCCAAGGAAGGGTATATTTCCGGCTCTGTTACGGTATATCCCAGAGGAGGGCCATCGAAAGAAACATGTATTGGAAGGCTGCACGTCAGCCGAAATTGTCCAGGTGTTTATTCTAGAAATAAGTGCACCACGTGTGGTGATGCGGTGAGTTAGAATTAAAAAATCCCTTTCGGGGATTTTTTTTGTGTACGCTCACGCCCTCGGTCCTGGCCAGAAGTTTGGGTTGTAGGTCACTTCCCAGAGGTATCCGTCGGGATCTTTGAAGTATCCGGAATATCCTCCCCAGTCGGCGCGGGTCGGCTCTTTTGCGATCAGGGCACCTTTTGCGATTAACATACTGAAAAAATCCTTCACAGCTTCTTCCGAGCGCAAGTTATGGGAAAGCGTGATGCCCACAAGTCCCATGTTGTGGATCTTTGAGTCTGTATCTTTGGCAAGATCTTCTCGAGCATAAAGTCCAAGCCACGTACCACTGAGCTCAAAAAATGCTACCTTTTTTTCTACACTGTGGCTACTGAGCGGTAATCCCAGTACGTCTTTGTAAAATTTTACTGAGCGCTCAACGTCTGCGACACCGAGTGTGATGATGCTTATTCGTGGTTCCATGTGAGCAGTATATCAGAAATTTATTTACAGCAATAATGAATGAAGCATGAATAAGAGACTTGTGGGTGCATCAATCGTATTGTATAATCATAAAACACACCTAATATTTGAAAAACTTTATGGACAAAATTAAACAAAATATCGCTCTTACGGTGGGATTTGCCATTCCTGTAATCATGATGCTGGTCATTGCTGGAGTTATCTATTTCCCTAGGTGGTTTAATGAGGTGGCACCCCCACAACATGATTTCATTTATGCGGCAGGGGATGGGGTCATTTATCCTGCTCATGGCGGGACATATGCATATCCAACGTATGCCTATCCCACCAAAGGAGCTTGGCCAAAATATACGTATCGAATAGCTGGCGGAAAGCTCACCAGGCATGAATCGGGACCTATACCACCTGAGTACGGACAAATGCCAATTGTTGAGGATGAACCAAAATTCTTTGTCTATCATGTGGCCACGCATACGAGCGAACCAATTACCTTTGAAGCGGCGGCACTGTACACACTCGATCAAGGAGCAAAGTCTCCCGATGGATATGAGGTGGTACGCGGCAACAGTTCAAATGGAGGCTTTTCGCCATTCTTCTATGACGGGAACAATGACTATGATAAAAAGTTCATTCGCAAGGATTATCATGCAGAGGAACTCAACCTTAATCTCCCAAGTGACTGGTACGGCGAATTTTTCGTCGCATGGGTAATCAAGGCTTCCTAACCACTCTCTTATGGAAAAAGAAACACTACTCACATCATTACGAGCGGGACTAGAGAACGGCCTCATTTCACGCGCTGACATAGAACTCCTTGTATCGCAAACAAAAGGAGGGGGGGAAGACATCCCCGTTTCAAAAACCTTCAATCTTGCCGGTGTATTGTATTATGTCGGCGGAGGAATCGCCTTTATTGGTATCGGCATTTTCGTCGGTGAAAATTGGGAGCATCTTTCAAGTGCCTTGCGCATCCTCCTCTCACTTGGGTCAGGACTCGCGCTCTTTACTGCTGCATCACTTCTCGACTCAACCAAACTTGCAGACCGTATTCCTGAGGCATTTCATTTTCTTGGCGGACTACTTATTCCCGGTGGCATATTCGTTACCCTCTATGAGCTCGGGTTTCGAGGAAGTGATTTTGGCCCGGGATTTATCTTCCTTGCGCTTGCGCTGTGTTACGGACTTGCTGCTCGCGTGTATCGCCATAATCTTCTTCTTGCCTTTGCGCTTTTGTATGGGATATTTGCATACTTTTTGCTTACAGAGGCAATGGCGCGTGGCTTCGTTTCATTTGATCGGGGTGACTATCTTGCCTACCGATTTGTGGGTATTGGTGCATCACTCATGGTCTTGGGGTACGCATTTCGTGGCCTTTTTGCAAAAGTGCTCACAGCATGGCTCTACGGGTTCGGCGCGCTTGCGGTTCTTGCCGGAGCATTTGCGCTCCAAGGCTTTAAGCCCAATCAGTCGATATTTTGGGAAATTGTGTACCCTGGACTTGTATTTGGAGCGATGTTCCTTGCGATACACTTAAGGAGTCGCACCGTGCTGCTTTTGGGAGCAGTATTTCTTGTGGCGAATATATTCAAACTTACGAGCGAGTATTTCCAGGACAGCCTCGGATGGCCGCTTATGCTTGTGCTCGCAGGATTTCTCCTTATTGGAGTGGGATATTTGACATTTTATATAAACAGTAAATATCTCAGGGGAATTGCATAATTTTGGCATCCTACTCGTCCTTCCTGGTCCCGGGTTTGGAAGACGTATGAGTAATACGTCTTCTCAAACACCGGGACAGTCCAGGACTTCGTATTATGCTCAAAATTATGCAATTCCCAGGAGCGTGCTCGAAGTTTTTGGTCTTTGGCGGGGGTGTGATAGAATAAGCGTATAAAATAGATTTGTTATCAGTTAAATCATATTCTATGAAACCAGTCTCAATTTACACGACCGAAACATGCGGCTACTGCAAAATGGCCAAGGAATTTTTTCAGAAAAACAATGTTGCATTTCAAGAATTTGATGTAGGCAAGGATCTCGGAAAGCGACAGGAAATGATCGAGAAGAGCGGTCAAATGGGTGTCCCCGTAATAACGGTTGGTGATGACATGGTTGTCGGATTCAACAAACCTCGTCTTGAACAATTGCTGAGCATTACGCCCGCCGTTGTTGCGTAAGCAGGTGTAACAAACTATCATGACAGAGGCTCACACCAGTGAGCCTCTGTTTATAAAACGTCGGAATTGTAGAAGCTCCCGTAGTTCAACGGATAGAACGGCTCACTCCTAACGAGCTGATACAGGTTCAATTCCTGTCGGGGGCATGATTTTCTGTTTAGCACAACTTCTCGTCCCATAGTATTTTTGTGAATGCACACTACAAATACACTTTTTGTAGCGCATTCTCAACACAAATGTGCCGCGCTGTTATATGTAGCATCATACATGCTCCTACTTGCGCAGGCGTGCAATGTGTGTTTGTATACACGATAGTAATCAATGTTCTCACATATGCGAAGGAGTACAAATGTCCCTTGATGACTTAATGAAGCCAATGGATACGAGGGTGATTGTGGGCGTTATCGGCGGTGATGATGCTAAGGTTGCCGCTTATGTGGTGGACTTTGGTGATCAGTATCCGCCCATGGATGAAGTGATGGCGCGTTACAAAAAACTGACACTCGACACCATACCATCAGAGAGTGAGGTAACCTACTGTGTCACGTCTGACAAAATAGTGACGGAGCTTACTGGAAGGCATTTGGATTTATTGCCTGAAAAAAGTTTAGAAGAAGTATTTCGGGATGCAATGCGGACTGCAACACCTGAGTTTGCTTCTAGTGTGAGCGTGTCACTTGAGGACCACGAAAGGTTTCAGTCTGCGCGTCGCAATCTCGATGGATACTGGGTGCTGGTTGTGCTCGCTTCTCGTGCGACAGAAATCATACTTAATAAGGATGATGCAGTATTTCGCATTACACCCAAAGAGCGCTCAATGTACGTTCAGGTGGGCTAGTATCCCCAACCGAGCACCGCACATCGCGGTGCTTTTTATTTCACGATTGACAGCGGGGGTTAAATAATCGTAGTATCTGTATTCAGTTTCTTCCGTGCCTCCCTGGAGGCGTTGTTCTTTTCACTATAAGGAAATCGCATGTTATTTAATCCCTTCATGAGCTTCATTGCACCTGGGCTCGCAACTGTGCCGCCATCGCCACCTCGCGTGAGAGAAAAAATCGAACTCTCTAGCGAGGTAATACGCACGGCCCAGCAGACATTTGTACGAAGCCAAATTGAGTTTCAAACCCAAGCATACCTCGTCGCGCACAAAGCAATGTGTGATGCAGTGTTCGCCCCAGCCCACTATTGGGCATCGATCTTTCGTGCGAAGACATGAGTACGTGACATAGACAGTCAAAACAGCCCAGAGGCTGTTTTTTGCTTTATTGCAAGATTATATAGAGCAATCAGATGGACGCCGCCTATCATGACATGCAGGCGAATGCTCTATTCGAGATCGTCTTCGCAGGCTTTGCGGAGAAGGCGAGTTGTGTGTCGCGTCCGCGGTGTGAGCTGCGGCTTACTGGGAACCCGGCTTTGCGGGAGCCGCAGTGCAAGACCTTTTGACCCAGCCCCAGTTATGTTTTGATGGAATTGCAAAACTGGAGCTGGGCAAAAGGTGTACAGTGACTGTAAGTCAGGACACTTCTACGAAAAAGCGAACCTGGTGTCCGTCGCTTTGGACGGACTTGGCTTACCAACTGAGCTACTCGGGGTAGCTCACAAAGCTATGTGCCGGGGACCAGGCTTGGTTCGGAATCACTAACCCGCTTGACGCAAGGCCGCCAAACGGCTAAGTGTTCATGACCTTAGCGCGCCACCTCGAAGACTCGCTACAGCTTGCGCCTCTCAAGCCTTACAAATCTTTCAGATTTGTTCCCCGGCA
>JAYTCK010000053.1:0-2692 GCA_043736515.1 bacterium
GGATGAAATCCATACGAATTCTCCTAATATACGCAGAATTACCTGCATGTGGTGGTTTTGAGGAACTGTCTGCTCCCACAGTACCCTAAAACCTCAAAAAGTCAATATTCCCGTAGGTTTGACATATATTATGTTTGTGTGTATAATTAAGTATAGTAATAAACAGGAGCTAGTATGCATCTGAGCTTTGGTCTGGCAATCATCGTTGGCATTGCGCTGCAGTTCTTCATCGGTTTAATGTTTCCAAAAATTTTTGCGTTCATGGATATGCGAGAAATCAATATCACTCTTTCATTTATCATTGGTGCTGGAGTAGGGCTCTTCTGCGGTTTATATGTACGGTATCGAGTATTAACCGACAATCACGGAGCGCGCGCAATTGAAACTTTGGGACTCTATCTCGGCTTCGCCATTGGCTATGCGCTCTGTGCCATGTCAGTGTTTGGTATGCCTGTGTCTTCTGGTGTGGTGATGATTGTCACTGAAGTATTGATCTATCTCATCTTTTACCAGCGCGCAGTGTCTCTTCGGCGAAGTCGCAAACAGTAACTACCCTAGTGTCACCATGGGCCGTATAGTACGGCCCATTTTTGTTTGATGATAGTAGACACATGGTCGGTGACGAAGAATATCAGGGCCACTGGGAACGTCATGGACCCGAACGATTTGGGGTGATGCAAATAGATGAGTATTTTTTTGGACGTAAGTGACAACCGCACACGGTTCTGCAAAAATTCTGAAAAACAAAACCGCTTGCGCGGATTTTTTGTTTCTATTTTTGCCGTACGAAGTTTAAACTTTCATCAATTAAAAACTCCTGCGGTGATGCAGGAGGTGAGGTGAGTCTCATTTCCAAGTTTTTTTGTGAAGGGCGAGATGAAGGGCGAATAGTCCGCAAACAAACATCAGGAGGAGCGGAGGGGACAAGAGGAGTGTTCCATATACATACGCAAGCAAAATCCGAATAGGTGGATAAGCAATCATGAATCCCGAAACGAAAAAAAGAAAAACCCGCATAATTTTTTTATCGCTCATCACGGTACTCCGAAGTTGTCAGCTGAAGAAAAGCTATCACAACCTTCTGTCGATTACAAGCTCGCAAGCAATTTCCTAAGCGATACTCCGCCTGAGAAATTGAATTACGAACTGCGTATATGAAGAAAAGTATTTTTGTCTAAAAATTTAGGGACATCCATTGGATGTCCCTTGTTGCTAAAGTCTTGTTCGTATTGCTGCTAACCGAGAGCAAAATTCGTGCTCCACAATGCTGAAATGCTGATAATTCATAATACTCCTTATGTTACAGGAGTGTTGCACTTACTTGTTGAACCTATTTTCGTGCAAAAAAAATACCCTGATGAGAGTATCTTTTTTTGCTTGATAAGCGGAGTCTCTAGCGTCCCTTGTTTTTGCGAGCGCGGCCACGTTTTGTTGTTTCGTCGGCAGTGTCACGGAATGGGAAGCCGAGTGCCTCGAGTAGGTCCTTGGACTCATCTTTCTTGCTTGTCGAAAGCACAATGGTGATTGCGAGGCCAAACACATCTTTAAGATCCTCATCTGCGGTTTCAGGGAACACGGTGTGTTCCTTCACACCAAAAGTGAAGTTGCCCATTGCATCGATCGATCGTTCGGAAAATCCGCGGAAGTCCTTCGTGCGAGGAATAGCGATGTTGATCAGCTTATCGAAAAATCCGAGCATACGTGCTCCGCGGAGTGTAACCATCTGTCCGATGATTTCACCTTCTCGGAGCTTGAAGGATGCGATTGACTGCTTTGCTGGGCGAGCGGAAGGCTTCTGTCCGGTAATGGTTGCGAGGCGGCTCGCAATAAAATCGTTGCGCTTCTTGTCGCCGCGTGAGCTCTTTCCTGTGCCGACAGAAATAAGCACCTTTTCAATGCGTGGTGCTTGCATAACATTCTTGTATCCATACTTTGCTTTCAGTATGGGGTATGCGGCCTTTAATTTTTCTTTAGCTGTTGGGACGTTCATGGTATTTGTATAAAATTACTCTTCTTACTTCTGCTTTGATTTATCGGCATGTGCGAGTTTTGAAATGGGGAGCGGCATGGCAATCTCGATGACTTCTCCTTTCTTGCCTTCTTTACGTGCGCGGATGTGCTTCTTGGTCATGCGTACTCCTTCAACAACAGCAAGACCTTCTTTGGGCATCATGCGGATCACCTTTCCTTTCTTTCCTTTGTCGGTACCTGAGAGCACAAGCACCATATCTCCTTTTTTTATTGTAGACAT
Organism: bacterium; assembly: GCA_043736515.1. Taxonomy (GTDB): domain Bacteria; phylum Patescibacteriota; class Minisyncoccia; order Phycocordibacterales; family UBA6899; genus MHLP01. The sequence continues at coordinate 2,252 of JAYTCK010000053.1, forward strand.
AAGTGAGAAATTATATGACCTCTGGGGCAAGCGAAATAATCTTTTTGAATTTGAGTGCGAGCTCGCGAGGAATCGGACCGAACACACGTCCTGCGCGAGGTTCATTTTTTGCATCGATAAGCACAACAGCGTTTTCATCAAAGCGAATATACGAACCGTCTTCGCGGCGCTGTGCATTCGCAGTGCGCACGACAACTGCGCGGCACACCTCACCTTTTTTGACTGACTTGCGAGGCTCAGCGGTTTGTACCGAGAGCACAACGAGGTCCCCGATGCCGGCATAGCGCCGTTTCGATCCTCCGAGTACCTTGAAGATACGTCCGACTTTTGCTCCGGAGTTATCTGCAATCTTCACAATGCTTCGTGGTTGTATCATAGTAGTTTCGTTAGGGTGTTCTCTCGACTACGCCATGTCGCGCGTCTTCAAATATTGATCAACAT
>JAYTCK010000054.1:0-19434 GCA_043736515.1 bacterium
GGCATGCGGAATTTGAGTAGTCCTATTTCTGCAAGTGCAAACATGTACGCAAATGTTCCCGCAAAGAAGTAGACCCAGTTTTTGATGTCTTCCACCTGAGCGCCGAGAAGATTGAGTCCTGCCTTGCCTGCGAGTGCAGCGAGTACACCATATACAGAAAGCATGAGGGCCACACCCGTTCCAAAAGAAAGTGCCATGCCCAAACCTTTGATCAATCCCTTGCCCATAGAAAGCGGGACAATCACAAAAGCGAGTGGCAATGTACACGGCAGTACGATCATCGTGAGTCCGGCAGCGAAGGAAAAGAGGTACCACCCCAATCGGCCAATCTCAGCCCCTGCCTGGGGTGCAAGAAAGAGAAACCAGAAGAGCCCCATGCCGATTATCGCAGTAAGTACAATCGCGGTTATAGCGATAATGGTCTTTAAACTTCCCGGTTGGCCTTGTTCCATATAATGTGATGATAATTAGTAAGGTACGCTACTTCTATGCTGCTCCAGACAACTCTGTGAGCTTTGCTACAAACTTCTCTTTGTTAAAACCTCCAGTTGCAAACACTTCGTTATTTAAAATGATACCCGGCGAAGCAAATATCTGATATTTACCTACCATCTCCTGTCCCTTGGGATCTATAATAGATATTTCTTCCATTGTGACATTGGGCCATTTGGCAGCCTCCACTTTCCAAAATTCAAGAAACTCGTGGCAATGTGTGCAGCCCGGCGCGGTCAACACTACTAGTGTGATATTAGTCATCGTTCTATTATATCGGGCTATGGACGAATGAGCGAATGGTTATCCCCATATTTTGGCTTTGTTGAGCGACTCAACTCGAAATGTGCCAGTTTGCAAAGAATCCAACTGTAGTATAGTGAGAAGCAGAGGTTCCAATGAACATTGCGAAAGGAGGATGATATGGCTCCCACACAAAAACGCGTAGCCCCTGCTGTTCCACCGGCGAAAGACAGGCGAAGACGCAAGAATCTGAGCCCAAGTGATACTTTGTGGTACTGGGCTACCGCAGGATTTCACCTTACTCAGCGAACAATTTATCTAGGCAGTGCAACGACAGACGTCGAGGGAAATGAAAGTTCCGTCGACGCGGCAATGGCAAAAAACTTCGAAATTGCAATGCGCGCACTCGAGCACGCAGATCCCAAGAGTCCTGTAACCGTCATCATGAACAATCCTGGCGGCAACTGGTACCACGGGATGGCAATCTATGACCGGATTACCGACTCTCCATGTCAAGTTACCATTCTTGCGACCGGACATGTCATGAGCATGGGCAGTATCATTTTGCAGGCCGGAGACAAGCGCTTGCTGACTCGAAATGCGACGATGCTCATTCACAGCGGAACAAACGGATACGTTGGACACTCTCACGACTTTGCCCGTGCTGCAAAAGAAAATGATCGCATCACACTTGACATGGAGCAGATCTACCTCGGACGCATGCTCGCAAAAGATCCGACGATGAACGTCGAGAAACTCCGTCAAATGCTCTTGTTCGACATGTATATCGACGCACCAAAAGCCATCCGACTTGGACTGGCTGATGGACTCAATCCACGAACAAAGCATAAAAAAGCGAAAGTTGCTCCGCCCCAGCCAGCGCCACAAACCCCTTCCACATAAGGGGTTTTTTATTGACAAAAATATGTAAATAAGCTATAATCAAATATAGTAGAATACGGTGAGAAGACTGCGAACATCACTTCTCCTTGTACGGACACCATTGACTGATCGAATAGGCGCCACGCCACACGTATCCTCAATCCCCTTACATGAGAGCTGGGCCTGCACACCATGCCTCAAGTGATTTGAAAATATTCCTTACCTCTTCGCGAGCGTAAGGGTAATCCTTTCTTCCCGTGTTCGATTCCTCGTCCGACCGGTTCGGCGGGTAGATATCGCCCCGGAGTCTGGTGCGCGGAAATTATGTATCTCATTCTCCAATGAGATACATGATATCCACCAGACTCCGGTTTGCGAAAATAATTCAGTTCCCCTGTTTCAAAATTCCTGCCCAATATTGTGGCGGGAATTTTTATACCTTTTTAAATAGTGAAAGAAAAAAAGCCCAAGTATTGCTACTGGGGCTTTTGCAAACGATTTATTATTTATTTTTTGGGACGGGGCAGACAGTAGCGACCATTGATGATCGTGATGATCGCACGCTTACCATTGGCGTACTGGATGACGTGCGAGTTTGTATGGCTACTCGGACCGCCGCGCTCATATTCGAGCATGCCGGTTGATTTGCCCGCACTGTAACATCCGTCAACGATCTCTGCCGCATGGCTGTGACCCTTCGTAACTTTAACACCAAGTTTTGAAAGATTTTTCGTCGTACCTCGTGCACCGTTTGGACCAATATCGCCGTGGAAGCCATACTCAACCTGCGCAAGCACTTTACTTTGGCCTCGCTTCAGGAAATGCACGTTGGGTTTCACGAACTGCTGTGCGTAGTCAATAAAGGGGTCGTCGTAGGAAACACCGCCGCCGGTTTTCTTCGCAGAGTCCATTGCTCGTATCGCAAGCGCTGCAAGAAACCGCGCATTCACGGGATCCTTGCGGTAGTCAGCTCGTTTAAGCCACTTTGCTACACCTTCCTCGTGATTGCTGGCGACAACAAACGCATTGCGTTTTCCGCTCGCGTGCTTGTTGATAAAGCGGATACCGTCGTCAATCTCCTTTTGCACATCTTCAATCCTGTACTTCCACTTTGCAAATTGAGTGACCCAGTCATCCTCATGATGCCAATTCCGCGAATGGAAATCGATGATGTCGTGGAAGAAAAGATTGCGTGCATTGGTCAGCTTAACCAGGCAGTCCGGTGCTTCAAGGGTTGCCTTCACCACATCGGGAAGCGCCCAGCGTTGGTGGATGTCGCCCATACTCACCGCCAGCGCAGGAGGAGCAGGGCGTACCACGTCAGGTGTAAACTCCATATCAAGATCAATGAAGTGCCCCTGCTTTGTTGCGCTCAGCTGCCGAACATAGAAAGTATCGCCGTCAATTTCGACAATAAGTGCGCCGAGTGCGTGATAGAACCCGCCGAGCTTACCTTGCTTTGTGTCGGTGTAATTACGCACCGTACATGCGCCCGTTGTATACATCGCCTTCGCATGCTTGTGCTGGGGGGTTGCAACCGAGCGCATCGCACGTGAGCCGTGTCCGACAATACCGCTCTTGTCTTTTGTAAGGGAATCAAGTCCCGTGAGGGGCGATCGTGCCGCCCACTGCACTTTGACATCACCCAAGATGAGCAGTCGGTCATTTAAGCGAACCCAACCATTGCACAAATATGGCAGCACTTCCGGAGTCCACCATTCGTGATCTTTGTTGTTTTGCGTCCACTGACTTGTCGGGTTTTTATATCTGCCGGGAATGACCACCAGTTCAGCTTCGTAATATTCAGCGGCACGAAGGAGCGCCTGCCATGTCGGCTTGTGAATCCCCGTCGCGTTTTGTGCGGCAGTGATAATGTAGCGCTTTGCATCCGGCAGCGTTTTCCGCATTTTGACATCCGACTCAACAGGAACCGTACTCGGCGCTGTTGTCTTGTGATTGCAGGTACCGCAAAGATATCGCTGCTTCTCGCTACCTGTATTAGTGGTAAAACCTTCTTTACTCATCCCTTCTGCACTGCATTTAGGGCAATACAGGGGCTTGGTTTTTTTTGTAGCCATGTCAATCTCCTTTCAGAGAATTTTCAACGTGCAAATGCTGAATTCATTGTAAGCTCATGAAACAAAATTCCTAGATTGACATAGGCCCATGGTTGTTCATTGGTGGTATATTTTTGTTTTTTTGAGAAAAAAAACCCCGAAAGTCGGGGAATGGTTATGCTGCATCTTCAAGAAAATAAGGACGTATACTTGCGCGATCGGGCCAAAAGTAGATACGCTCACGAGTTTGTTGAATGGTTAACTGTGGGAACGGTGTGTGCTTTGTCGCAAACGTGAGCAATTGCTCTTTTGCGCCTTTTTCCGAAGATACTTCTTCTTTCGCAACCCCCGTCACCACATCAAGAGTAAACTTATACGGAACATGTACGGCTTCTCCTTGCTGTTTCGTACACGTCACGATCCACGTCGGATATCCATTGCCATGTATCGTCGCAAGCTCTTTGGCTATACCCGCAGGCAGTCTAAATACCACCTCACCATTCTCTTTCATGGGGAGCGCAAGACCTGCACCACCACCTACACCAAGGACAAGCCCGGCAAAGTAATCCATGACTTCATTTGCGCCGAATTGGTCGTAATCTTTCTGAGCAGGATACTTCGCCTTAATGGCGTCGACAGCCTGCGTCACCTCAACCGAGTTGGGATCGATAATTTTTCCCCCAAAACGTGTTTGGAGAAAAGAGAGATACTGTGTGCCGGGAATTTCCCCGTAAGTGTTAATTGGACGGGCGGCATAAAAATTGCGCATGAACTTTCCTTTGTTGCAGAACTGAGAACTTATCGAGTCATACCAAATGATATGGAACTACGCAACAAGTCGCGTGGATTCATAAAAAACCCGAAATCACGAGGGGCGCTCTAACCAAAAATTCTTTTTCTTGCGTCCACGACACCCTCCTTCGAAAACGCCGAGAAGGGAATAAATTCGGTCGTTGGATATACCTCGACAAATGTGCGGATTACTTGCGCCCGTTCGTTGCCGGAAAGCTTGTCGATCTTGTTCATAAGCACGAGCAGTGGGTGCCCTTCGTTTGCCGCGATCGACATGAGTTCCCGATCATCAGCTGTGGTTCCGTGACGTGCGTCAATAATAAGGACGACGAGTTTCGGATGCGCTTCCCCGCCTGCAAGATACCAGAGAATATGCTTGCGGATTTGCTCAGCCGTCTTGATGGGGACTTTTGCATATCCGTAACCCGGCAAGTCAACAAAATACATATTGTCGTTGATGAGGAAAAAATTGATCTGTTGCGTCTTGCCCGGAGTACGGCTGGTACGCGCAATATTATTGACGCCGAGAAGTGCGTTAATAGAGGAGGACTTCCCTACGTTTGAGCGTCCGACAAAAGCGATCTGCGGAAATGGGACCTCGAGAATTGAGTCCGTCCCCTTTATCCCTTTTACAAAAACTGCGTGCGGAACATCCGCGGGGCTTGTGTCGCTCGGGGTGCGCTTGGGCTTCTTTACGGGAAGTGTCGCCTCCTTCACCAGCGAGGCGAGTTTGGCTGCCTTATGGCGTTCCTGGTGCTTTAACTTTCGTGATTTGAGCAGGGTCATAGGGCGCACCATACCATGCAACTTATCTAAAGTCTAGTACAAAAAAGAGGGCATGTTTGCCCTCGTGTTACTAACCGATAACCTCATTGAACGGAAGCGGACAATGGCCACAGCGTTGCCCGAATCCAAAGGCCGAGTAACGTGCACCACCATGACTACGTCGGGGATCATTAACGTGGGCGGTGATGGGAAATCCCATGCCTTTGCCGCATCCGCCACAAAACTCCTCTCCGGTTTCCTTACTGCGCTCGATGGCGAGACTGACGGGACATTGAGGTACACCACTCTGATTTGATTGCATTTACGTCTCCTTTACCAAACTTTGTACATTATTACACACTTTGTCTTAATTGTCTATCTCAAGGATTTTTTCGAGATGTGACCATGTGTTATACTCTAGGAACTTATTGAGGCGCTATTTTTATTATATTCATTCACTTGTCATGGAAAACGAATCAAAAACAAAAGAAATATCGAACGTGCCTCTGGACGGAAAGCCGAAGGACAACCTCAGCATTCCCCTTGCGATTGTTTTTTCAGGAATCCTTATCGCAGGAGCGATTCTTTTTACCGAAACCAATAGTGTGCCCACTCTGGCTGGAGATAATATTCCTGCACGAGGCGAACAAGGCGCTGATAGTGAAAGCGCACCTGTGGAAATACTTGCCCTCCGTAGTGATGATCATGTGCTCGGTAATCCCGAAGCGGACGTGCTTATTATCGAATATTCAGATGTCCAATGTCCGTTCTGCCAGAAATTTCATGAGTCCATGGTTAAAGTAATGGAAAATTATGGCAAAACCGGAAGCGTTGCGTGGGTATATCGTCACTTCCCACTGGATCAAATCCACCCGCATGCGCGCAAAGGCGGAGAGGCGCTTGAGTGTGCGGCAGAGCTCGGCGGCAATGCAGCATTCTGGAAGTATACGGATGAATTATTTGCTCCGGGAGCAGGAGCCATGACACTCGAGGTACTTCCTGTTGTTGCAGGAAAGATCGGACTCGACGTCGCGAAGTTTAAAGCGTGTCTTTCGAGCGGCAAATATGCTGAGCGCATAGAGAAAGACTTTCAAGATGGCGCTGCGGTGGGCGTCCGAGGCACACCCTACAGCATTATTTGGAACAGAAAAACAGGAAAGCAAATCCCGATCAACGGCGCACTCCCCTATGAACAGGTAAAAACGATTTTAGGATTAGTGACCGCATCCTAAAAAATTCTTGTGAAGAAAAAATCCCCTTATGGGGATTTTTTTACTACTAACTTTATTGAGTTGGTGTCCCTCCGCCCCCTTCATTTCCCATTCCTTGAGAAGGTTGGTTCGTAGTTGCCTCGTTGGACACTCCACCAAGTCCCATAGTCTCCATCACTTGGTCGGGCGCACTCCCAATCTCCGATTCTGTATTTTCATACATTCCGGGAGCGGATGTTTCGTTAAACCCTAGTATTTCTTCACTGACATTTTCTTCCGAAAGTTGTTCAGCACTTACTTCCACATCTTGCTCGGGGCTAAAGTTTTGTTCCTTCCGATCATATGTCTCATTAAGTTTTTGTTGCATTTCTTCGATCTGGCGAGCTTCGTCTGCCTGTGTTTGTTTTGCACGCCCCGCATCCTCAAGCATTTTTCTCGCTGCTTCGTCTGTGTCTTCCTTAAGTTCTTCTTTTTTCTGTTTTTTTCTTTCAAAGACATTCCGGATTACATCCGCGAGTTTCCCTTCAACGTATTCGGGGTCGCGCTCGATATCCATTGTCCATTCCATCGACGGATCCGTTGGGTGCGTAAAGTACAGCAGCGTCGCATCATATTCCCCTTCTCCTGAAAAGGGTCTCACGACGCGATCAGAAATAATAGCGCTCATCATCGGGTCAAGCGATGTGATGGTTTGATTTGCGATATTTTTTATTCTTGAGAGTGACTTTATTGTTTCGACATCGTTTGTCTCGGGAAGAGTTTTGTTCTCTGCTTTTCGCTCATGCACTTGGCGCACGATATCTGACAACCTTCCTTCAACATATTCCGTATCGTTGTTCATCTCCATCGTCCACTCCATCGAACTATCGCTCGGGTGAGTGAAATAAAGCATCGTGTCGAGATATTCTTCTCCTGAAGGCAGAGTTACAATGCGCTCTTTGATAATCGCGCTCATTATTGGGTCAAGAGACGAGATTGCAGCGTTGGCAATATCTTTTATGCGCTCTTGTGATACTTTAATTTCTTGTGTTTCTGGATCACCTTCTTTCATTACTATGAGTATGATGGAAGTAAAACTCCTTGTCGAGCGGGGATTTTTTTACTACCACATGTTTTAGATTTGTGAGGGGCACACCTTTCACTTTTTTTCCCCACATTCCTCCATTCCACATTCTTCAAGTCCCACACAATTATTGTGCTTTACGCGTGTCGCCAAGTATCCAACATTTGTTATAATAAAATGCATGTGGAACACCAAAAATAAAATTATTGTTGCTAGTCTTATTGTGCTAGCCACGATTGCTTCGGCTGTCATTTTAGGCAAGGGAACGAGTCACCCGCCTGCTCAGCTTGAGGAACTAAGTGATATTCAGCAGCGCAAAAAAGATTTTGATGAGAAATTTGAATCCCTCGCGACAACCTCAGGACAATCCCCCATTGACGATATTAAGCTCGCACCACTACCGTATAAAGTGGGAGATAAGTTGGGTAATTTCACTATTAGCAAGATTGAACCACACAGAAAGACAGCGCCAATTCTTCTCGATAATGCACAAATTTCACTTGTCGGTGAAGCCAAAATTACTGGAAGATTTTACGTAGTAAGGTATTGTACAACTCCAGACGGTGCGACCGATGTATGCAAGAATCAAGCAGATAAAAATGCATCGTCGTCAGAGTTTAACTTAATGCCCGATGAAGTGTCCTCGGCACTTTTACCATTTCCCTTAGCGGAAAGAGTCGGATTCTTTCTCGATGCGAATGATGTACTACTCGCTCAGTTTGGTGATAAATTGGAGGGAACAACCACAATAAGTATTAAAGATTACTACGTAACAAATTGTGATTGTCATAGTGGTGGTAGCGGGACCACCCTTACAAAAATCTATAATGTTCAGTAATAATGTGACTCAGTGCGCGGCAACTGGAGGTCTGCTTACTCACCGACTACGCAAGACCGAGGGAGATCTTAAGGTCTTCGCTCGGAGTCCACTCCGGTTCAAAGGTGATATCTACACGCACTTCTTGTCCGAATTTTGCAAGTGATTTTTCAACGCTTTGGATTATCTCATCACCATACGGACAAAATGGAGTAGTGAGTGTCATGAGAATATCAATACCATCGACGCCGATTTGTATATCGTAAATCAACCCCAGCGAATAAATATCCAAGTGAAGCTCAGGATCTTCGACCGTCTTTAACTGCTCAATGATTTCTTCTTTGGTAACTGTTGACATTTGCTGAGTCTATGATAAAACAAGCGAGGAGTCAAACTACTAAAAAGGAAGATGACATGGCTAATTCTGATGCTTATTCTGATACTAAGGGAACAGCGCAAAACACTCCCTGCTTTATAAATCATGGCTGTGGGATTTGGTCCATTTCATACTATTGGCGAGATGCCGCGGAAGCATTGGCGCAATTTCGCAAATGTCAGCCGATGCTGAGGATTACAGCAATGCTTCATATGCAATCAGCAGAATCCAGCGGGAAAATAACACTAGTGACCGAAATCCCTTCACACCCTTGGTCGCCTACGCCAGGCTAACACTCAAGCTACTCCGCATGGAGTTGTTTTTTTATATCTGTTCGAATCCGTTCTTGCTAATACGTTCTATCAGTTCATTGCCGCCCGACGCGACAACTTTGCCGCCGCGCATGACATGCACCATGTCCGGCTTTATGTGCTCGAGGATATTTGTGTAGTGCGTGACCAGTAGAAATCCGATCCCTTTTTCGCGGAGCATGGTGATACCCGCGTATACATTTTTCATTGCATCAATATCAACGCCCGAATCGATCTCGTCGAGAAAAGCGAACTTTGGTTCAAGCACTAAAAGTTGAAGTACCTCTGATTGTTTCTTCTCTCCTCCGGAAAGTCCGGTGTTCACGTGCTTCTTCAAAAATCCCGCATCGAGGCCTGCATCGTGCGCCATTTTTTCCGCCATTTTGTAAAACTCAAGCGGAGTGATTGTGCTTCCTTTTATTTCTTTGTATGCACGATGGAGAAAACTCGTCATTGAGACGCCGGCAATTTCCGGAAGATGTTGGAGCGAGAGAAATAGTCCAGCCTTTGCCTTGCCTTCAGTGGTTAGGACTGTGATATCTTCATTATCGAGAATGACACCCCCTTCCGTTAGTTGATATTTCGGATGACCCATGATGGCGTTTAAGAGCGAGCTTTTGCCAGAACCATTGGGGCCCATAAGAATATGCACCTCGCCCGATCGAAGCGTGAGCGAAGCCCCCTCAACGAGGGTTTTATGGTCGGCAACAACAGAAATATCCTTTAGTTCAAGCGTATGCATTTGTGTGCATATTAGACACTATAATTGATAAAAAAGCAAGTGTTCGAATAAAAAACACGCCAAAGGCGTGTTGGGTTCTCACTCTGCTTCTGCAAACTTTTCTGCCGCACAAATGAGCTGATGGGTGTTTTCTTCGTCTCCTGCCGCATGTCCCGCAATTGTGAAATGCAGTTCTGCTTTCCGCCATTCTTGACTCAGTCGCCATGCAGAATAAGGCTGACAGACCATGTCATAACGCCCATGCACGATCACACCGGGGATCCCCTTTAAGCAGTGGGCGTATTTAATGATCGGCCGATTCCCGAGAAACGAATTATTTTTGAAATACCAGCATTCAATGCGAGCCAAGGCAGCATCCTCTGCCGGATCGCTTAATTCCGCCACGGTATCCGGGCTATGACGAAGTGTTGAAGTAGAAGCTTCAAAAAAATTCCATGCGCGTATCGCATCGGCGGCAACACACACATCTGGTGAGGTCATGCGTTTCCAATATGCCAGGAGCAGATTGCCACGCTCGAAAAGCGGTATGTGGTTCTTGTATTCTTCCCACATTTCCGGGAAGAACTGAGCAACCCCACCGGTTTTATAAAACCACTCGACCTCCTGTTGTTCGCCCAAATAAATTCCACGCACAATAAGCGCGCGTACTCGGGACGTATAACATTCCGCATATGCCAATGCCAACGTACTTCCCCACGAACCACCAAAGACCACGAAGCGAGTGATGCCGAGCAACTCGCGAATCTTTTCAATATCGCCAATCAGATCCCATGTCGTGTTCTCCTCGAGTGAGCCTAGCGGGGTGCTCTTGCCACTACCTCGCTGGTCAAAAAGAATGATGCGATATTTGCGTGGATCGAAGAATCTCCGGAGCTGCGGATATGAACCCGCGCCCGGGCCCCCATGAAGTACGAGCACCGGTGTGCCTTTCGGGTTGCCGCATTCTTCGATATAAATATTGTGAATAGGTGAAACCTGCAAGAATTGCGTTTTGTACGGCTCGATCTCGGGCCACAGTTTGCGCAGCATTGGTGTGGTGGGCCATCCACCGTCATAACCTTCGGGCATTATTATCTCCTTTGTAGTGGAACTAACTGAGCACATCCTAAGGCAGATTATGTGGAAATGCAATAAAAAAACCCACCATCTGTGTGGGTGGGGTTGGTAAACGCTAAGTGAAAAACAGAAAAGGATTACTGCTCAGTTTTTGTCGGCAAAGAAAATCAAATCACGTCGGTGACAATGCCGCGTTTGTCCATTTCCATGATTACACTGTCGCCATTGATCAACTCCACGGGAATGACGCCTCGAGGAACCTTGCCTTGCACTGAGAGGATGGCCACAATCGACGCATGAAATCCGGTCAGGCGCTGCATCGCAGTGAAGCCTGTTACCCGATCATGCGCATCGAATACGCTACGAAATACATTTATTGTCCTACCTGAAGCATCACGGCCGGTTCCTTTTACAATAATGAGTCCGAGATCCGGAAACACTTGCGGTGTGACACCGAGGCGCGCTTCGAGCTCTTCGGCAAGCCTCCCTGCTTTGCGAAACTTCCGCAGTAGTTTCCAGTGCCCCGGGTACCGCAGCGTTTTGTACGAAAGGTTTTGAAGGGACGGGAATTCTTTTTGGTACGACCATGGGGCCGTTGAAAGTCCGCCTGAGGTATACGCAGCTTCAAACTCGCCGATCTGAAGCTCCAGTGTCTCAACGCTGCCAAGACAGGGCTTTTGCGTTACCTTTCCATGCTCAAGTACATCTGCATATCCAGAATACTCATTGACGAGTCCGCCCATGCTAAAGCACAGGGAATATTGCAGCTCGCCTTCTGGGTGCTGTGGTAATCCTCCACAATAGATCATGAGCGACTCCGGCGTGTGCATAGCAGAGAGGGCTGAGTGCGCGAGCGCAAGATTGAACCCTGGACCCATTCCACAATCAGGAACAATAGACACGCCCGCCGTTTGCGCACGATCATTATATTCGTGTTGCGCACGCACAACAGGAGTGTTTCCTCCGAGATCGCACATGTGTACGCCCGCAATGATTGCAGCCTCGGTGATGTACACGTTTTTTTTGAACGAGATCGCACTCACGACTGCGTCCACGTTTTCGAAGAGATGCGCGAGATGAAAATCATTGTCGACATCTATCCCGATAGGGAGGACGATTTCTTTGCGGAGCAGCATGTTCACCGCCAATGCGCCTTTATGTGCTGCCGACTCATCAATATCCGCAAGAACAACAAGTTCTGCATTTCCAAAACGCGCAAGGTCATACGCAATAGCAACACCTTGTGTACCTGCTCCCAGTACCGCATAGCGATTCGTCATAGCTTTTCCTTCAGTATTAACAATGAATGTTCCGTTTCTGAGACTACTACGACATGGACAAAATGGAAAGGTGCTGATTAGAGCTTTTCCTTAAGCGCGTCGTGGAGCGTATGAAGGGCAAGCATGGCACACTTTTCACGTTGGGCTCCAATCTCAACGCCGTACATTTCGTACATATCCTGAGAAGATAATGCCTGTATTTCGGGCTTTGTCATTCCTTTTATCTTGTCCGTAAGCATTGACGCTCCTGACTGCGAGATAGCACAGCCAAAACCTTCGAACGAGACGTCAGCCAGGGCGTCTCCTTGCCATTTAAGATAGAGCACAAGATCGTCACCACAAGACGGATTACTTCCCTTCTGTATCATGTCTGCATCCTCCATACGCCGCCTGTTGTGCGGATGTTTGTAATGCTCCAAAATATTCTCCTGATAAAGACTATCCATATTATTCTTGAGAAAAGATCTCACGTGCCTTTTTAACTGCTGCTACGAGTGCGTCAACATCTTTCATTGTATTGTAAACATGGAAACTCGCGCGAGTGGTCGCGGGAATATTGAGGGCGCATGAAACGGCATAGCGCAGTGATGCCCGGCGCGAACAGCAACATTGTCGCGAGCCAGAATTTCCGCAACATCGTGCGGGTGTGCGAAGTCGCATGAGAACGCAACAATGCCGATATTCTTTTCAGGATCACACGGCGAATGAACTTTCACTCCCGCAATTTGCTCAAGTTTGTGTATGGCGGCAAAGGCGAGCGTTGCAGCATGTTTGTGGATATTTGCTACCCCAACATCACTCAAGTAGTCTGTGGCCGCTCCAAGGCCTATCACCCCACCGATATTTTTTGTGCCGGCTTCAAATCGCGTCGGTATTTCTGCCCATTCAGCTTTGCCGTTTTCTACACGACTGACCATGTGGCCACCAAATGTGACAGGATCGAGTTGTTCAAGTAAATCCCTCTTTACCCACAAGACGCCGACACCGGTTGGTCCGAGCATTTTGTGTCCAGAGAAATAAAGCGCATCGGCTCCGAGTGCTGTGACATCGATAGGAATGTGTCCTACAGCAGCCGTCGCATCAACGGCCATGATCGCGCTGTGCTTATGCGCCATGTCGGCAATACGGCGCACATCGTTGATCATTCCCGTCACATTCGACGCGAGCATGGCGGAAACGAGGCCTGTCTTTGCGGTTATGAGTTCAGCTGCTTTTGCGTAATCAAGTTCACCACCATGTGCAGGAATAAAATGAATAGGAATAAGTCGACGATCTGCAAATTCCTGTAGTGGAAGGAACGTGCCGTGATGTTCCATTTCAGTGGTAACAATTTCTTTCTGATCTTCCTCAAAATTAAATGATTCGTCGATCATGCGCACAAACATATTCGAGGATTCGGTTGCACCGGACGTGAAGATAATTTCCTCAGGAGTGGCTCCGATAAACGCAGCTGCCTTTTTGCGCACCTCCTCATATTGCTCGGTAGCTCTAATTGCTTCTTTGAATAGCCCGCGATGTACATTGGCGCGGCTGTTGGTATAGTAGTCCACCACAGCATTAAGTACTGATTGCGGAGTAAGCGACGTCGCCGCGGCATCAAGATAGTGATTGTTTTGGTCACTCAGTTGCGGAAAGTCTTTTTTAATTTGTTCTATATTTATTTGCATATTTTATTTTAAACGTGATACAAAATCGGACAACTTCTCCAAGGTACGACCTTTCAAAGCCAAGGTCGGACCTTAGTCCGCTTTTGTCAGCCCACCAATTCGCTTGCGTACATCTTCCATCATCTCCCCTTTCTTGATCTTCTCGAGGAGTGATCCGAAAAACCCTTCGATGGCGAGCTCGCGGGCCTCTCTGTCGGAAATGCCACGTGTCTTTGCATAAAAAAGGTCTATGTCGCGAATATGACTAATAGAGAGTTTGTGACTTGAAGAAACTTCGCGGCTTGCAATATCAAGTGCGGGTATTGCATCAACTTCCGCTTTGGGCGAGACGATCAAAAATTTTCCTTCCTGTGCACCATCCACTTTGCCAACTCCGCTTTTCATATCGATCACTCCGCGATAGACGATCTTTGAAGTATCCAGAGCTAAGCCGAGTGCATATACCCGTGAATGCGTATTACTTGCACGATGCTCCACTCCCGCCCAAATATCATAGCGCGCGCTTTGGCTCGCAATGAGGGTATGCAGAATCTCGCTTGTTGCTTCCTCGCCCAGAAGAAGTGCGTTCGTACGCGAGAAATAATTATGAGGAGCCTGTGGTTCGTCAATAAAATCACACGAAGCATGATGTGCAACAAGTGCGGTGCTTTCCCCCATCACAAGACCTTTCACGCCCTCTGTCCGTGTGATGATCTCTGTCTTTGTGTCGTTCTCTGTAAGCACGAGCATGGTGCGTGCGAGCGTACTCGACGCTTCCCCGCCTTTCATAATGCTCTCCATTTTAAATTGTGCCCCCTCCTTTACGACAATAATGATCATGTCTGATGCTGCACCCAAAGGTAGGGTTGATTCGAGTGTGAGTGTCTCAGTCTTTGCATTCCCTGCATCATCGAGCGTTGGCTGCACATACACGACAAGTCCTGTTTGAAAAAATGCTTGGCCCAGCGCCGAGCCATGGGAAGCAGGCTTTGGGAAAAGCTCACTCGTCATGAGGCGCTCGAGTATCGGTGCTATTTCTTCCTGAGCCATGGCTTCCTTCCACGTATAGAGCTCAAGGGATTTTGACGGAGTGACAAGGTATTCAGGGTATGCGGAAAAATCCGACACCTCTCCGAGAGATACGCCAGAAATATTAATGCCGTATGTGGCATCCTGCGAAAGGCTTGCGGCGATTTCAGCGCGGTTCATTCGCCAATCGGAAAGCCAGCTTGGTTCCACAAGCCGTTTTGACAATTCCTCTATTTGTGCCATGTTTGACAAGATGGTAAAAATATACTATACTTTCTATGGCTTGTAAAGTGTTAGGGAGGTCCTTAACACTAACCCATAGGAGTCAGTGATGTTCTTTTCTTCTTCGAATCCGCACAAGTGGGTCATGTGGTTTGCATGGTTCCCTGTGCCAATCAAAAACACGGGGCCAAACAACATGGTGTGGCTACGACGTGTCGAGCGACGAGTGACGCCAGGCCGACCTATCGAAACAGGTTGTGTTGATTATCGGTTGCCGGGCACAAGTGAACACTGCTCAACTTCGACAGTTTTGAACGCCTATTAGCTAGTGGAGACCCTGCCGCCGGATTCGTCCGGCGGTTTTCTTTTCTCTAAAACCATTCCATTTTAATAGTTGATTCGACAAAATTTACAACATGCACTATTCTTTAACTCAGACAATTGCATTCACAACCAACCTGAAAGGTTTTAATGGGAACACAGCGACTCCTTCTTGATCGTCTCGTCGTTATCAAACCATGGCGCAAGCACGGCAACGGCGCAAAAGGCGGTGGGCGGCAAGGAACCTCCGGTAAGAAAGGTACGATTTTTCAACTGGAAAGTGGCATTCAGACTGAGCTGAAAACCGAAACGGGAAGTACTTTCACCGATCTCTCGCGCAAGCTGCGCAGTTCGGGACTAATCCCGCAGCATGTCGCCCTCAATAAGTCAGGTGAGACGCGATTCTGATTCGCACATAACAAAAAACCGCCGAGTATGGCGGTTTTCTTTTTATAAATCTATACATGCATTTGGGATAGAAAAATTTGAGATGCAATACGAAGTCCTGGAGCGGTGTTGTGTCTGAGTGGGCTTATTCTCATAAGTCCGCCAGACCGACACCGGGAAGGACGAGTAGTGCGCTCAAAATTTTTTATCCCACACTTCCCTCCATTTCAAGTTCAATAAGCTTATTAAGCTCAACTGCATATTCAAGTGGCAATGCTTTAATAATCGGGTCCATAAAGCCGCCCACGATGAGGCGCGTTGCTTCGGACTCACTATAGCCGCGACTTTTTAAGTAAAAAATTTCTTCTTCCCCCACCTTACCCACTCGTGCTTCGTGTGAAATACTCACTTGGTTGTTTTCATTTTTAATCGAAGGGTAGGTATTGGACACCGACTCATCGTCGAGAATAAGCGCATCGCACGTCACGGAGGATTGCGCACCAATAGCCCCGGGCATCATGCGCACATATCCGCGGTAGTTGGACACTCCCCCACCTTTTGAAACAGACTTGGAACGAATGACGGAAACAGTATCGGGTCCGATGTGGATTGCTTTTGAACCGGTGTCCTGCACCTGCCCTGCATTTGCCATCACGATGCCGAGTGATTCACTGCGTGCGCGAGCGCCGAGGAGTACGGAGGATGGGTAGAGCATGGTGACACGCGAACCCATATTACCGTTCACCCACTCCACGGTGCCGTCCTCCATCACCAACGCCTTTTTTGTATTTAAATTGTAGGTGTTCTTAGACCAGTTCTCGACACTGATATATTTTACACGTGCACCTTTTTTGACCCAGAGCTCGACACAGCCGGCATGAAGTGAACTCTCGGTGTACTGCGGAGCGGAGCACCCTTCGATGTACGTGATCTCTGCGCCTTCATCGGCAATGATAAGTGTGTGCTCGAACTGCGCCGAACGTGCTTTGTTCATACGAAAATATGCCTGAAGTGGCAGCGAGACCTTTACTCCCTTTGGCACATAGATAAATGTTCCGCCACTCCAGACCGCCGCATGAAGCATTGTAAATTTGTGGTCCGTCACCGGAACGCACTTTGTCATAAAGTGCTCTTTGACCAGCTCGGGATATTTTTCGAGTGCAACGTCCATGTTCTCAAAAATAACTCCCTGGTCGGCAAGTGACTTTTGAATGCGGTGATACACAATCCCAGAATCATACTGCGCACCTACCCCACCCAAGTATTCGCGCTCTGCTTTTGGGATGCCAAGCTTTTCGAATGTGTCCGTAATCTCCTTGGGAAGATCTTTCCAGTCATCGGTTTCTTTTACTCCCGGATCAACATAGTAAGTGATGTTTTCGAGATCGAGACCTGTTAAGTCAGGGCCCCAACCAGGCATGCGAGTTTCTTGCCAGAGTGCGAGCGCCTTAAGTCGAATTTCAAGCATCCACTCAGGCTCCTTTTTGGTAGCAGAAATCTGCCTGACCAAGGCTTCGGTCGGGCCGATGTTGTGCACAAATGCTTCTGTTGTGGTTTCTTGTGTTGGCATGTTCATGTTGACCAAAAAAGACGGACAACTTCTCCAAGGTCGGGCAAAGTGAATATCGTCATAGCTAAGGCCCGACCTTAGTCCATCTTTTTGGAGTTCTCTCTAAAGTCTTGACAGTATACGTATTGATGTTATTTTTGCAACAAAAAAAGCGGTGATACAGATGAGTATCGCCGCCTATGCTTCAGGTTCAGTAGCGAGGCTTGGGTGGCCAGCAACCGAACATTATGGCGAGATCAGCTGCGCCAACGCGGTCAATCCTCAAGTATTCCTTTCGGAGTTCCTCGAGTTCCTCGTGACTGTATCCCAGTCGGTTAACTTCCTGCAGTGTGGCGAGTACACCCACGTGCTTCTCACCAACAAACAGCTCATTGACCAACTCCGCGACCTCTACGCCCGTAATGTAATTTTGGCCTCCCGAGATGTTCGGGTCGATGAACTTCCGGATGATCGTCCGGAGTGTCACATTCGGGGATGACAGTCTCCCCGCCAAATCGAGTAGTGCCAGAACGAGCTCTTTCGTGTCGAGATCTCCCCTCGTTTGGAGGCCCTGTGGGTGCTGCCTGAAACCCGCGATAAAACATTCTGGTACATACACCTTTGGGGGTGGAACCTTCTCTTCCATTATGATTCTCCTTGTAAGGAACTGTGAAGTAAAACGGTGACAGCCTAGTCTCTAAACTGTCTATTTAATTATATCATAAATAATATATACTGTCCAGTCCGCGCATTTAGCTTGACTCACTTGTATTTTGCTATAGCGTTATTGGCAGTTGCTCATCGCTACGTTTTTAAGGAATAAACATGGAACTGCGTGCGCTAATGACATTAGATGATGTGTACTTTAATGCGTCACTCACCAGAGCGGATCCGATTGCTGAGGCGGAAAAGCTTAATTTTACACATGAATTCGACGTCGAGCTAAGAGTGGTGATGCAGTCACATGACAACCTTGGGGAAAAAATTGCTGCGTTATATCTTTTTGTCGGAAAATTATACAACCTTGGCCACAAAAACTCTCGGGTCATGGAGCGGACGATTATGGTCCTCTGTATATACTTGCAGCATCATGGCGGACTTGAGCGACTCCGCTTTACGGTAATTTTTAGCGACAAGCTTCTTGCCCTCGTAAGGGACTTCCAAAGTGAGTTAGCCAGAACCGAATGAATAGCCGCCCACGATGGGTGGTTTTTATTTGCACTCACGCTTTGATTTTTTTGCGTATTCGAGTTACGCTCACCCATATGAATGACGTATTACTGTTGAGAGCAACGCAGAACATCGAGGATATGGTTCTACTTGCTCTCCTCCACGATCACACCAATCAGGCATTGGTGATTTATGATACGCACTTTGGGCTTACTGACGTTCTCACCGCAGCGTACCGCAAAGTACTCCCCTCCGCCCGATTCCTTGATTTTGATACGCTCACTAAGGAGGAAGTTATCGCGGCAATAGATGAGATGAAAGAGCGCGATCTTGTCGTCCTCATACAATCCTCAAACTTTCTACTTAATGAATTTCGTATCCGCCTCCACCTCTTTCAGAAAAAATTAAAAGTGATCGAACACACACATCTCTATCGTAATCCGGAAGCTGTGTGGGATGTATACGTGAATGCCCTTGCCTATGACCCGAGTTGGTACCGTACTGTCGGGATGAAACTCAAAGCAAAACTCGAGATTGGCAACGAGCTCTGTATTGAAGCGGGAAACGCAAAACTTACTGTGGTTGGTGGTCTGGAATCACCGAAGCTCAATATTGGTGATTACGAAGGAATGGAAAACATCGGAGGCACCTTCCCTATCGGCGAAGTGTTCACTGAAAGCCGAGACTTTGCTGGCATGAACGGCTCATTTATGATCTATGCATATGCGGGAGCCAACTTCACTGTTGATATGCACGAAGCGTTTCGTGTGGATGTTGCGGAAGGTATCGTGGTCGGCTGGGCTCCTAATGCTCCTTCAACTTTTGTTGAGATTGTCGAATCAATAAAAACCATCGAGCGGCCGCTAATTCGCGAGATCGGCTTCGGACTCAATCGCGCAATCACGCGAGAGAGGTATATTCCGGACATTACCGCCTTTGAACGTATCCTCGGCATGCATCTCTCTCTCGGCGAAAAACATAGTGTGTTCAAAAAGCCCGGAATTCAGGCTCACAAAGCAAAAT
>JAYTCK010000055.1:0-2671 GCA_043736515.1 bacterium
GGAATCGCTAGTAATCGCGGGTCAGCTAAACCGCGGTGAATACGTTCTCAAGTCTTGTACTCACCGCCCGTCAACTCAAGGGAGCCGGGAGTACCCGAAGTCTCACCTCGCGTGGGCCGAAGGTAAGCTCGGTAACAGGGAGTAAGTCGTAACAAGGCACGGGTAGCGGAAGCTGCTCGTGGATCAATTCCAATTTGGACGTGATCTCGGATGAGATCGCTTATAGTCGATTGTATCTTCCAAGATATAAAGTCATAGTAGAACACTTTAAAGGCTACTACCTCGCACGCTGGTATCGCGTGCCGGATAAGCCCATTATTTCGTTAAGTGGGGAGTGGAACGAGACAAAAGAAAGCATTTAACACAATTTTTTTTAAACCTACCTGCGCAGGCAGGCACACACTATTAATTTTCTCGGCTTTTCAAAGAATACAAAATATCCGCCACTAGGCGGATATTTTGTATTCGATTTCTTGCCACCAATATCTACGGGAAGTATAATTTAAAACAAAAACACCCCCGAGGTAACTCTGGGGTGTTTTTGCTATTTTATTCTGATATTTCATTGACTAAAGCCTTCGGGCGAGGGTAGAATTGAGTGTATAGAAATTAATGCAACTACCCTATGGGAATGGAAAATTTTGAACGACCAGAGGATGCAGACCTCGCAGAGCAAGTGCAAGCGGCGGAAGCACAGGAAATTGTCAAAAAGGGAAATGAGGAAAATTCCGGATCAGGTTTTTTTGCCAGACATGGAAGAAAAATAGCGGCAGCTGCTGCGCTTGCGGGTGCTGCGGGTATATATCAGGGAAGCAGTGAGAGTAGCGCCCCAGAATTAACGCTTACAGAACAGCAGACGATGCAAGAATGGAAAGCAGACCTTGCGCCGCGAGAGAGTATTCCGCTCGATGCATTCTATGCTGCAGACGCGTACCTGGAAAAATATGACAAACGAGGTGGTGACGACGGCATGCCGCTTACGAAGGTAGAATCGAGTGAGAGGGACACTTATTTTAACGCACTTCTCGCCAAACATAACGTTTCAGAGGCCGATATGACGCAAGCACTGCATCACAAGATACTCGATCAACAGCGTTAGTCGACCATAGACGCCCTCTTCTCAAGTAGGATAACAAAACACCCATTAGAAAACTGAAGGGTGTTTTTATCACGCTCTGAGGTTATCCAAGGACTCCCCTTGGATTAGGGTTTGCATATAAAAAAAGATACCCCGCACAGGTTATGTGCGGGGTGGGGGAGTTAGTGGAGCACGAGAGGGGCGTGGTCGGCTCTGGTGAGTATTCCCGAGAGCATATCGTCCTTCTCATCGTCTTCGACGGGTAGATCAAGAGCACGCAGTGCGGTGATGATGCTTCTCGTGATCGATTGGCAGTGGAGGCATCGCTCATCGGTCTCAGCGCGCTCATTCTCCTTCTTCCAGTAGAGGACGTTTTCTTCCGACGTCTCCATGTGCAGGAGATCGCGCTCATCTCTGGTGAATTGCTCAAGCGGTCTGCCGTTTGCCAGCGAACTTTTAAGCTGTGAAAGCTTTTTCTTTTTTACGCTGGTCGGCAATTCCGCAAAGGGATTTTTCATAAAATGCATTCCTTTCTCTTGTGTTAATGGGCATACCAACCTTACCTGAAGCCATTATATACAAATTTGCATATAATGTCAATATGTGGTACAATTATATTACCATCATTACAAGGAGTTTTAGTTATGAAGGTTGTTCTTGGTTGGACCGTGCTCTTTTCCCTGCTTGCTCTTGCTTTGATTGCCCTATTCGGACGGGGTTATTCGGACACTCCTGTGCGGTATCGCTGGGATAGCGGCACCAAATGTATCGTGCACGCAAGCCCCGAGGTATGGCGCTCATGCGAAAGTTATACCAAGGAGGAACTCAATCGATTTCGGCTCGACTGGAGTGAGCCGAAAAAATACACCAAAAAATAAAAAATCCGGACTATGTCCGGTTTTTTCTTTGCTAGTTTCCCCTGAGTTGATAGGCGAGCCCGGCAACAATTCCTCCCGTCACATCAAAGATCACGTCACCTATGGTGTCGTACCAGTTGCGCATACTTCCGTTTTGGAAGTAAGGGACACACACTTGGAGTATCTCGTACGCAACACCGACAAAAAGTGCCACGAGGGTCACTATTGCCCACACACGTCTATTGGTCGTCTTTATGCTGCAGAGCGTATCTTCATTCCAAAAGCCCATTGAAAGCAACCCTACTCCGAAGATTCCACATGAAATGCCCGCAAGAAAATGCAGTAATTTATCGAATCCCAAAGAAGGTACATCAAATAACGCAAATGTTTTTCCAATGTACAAGAGCACGGCAATCAGTAAAAGGCTGATAAAAAAAGGTTGTAAAAAAATCCGTTCGCGAAAAGCGAGATACCCCGTTCGCTGTGTCATTGTGCACTCCTTAAATTCAAGAAAACAAGAAAGGTCTCTGTACAGCATACGGCCACTGCTGATTTTGTCGAATTATGCCGTGGCGTTGCGAGGCAACAAGGATTTTGCTATAGTCTCATTTACTGGCGGATACAGCCCAAGTGGCAAGGTACATTAAAAATTGAATAAATTGATTAGCAAAGTGCGCGTGTAGCTCAGGTGGTTAGAGCGCGTCACTGATAATGACGAGGTCCCTGGTTCGAGTCC
>JAYTCK010000056.1:0-6896 GCA_043736515.1 bacterium
TTTCGACAATGTCGAACCGACATGGGCATCATCTGCCAGCGCAGACTCTGGACTGTATGACTCAGGGGAGACGGGAACATCAAAGGATCCTTATTTGGAAATCATCACCTCAACCACCGCAACCCCCACTCCGCTTATCATCCCCGCCACGACCCTTCAAGATTTTCGCTACTCGTACGATGCAGTGGGGAATATCACACAGATCGTTGATATTTCTGGAACAAAGGGGCAAGCAACCACCACCTATAGTTATGATGGACTCTATAGATTGCTGAGTGCTTCAACCACAGACGCCACCTCAACCCCATATAGTCAAACGTATGCGTATGATGCACTTGGGAACTTCACCAGCAAGTCTGATGTCGGCAGCTACACCTATTCCGGCTCCGGATACCTTAATCCCCATGCTGCGAGCTCAATAAATGGAAATTCATTGACTTACGACAATGCAGGGAATCTCACCTCATACAATGGGATGAGTAATACTTGGGACTACCTCAATCGCTTGACTGCAACCACAAAATCCGGAACAAGTACAAGTTATTTGTACGACCATATGGGTCAGCGTGTCACTGAGAGCATCAACAAAGGTTCGGGGACGACAACTACTTCGTTCTTTAGTAAGTATTTCTCAACCCAAGGAAGTACGAGTACCTTGTACATCTATGCAGGTGATATGCTCATTGGAACTGTGGAGGGGAATGGCATCGCAACCTCAACACTGATCGCGCATTCGGATCACTTAAATTCCACATCTGTTACCAGCGACAGCCAAGGCAATGCCAAAGAAATTCTTGCGTACTATCCGTACGGAGAACAGAGAATAGATGAGAACACAGGTGGTCAATCTGCATCACGAGCATACATCGGCGAACACCAAAGCGATGATGTGGGGATGAGTTATCTGAATGCCCGTTGGATGGGGAATCGGGAGGGAAGGTTTATCTCACAAGACCCGATGTTTACAGGGGATCCGAATGCTCAGAAACTAGGAAATCCGCAGGAGTTGAACTCGTATAACTATGCAGCCGGAAATCCAATTATGGGGAAAGATCCTACTGGCACAACAGTTATGTTGGTAAGTCGCCCTGTTATTTTTGAAGGAAATTACTCCTTTTTGAATGGATCCTATGCACATACATTTGTTCAAATTAATCCTCGGGATCCACAGAGCATTGGTTCTATAAGTGGCGTTAATACCGCCAAGCCATTTACCTTGGGTGCAACCCCTGGTGGAGATAGTGGTCCCTTAGTAAAAGATGTTTACGGAGATATGAAATATGTGGATGGATGTGCTCAGTGTGCGAGAACACTCGTGTCTCCCCCTAAGGGAATGTCTCAAGCAGACTTTGAGCGAAGTGTTGTTGCAAATTACAATGCTCTTCCCAACACATTGAGTAATACCTACTTCGGACCTGGAACTGGGCAAGTGTTCAATACGGCACCCAACTCAAATAATGCCGCAACAACACTCCTTGTAAATTCTGGTGTCCTCATCAATTCAGTTAATTCATACAGAGATACACTTCAGAATTCTAATGGCTACAGTATTCCTGGACTTGGACAACCAGTTGGTGGTTCAACGGTTTCGAGTAGGACGAGTAATCAAATCAGCTCTCTATATTCGCAGCTCAGTGGTCTGCTTACTCAACTTGGTAATGCTTTAAAGAAAAAATAAAATGAATACAGAAAAAAAATTGTTACTAGTTTGGTCAAAAATGTTTCTCACCAGTAGTGTAATTATTTTGACCGCCGGGCTTGGGGCGATATTTCTTATGTCCGCCATCTCATCACTTTCGGGGGGCACAATGGATGGAGTAAGAGTCCCATTTTTCGACGGGGTTATTTTTGGAATCCTCGCTTTCTTCGAACTACCTTTGCTGTTTCTGTTTTCATTCCTTGTCTGCGCAAGCAATAAACGCGTCAATCCTTATGTCCTTGGTGCGACCGCCTTCGTGTTTGTGCTCATCGGTATTTATTCTGCAGCTTCGATCAATAGTTACACTCTTAATAATTTCCTCGACAGCTGGAATGCGGGGAGTGTGCTGGGTACTATTTTTGGAAAGCCCTCAAACCTTATCTTGCTTGGCTTGGGAATCCTGCTAAATTTTCTTGTTTTCCGATTTCGCAAAAGTATGAGTGATTGACGCATCTCCCGATTGCTTATCGTACTGATTTCGAAATTCCTTTGATGCGCCCACCTCAATCCGAAACTCAACCCTGCTCGTTTCAGATTCTTTCCCGTGCTGAGTCACCGTAACTGGCACGAAACCTTGAACAGTGAGACGGTCATTCATGTATATAATCTTGTCGACGTAATCGATGAGAAACTGTCGCTTCGCTTCGAAATCGTTGCACTGCTTATAGCGGAGTTTCGCAGATTCACAGAACTGTTGGATTGCGAGATCGACAAACTTTGTTTTCCGAAAAAGAGGCATCTGTTCCATGATGCTGATTCTTTCCGCTGTTAATGAGCCGATCGTGTTATCAATCTCTCTACTCTTTGCAACATACGCTTCTTTCGGAAGTTTCCCGTCAGCATAGATATCCATGATCCGACGCTTCTTCTCTTCGTGTGAGTAGATTGATTTCTCCACTTTCAGGAGTTGTTTCTCCATCCGTGGATGCGGGCGGTTTGTTTTGAATATTTCCATGTGGGTACGAAGTTTTATCGGATCAAGCATGATCTCCACAATGATGTTGGCGACTTGCCCGTCAAGGACCGTTGCTGATCGTTCACGACTTGGACAGCGTAGCACTTCAGAACTCTTGGCGTGCGACATTTGCCTCAGTCGATTACAGCATCGATAAGCTACTTTGTGATATGTACGCTTGACCCCATTTTTCTTGGTCGTGAGGTATCGCTGATACGAATAAAAACTGCTTCCACAATGACCACATTTCACAAGTGAGGAGAGTAGTTGTGTTTTGCGTGGATTACGATAGCGACTCTTGTTCCACGCACGTCGTTCTTGCACTTTGTCGAACACCTCTTTGGAGACAATCGCAGGGACAGGGATCCCGACCCACTCACTCTTGTCTCTGTGAACAAGTTTCCGCGTCGTTTTGGTTCCTACCAATGGGTTGCCGTATTCTTTCACTATGCGGACTGTGTTGAAATATTTTATCCCTGCATAGGAGGTTTGCCGAAGCATGTGGTTGATTGAGGAAAAACCCCAGAGTTTCTTCCCTGTTTTCGTAAGTGCTCCCATTTCTTCGAGTTCTCGAGAAAGTCGGCTCATGCTCATGTTTCCCTTGGCATATTGAGTAAAGGCGAACTGTACAATCTTTGCCTCTACTTCATTGATTGCGAAGTACCCCGGTGCCGTCTGTGTCTTTGGTATATAGGTATAGCCAAACATGTGACTGCCGTTTCCCGTGAAGAATCCCGCACGCAATTTATGCTGTTTCCCACGCATGCTCCGCTCGATGATCTTCGCACGTTCGAGCTGTGAGACGGCACCGAGCACTTGCAGAGTGAATTTATTTTCCGGGTTCTCAATGTAGTCTTTTCCATTGATGACGACCCGCTTCTCGTTTTTGATAATCTCCTCAACGATAATCGTCTGATAGGTCACATCACGCGCGATACGATCCGCCACGAGAAAATAAATTATCTCAAAGATGTCTGTTTTCATATCCGCACGGAGCTGATTCATCGCCGGACGATCAAGCATTGCACCGCTGTACCCTTCGTCGATGTACTCCTTTACGAGTGCATTTCCGTCCTGCTTGATCTGTCTCTTCAACTCTTCGACCTGACTCTCGATCGTCTTTTCCTTCTTCTGCACGTCAGAACTGACGCGGGCATATAGTACTGCTTTTTTCATAATTTTCCTTCAAAGTCGCTCTAGCGGGTGCATGACTTTGCATGTTCAATCAATGACGCAGTCCTTTGGTGGAGTCTAGGTGCTGAGTTGGTAACCTGTTGGCAACCTACCTGCTACACAATTTCCATATTTTGAGCTACTATTTACCCATGGAAATAACACTTAGCACAGCCGTAAGCTTCCTTCTTGGAATAACCATTGGGAGCGTTGCGATGAACTTTTATTGGGTAAAAAAGACACAGAAAAGTAGTGGGGATAAGTCCCCAAACATCATGGGCGATGCTAATTCGATAAAGATGTAATGCTCGATTCTTCATCCCAAAAATCTAAAGGCAACTATTCACCGAATGTCATAGGAGATGATAATGTTTTTAACTTCGGAACGAAGGACAAATTGACGAACGAGGTCGATACCATGCTCGCGGTGATTAGCTTGATTCCCGAGGTTGCTCGTGAACAGGGGATTACTTCAGACGAAGTAGATCACCCAAAAGATTTCATCAAGAAAATTACCGAGCGCTTTGCCTCCCACGAGGCTCAATTGAAACTAAAATATACCGAACTTCACCTGCTGTATAAGAGTTCATATGAAGAAGCAAAAAGAAATTCTGGTATCGACGAGTTCGGTTTTGAAGAGATGTGTAGTTATTTAAGAAATCTCAGTTTCGACATCCTCGCCAAGCATCACGATGACCCCGTTGAATCATTAAAGGTGCTTTGTCAGCTTGTTGAGGAAAAGTTCACAAAAGGGGCAAACAAAAACTTCAGTGCTGGGGCGATTGAATATTTTTTGTATAAACAGTTGGTCGAGTGTAATGTGTTTCCTAATCCCGCGCTGACGTAGTATATGAAAACACAAAAACTTTTAATTTCACACGAGCAAGATGTTAGAGACTCTAGTGTTTATGCTGGGTATCTAATTCTTAAAAACCTGAAGGAAGGGGATCGTATGTCTATTTTTGATTTACATCAGGCATTAAAGACAAAAGACCGAAGTTTTTCGTATAGCAATGCGATGTATGCTCTGATATTCTTGTACATGAATGGTCTCATCGATTTCGATGAGCCGTATGTGCACCGCGTAAAATAAAATGATCACCCTAAAAGAACTATCGTTTTCACCAAACACCTTTAATGGCAAGGAACTCAAACCGGTCGTGTTTGAACGCGGGTTGAATTTCGTCATTGGAGATAAGTCAGAGTCACCAAAAAATAAAAAGGAGCAAAACAAAATGAACGGAGTAGGGAAATCACTACTAATTGAGTCTATTAATTACTGCCTCTTTAAGAGGTACGATCAAAGCAGGGTTTCGAAGATTCCTGACATTAATTTGGATCCGAGTATCTATCTCTGTCTTGATCTTGAGATTGAAACGTGCGATCGAATCAAAGAGGTGCAAATTCGAAGAAATCGAAATGAGCAAGACGCTATTTCAATTTTTGTCGACGACGAAGAAAAATCATTTAAGAAAGTTGATGATGCAAAAAAATATGTTGAACACCTATTTTATGGTGAAACCTCCATTGAGCAACCATCTCTCCGCAGCCTGCTCTCCATACTCATAAGAGAGGAAGATAGTCAGTACAAAGATATCCTAAAACCGCATCAAGATTCTTCTCTTGCTACATTTGAAGATTTACTTAAGCCACATTTTTATCTCTTTCAGATCGATTTGGGATTGCTCGATAAAATCCGCAAAGTTTCTGCTGATATAAAAACTGTCACAAAGGGACTCGCGTCCCTACGCATGAATTTTAAAAACGCAGGGATTGATGAGAAGGAAGTCGCATCATATATCAATGATTTGAAGGATAGCGTCGAGAAATTAAATTTTGCGATCAATGAATTGCATCCTTCCGAAGCAATGACACAGGCGAAGAACGAGATGATTAAACTTCAGCTTGAGCTTGAGAAGTTGGTATCAACAAAAGCAGGGAAGGAGTATCTGATACGAAAAATAAAATCTTTGCCGCAGTTGGAAAAGATAAATACGAAGCAGATCCAAATTGTCTACAACCACTTCAAGGCTGGTCTCGGGGATTTGGTTGAAAAATCTTTTGATCAGGTACTCAACTTCAAGAAGCAAGTCGATGATTTTCAGAATAGTCTGATGAGTGAAAAACTCAAGGAGTTAGTGAGGGAAATGAATGCAATCGACACACAGATTGAAGGACTTGATGCGCAAATGGCAAAACTATACGAGAAAGCAAATGCGAGAGAAAAACTTGATGGACTGAAAGAGGCCGTAAAATTAGAGCGTGAAAAAAATGCCGAACTCGAAAAACTCACTTCGGCATATAAGTTGTTGCAAGAGGACGTAGCTGTTCAAAAATCCCTCAAAAAGAAAAAAGAAGCTTTGGTGGAGAAGTTATCAATGGAGCTGCTTGCCATAAGTAAGACAGTCACCGAGTTCGAGGAAGATCTCCAGAAAATGCACGAATATATTGCGGGGAATAAGCATTGCCAGTTCAAGATAGATATTTCCGAATCACTTGCAAACTTCGTTGTGTTTGACTACCGCATCAAACTCGACGGCAGTTCGGGGATAAATCGCATCAAAACATTTATCTATGATGTACTGTTAATGGTAAATAAGGTGACTTCAAAGCGTCATTTTGGTTTTCTTATTCATGACAATATTTTTGCTTCCACTGGACGCGATGACATGGTGAAGTCGTTGAATTATCTCCATGACCTCTCGGCTAAAAATAAATTTCAATACATCTTAACAATCAATAAGGATGAGTTTGAATCCCAGATAAAGGATTTCAATTTTGATTATAAGAAGTTTATTCGTGCTGAATTTACCCGTGAAAATCCCTTTTTGGGCTTCGTGTACTCTGAAGTCTAGCCTGTTGGTAACTCGCTACACAAACCGCTCAACCTAAGCTAAGGTTGAGCGGTTTCGTTATATGCCGTACAATACCAAGTACAACTTAATAGGAGACCTAACCCCTACGGCTCACTCCTTAGGATATGGTCGAAAACCCCCGCTAGAGAATAAAAGACTCCCAGTCAGAGTCGCTCTAGCGGGTCGTGTCTCGAAAGGGATACGGGTGGTCGCC
>JAYTCK010000057.1:0-19111 GCA_043736515.1 bacterium
CGGACGGGACTCGAACCCGCAACCTCCCACGTGACAGGCGGGTGCTCTAACCAGTTGAGCTACCACCGCAAATGAGGATGAAATGGTGCACAGCACCGACTTTTCGGCAGAAAACTTTTTTGAAAGCACGCTTTCATAAAAATGTTTTCTGCCGAAAAGGAGCGCAGCGATATTTCATCCGAATGCCGCGGTGGCAAGAGGTCTTCCGATTACGACCGCAAACCTAACCGCAGGATTCGTTTCCAACTTTGCATAGTACATGAACAGTCGAATTGTGTCGACGGGAGGGAACGATCCTCCGACCTCGGGCTTATGAGTCCCGCGCTCTAACCAACTGAGCTACGTCGACAATAAGTGTTTTATAGCATACTTTGTTTCAAAATCAAACTGATTTTTGAGCTTATTCTGGCAACAAAAACCCCGCATGTTGCGGGGTGAAACTACAGAACCTCAACTTGTTTGATGTTGCGGAAGCTTTGTGCCGACACCTCTTCACCGAACCCCGGTGAAAAGGTGATGCCTGATGCGTCGACACCAACAAGGGTGCATTCATGCGATTTGGGAACACCTCTCAAAATAGGTTCCTTCAAAACGAGCTTCACCTCTTTGCCCACATACGGACGAACGTGCTTTGCCGCAGAGCGATGGGCTCGGTGGATAGTGGAGTGCTTGGAACGTTCTTCTTCAACGGAAATAACAGTCACGATACGCTTTCCTTTATTGAGTTGAGAGGCCAGCGTACTACACGAAGATGAAGATTGCAAGAAGTTGAGAACACAAAAATAAAGCCCCATATGGGGCCTTCGTCAGTGTTTAATCTCAACAGCCATGAGTTCTGCGAACCAAATACTATTGCTCAAAACGTCAGGTAGGTCTTTGCGAGGAAAGTGAAGTACGGGATTAAATGTAATGCCACGTGGCCACAGACTTTCTATGGTGCAATGGTGGCGCGTGATATTTCCGCGGACTGTTTTTGGTGGTGTACGAAAAATTAAAACGACCTTTTTCCCGACAAAGGGATTCAGTGCTTCGTACGCAACCCTATTTTCAGCTTTGTTGCCAGGTTTCTCTACGTGTTCGAGTGAGATAGATTGCATTGCGCATCCTTGTAATTGTCCTTGGTTACGCTATCACAAAGGCAAGAGCAAGCAAAGAAAAACACTCGAATTCGAATGTTTTTCTTACTTGTTGCGGGAGCCAGAATAGGTCCGGAGTTACTAAGTCTTTTGCAGTTACTTGCACGGCAAAAGCCTAAGTACTCATGACCTTGGCTCGCCCGTCTCGCGGACTCGACATGGCTGCGCCTTTCGATTCTGGCCGGAAGAGCCGCAGGGAGCTTCCTTCCCTAACAAGAAATAAAAAAGCACTCAGGATGAGCGCTTTTTTATTTCTTGTTGCGGGAGCCAGAATCGAACTGACGTCTTCAGGTTATGAGCCTGACGAGGTACCGCTCCTCCATCCCGCTATGTGTTTCGACTTCCTCAGCTTATCAGATTTATGACGACTTCAGGCTATGAGGCTAGACTGAGATCGAGGTGCCACTTGAACCATCCCGCTATGATTTTTATTTTTCTTTCGACCACAGGCCATGAGGCTATCATGACTCGAGGTTCTGCACAATCCATCCCGCTAATTACTTGGCTATCATAAGCAAAATATGGCTTTTTTGCAAGGGAAAATTGAAAAAATGGACCAATTAGTGTACGATTCGATTTGTTGATCTCGCGATTTCATTTTTGCCGTTTTAGCTCAATTGGTAGAGCATCTCCATGGTAAGGAGAAGGTACCCGGTTCGATCCCGGGAAACGGCTCCAAAAATTATCAACATGTGACCACTTGTAATTTTGCTGACCGGTCTACGTTTTCTGTATAATTAGGACATGTCAAACCCAAAGAAACCTCGACCAAATTGCCCAATATGCACAAAAGAGCCAGCACGTTCATTTTATAAGTATTGCAGTAATGTGTGCCAACAGGAATTTCAGTATCAGGCATATATCAAGCAATGGAAAGCCGGAGAAATAAAGGGATTAAATTCCATGGGCATTGTGTCCCCTTCCATTAAAAAATACCTACGAAAGAAATTTGGAGATAAGTGTTATCTTTGCGGATGGTCAGAAACAAACCCCAAGACGGGAGTAGTGCCCCTTGTCGCAGATCATATCGATGGAAATTGGAAAAATAATATCGAGGAAAATCTTCGACTCGTCTGTCCAAATTGTGATGCGCTCAGCCCAACATTTGCAGCACTGAATAAGGGGAACGGAAGACCGACAAGACGGATAAGCAAGAGGGCACTGGAGGGTCGCGTTCTCGCGCAAGTCAAAAAATTATGATACTTTGACTGAGCAGATTATTGCCGCCTTAGCTCAGTTGGCAGAGCATCGCATTCGTAACGCGAAGGTCCGGAGTTCGATCCTCCGAGGCGGCTCACTTAAATAAATATGATTCATGAAATGCATTTGCACCCCATGCCTTTTGAGCAAATTCGCACGGGGACTAAGAGGGTTGAGGTGAGACTCAACGAAGAAAAACGTCAAAAAATACGTGTCGGTGATTCCCTCACTTTTATCTTAAGAACTGACGCATCATTAAGTATCAGCGCCCAGGTGACGCAAATTTTTCACGCGCCTAGCTTTTTGGAGATTTTTCGCATAACAAATAAAAAAGAAACAGCAGAAATGTTGGCACAAAATGCGGATGCGATGTATCAATATTATTTACCCGAGGATGAAAAGAAGTATGGTGTGGTGGGGATTTGTTTTGAGGCGTAAAAAAGTACATCTTTACTACGTCTAACGAGGGAGGGAGTAAATGTCCTCAGTGCTCCTCGACCGAGTGACGACGCGGTAAATACCCCGTCCGCGTGGTATTTACATTTTCGCTGTGGCGTGGTACTCATATCACATGTCCAAGCATCAGCAATTCTGGAATAACGAATACAAAACCTCGAAGCATATACAGCTTTCGGACGAGCCGGCCGGAGATCTCGAGAAATTTTGTCGTTTCTTGGAACGTAATTACGGCAAGCGGTTTTTGAACGTTACGACACAGGCGCTCGATCTCGGCTCCGGCAATGGCCGTAACCTCATATATCTGGCAAAGAACTACGGGATGAGGGGAATAGGCTACGATATTTCCGATGTGGGAGTGAAGCAGGCGCAAGCGGCTTCCAAAGAATTGCCCATTACGTATACAGTGCGCTCGATAGAAGGTGTATTTGATTTGAAGGATAGTTCCATTATGGTTGCGCTCGACATGATGACTTCCCATTTTCTGAAACAAAAAGGACGCGAGATGCTGCGGGATGAAATTCTCCGTGTGCTCAAGCCAGGCGGCTGGCTGTTCTTTAAGTCGTTTCTCGCTGAGCAGGACCTTAACGTGCGCCGACTTCTCAAAGATCATCCAGCGGACGAAGAAAATGCCTATATTCACCCTGAACTTGGGGTCTATGAACATGTGTGGACTGAGCCGACGCTTCGAGAATTTTTTGAACCACATTTTATTGTGCACAAGATCGAACGTTCTCATAAACACATCAAGGAAGGGCGGGCGAATAAACGCCGAACAGTGACTGCTTATCTCGAAAAAGCTTTCTAGTTTTACAGACAGGTATTTTTATACGATATATCATATAAAAAAATACCTTGTTTGTACGATTACGTTAATTACTTCGGTCGAAGTAATTAACGTAATTTTTTAGTAAAGCTTGTTCGGAGTTTGTTCGAGGGCGGTTAGGAGGTTTGCTTGAGGCTTGTTTTGTAGATTCTTTGCGATACTCTTTAATACAGAGTCCTTTTTTATGAGGAGGTAATGTGAAAACAGCAATTTCTGTGGAGCTTGTTCCACGAAGCCGCGAAAGCCTGATTGCTGATGCGGAAGTCGCCGCACAGCATAGCGAGGTAACGCACCTCAATGTCACAGACCTTGAGCGCTTTCCACTGCGGAGTGTTGATGCGGTCCGAATACTGCACAAAAAGTTTGGGAAGCGATTCGTGTATGTTCCTCATGTCCGCGCCAGAGTGCCATCGTGGAATGTGAATAGGTATTGTGGAGATATTGGGCTGGTTATCCGCGGTGATGAAACAGCCCACTCATGTAATTTCGTTTCTTCGGTTGAGGAGATCGCGATGCTTTCTCGGTGCGTGCGAACGATGGCGGGTCTTGACCCGTATCGCTCTTCTCTTCGTGCTGAACTTGCATACATGGAAGAAAAACGCGCAGCCGGCGCATCGGGGTTTTTCACGCAGCCATTCTTCTCGATGGATTACCTCCGCTTTTGGGATGCGCTACTCCCGAAAGACTGCGAAATTTTTTACGGAATCTCTCCCGTTACGACAGAAAAGTCGCTCCTTTATTGGAAAGAAAAGAATGCTGTTGTCTTTCCCGCGCACTTTTCAACTGCATTATCGGATCAGGTAGTATTTGCTCGTGAGGTTATAAACTTCGCCAAGAAGAAAGGTAGGTCAGTGTACCTCATGCCGATTCGTACACCACTTGCTCCCTACTTGGAAAAAGTTTTTGCATAACACCAAACCGCCCTTATGTGGGGCGGTTTTTTGACACGGTTAGCAATGTCTTGCAAAAAGGCAGGGAAGCCCTAGGATGAATGCAGATTTGTTTTTTCACAGAGACTTCATGAAGGAGGTCGAAATGGCTTGGTTTTGGTCTCGTAAAGAAAATAAAGTTGAATCTGACCGCAGAGTAGGCGAGCGTCGCGCAATAAGTACTGAGCAAACCCTAAAATCACGCATCAGTCGCTTTTTTGGGGTTGCGCTGCCAGCAATTGGCTGGACGTTTCTGTGGCTCGTAGGCCTGCCGCTCGCATGCGTCGGAGTGATCGGGGCGTGGTATTTTGTCGACAGTTATTTTGATACATCGAGCCTTGAAAGTTTTTCGGTGGTTGTATCGATTCTCGTCTCCGAGTTTATCTACACGGTAGACATACGTACGGGATGGTTTTCCTATGAGTTGCCCGAAGTATTGAGACTTGGTGCGAAAGAATATCTTCTTGCAATCTCGTCTGCGTTTTACCTAAAGGTTGCTGGTGTCGTGTCTGTCGGACTCACAGGCTTCTTTGTGGCTATTTGCTACAAGAAAGCACGCTGGGCCGCGTCACTCATCGCAGTGGTTCTTTCGGGAGGAGCTGCAGCTGGTTGGTATGCGGCACTCGATCCAGTGTCAGCTCCACCTATCTATGGCACACAACTTCGTGATTTTCGGATGCGTGAGGCAACTCATGTCACTGATACCACAGGTACTGTCGAGATTGGCTGCTTTGCGCATGAAAACCGCACTGTGGTTCCTCTTGCCGGAGTGAGTCAAAATCTCATAAATGCCATTTTGGCCTCTGAAGATCATAAGTTTTACGAACACGAGGGCTTTAATCTCTATGCAATTGTGCGCGCTGCTGTGGCAAATGCCATGAAAGCGAAGATTGCATCGGGAGCATCGACGATTACGATGCAACTCACGAAAAATGTGTTTTTGACGCCCGAGAAATCGTTGACACGCAAAGCAAAAGAAGCGGTTATTTCGGTACATCTTGAGCATGCGCTCACAAAAGAAGAATTACTCGCACTGTATGTCAATCTTGTATACTTCGGCGGCTCATACGGCGTCGAAGCCGCAAGTCAGTCATATTTTCTCAAGTCGGCAAAAGATGTCACGATCGCAGAAGCAGCATTTCTTGCGGCACTCATCAATCAGCCCGAAGCATATCGCCGTGGTGGCACCGCAGGAAAAAAAACAATCATGGCACGACAAGTGCGTGTGATAGACCTCATGGTGAAGCGCGGAATGATCTCGGACGATGAAGCGCGCCTGGCAAAGGACGAAACACTGGTGCCAAGTGAATACAAAGGGACATGCACACGCACTGAAGCGTACATAAATGCAGCTGTGAACCGCGAGTTTGGCATTAACCGCAACATACCTATTGCGAGTGCAGGATTCAATATTCAAACAACGATCGAGTTACCGAAGCAAAAAGTGCTCGATGCTGCGTGCAGAAAAGCTATTGCGGATCATCTGAAGCGCCGTCCGGAAAATACGGACACGATTCGGTGCTCTTCGGTGGTTGTGCGAACAAAGACGGGCGAGGTTGTCGCAATGGTGAACGGTCAGAATTTTAAGACCGATCAATTTGATCACGTGATGCAGGCTGATCGACAAGCGGGTTCTTCGTTCAAACCATTTGTGTTTGCGGCGTATCTCGAAAAGATCGAACAGGACCAACTCGCCCTGCGCGCTCAGCGTTGCCTCAGCATTACGGAAGAGGAATGTAAGGCGCTCACGGCACTACCGATGGATCTCTTGTCATTGTGCAATGTCCTCGATGCTCCAGTGCTCGTCCCCTCCATCGTGGGGTGGAAGAAAAAGATCATCAGCCGTCACCCGATCAGTAATTACCCTTATGAGGCTCGACCTCAACATCGAGGAATGATTTCATGCGCACTCGCACTTGGGGAAAGCAGGAATACTGCAACCATTTGGGCAGAGGGGCAGCTCGCACCCAGAGAATGGGGAGAGCTCGAACGTTGGGTGTATGGCGCAAAGACGGTTGTCGCAATGGCGCATCGTCTTGGGATCGAAAGTCCCCTTGAGCACAAGAGTGTGACAGGTAAGACAGAAGAAGAGCGTGCGCAGTCGCTCCCCAACTACACGATCGGCATCGGTTCGGCCGAAGTAAATTTGTGGGAAATGGCAGAAGCATATCTCCCGCTTATTAACGGAGGGTGCAGGCAGCACATTTCGTTCATTAAAAAGGCGATTGATGCTAATGGAAAAGTAATCTATGAGCATGGGGCTCCGGCTCCATGCGAGCGCGTACTCTCGCCACGAGTAGCATCTGCAATGCGCGATCTTTTGGAAGCACCGATTGACGTGCGAGGACTACGGCAGTCAAACGCACCGGGCGATGTACTGCTGGGAACTGCGGCAAGTTTGCGGACACCATTTCCGAAGGGTAAGCTTTGTGGCAAAACTGGCACTGCTGGTGAAATGGCGACTGACAACTGGTTTGCTGGATGCACAACCGACTATCTTGTTGTAACGAGATTGAACAACGTAAACCAAACGTGGCTCGGCAAAAAAGAAACAGGAGGAAAAAACGCGCTCCCTGTGTTTGAGTATTTCATTAGGACGCTCGAACTCCTTGATCCCAATGCGACGTTTCCACCTATTGATACGAGTGTTGTGTGGCAACCCACAGTGGTGCCTGCTCCCGCACCAACTCTGTCGATG
This sequence comes from bacterium, assembly GCA_043736515.1. Classification (GTDB taxonomy): domain Bacteria; phylum Patescibacteriota; class Minisyncoccia; order Phycocordibacterales; family UBA6899; genus MHLP01. The sequence goes on from JAYTCK010000057.1 coordinate 7,246, forward strand.
GTCCCAGCGAGATAGTAATTGAAATTGAAATAGTTATACCCCACACGCATGCGTGTGGGGTATTTTTTAAACGAAAAGTTCAGGTTTGTCGGTGAAGATGCGTTCAGCACCATATGTGTACATTGCCTGTGCGGTGGGCAAGTCGTTGACTGTCCACGCCCATATAGGCATCTGGAGCATGCGTGAGGTGTCGAGCAAGTCATGCCCACCCTCTTTATCCATGAGTGCGTTCATCCAATCGATATGGAGGGTATTGATACCGCGCTCTTTTAGGCGCTCGATATACAGTGCATCCAGCACTCCATCGAAAATGGCCCCAACGCGAAGCATCGGTTCATGTGCTTTAAACCACGCTGCGGTTTTGTGATGGAAAGAAGATATAACAAATTGGTTCATTTGCCACCTGCTCAAATTTCCACCCAACGCTTCATAGATTGTTGCGAGTACATCGGTTGCCATCCGCGGGCTCTTGATCTCGATGTTTACGTCGCACGCCCCGTTAATCGCGCGGAGTATTTGCGGAAGTCGAGGTGTGTTTGGGTTGCTATTGGGGTCATGCGAAACCTTAAGGTCTTCCCAGACATCAAACTCAATCATGGTGGCACCATCTGCAACTGCGCGATACATCGCGGGAAGTGAATTTTCTTTGATACCATCGATGCCGTGACGACCGCGGTGATAAATGATTTGTTGTTTAGTGAACATCTGCGCTCTCCTTTGTGTAAATCTCTCCTTAGATAACCACTTCTTTGTGTACAGTGCAACTGCGTCGAGGCTCGCTGATGACATAATGTAATGTGAAATTCTTGAATCTGAACACATGATTGGTATCGGTAATCTGACTACCCGGGCACACCAATATTTCGTCATGTAACCCAACACGACAATACGGAGGACGGTTGCAATTTTGCTTTTGCGTTATAGTCTGAAAGATAGATTGTTTTTTAGGAGATGTGCTATGTATGGTTTGCTCAGTCGAGTTTTACTTGTTCTGTTGTGCATGCTCACAACTTCCTATTCGTTGGGGCAGGCAGTAGAGGTGTCTTATGCTGACCAGATTCTTGAGAAGATACGGGAAGGTGAAGAGCGTTGTCGTGCAGAGGCCGTCATTGTGCCTACAACGGAGGACCGCACTTCGTCCGAAGGAGCAAAGATTGCCTACCGACCTGTGTTGCTCTGCGCGTACAGTGAAGTATCAAAAACTTGGCACACGATTGAAGTTGCACTCCCGTATCCTGTTCCGCAATCATATATCGTGTGCGTCGCCGCCTCACCCACCCTTGCCGATCGGCGTGCATGCGTACTCGATGTACGTGTGGTCACTCCTGGTTATCACGTTGAACATCTTGCTGGATTTGGTGCAACGCGCTTTATTGTAAACGCGAGGACAAATGCAGGTGAGCCACTAACAGTGTATCGCACTCGGCATCTCTGGTTTGATGATGACGCCCTCGCAAGTGGCAAGTTGTCACGTATCATAGAGACTGCTCGCGCTGTGAACTACACGCCCTACCACCCCAACTTCATGAATGATGATTTGGTGGAAGCTGGTATGCGCTTTTTGCGAGAGGAAATTCGATCTTCCTTCAGTGGACTTGAGGTTCCATCGAACGCATACGCAGGACTTACGCTTACCGATGTTGTCCCTTGGCAAATCATCATGTCGCTGGCTGCAATCGAACAGATGGATGATAAGGCGTTTCAAGAAGACAGGGAACGTACGACGAAATCTGTCTTTGTCGAGTATGCACTGAATCGTGAGGACACATTTAAGTGGAGTCAGTCTGGCGCACGGGCAATTGGCGCGCTCCAATTTACGAACAGGGGCGGTGACGGTACCTACAGTGCAGTGGTGCGCATGTGTCCTGATGCAGAGATAGATCCATCATTTGAGAATGGTGCTCGAAATCTTCGGAACGTCATTAAGGCAGCGACATGCCTTATTGACTTGGAGGTAGCACAATTTCCTGCGATTAAGGCATTGTTTGCTCGAAGCCCGCTTGTTGCGGGTATTTACCCAGTGGCGGCATATAACGGCTCACCCTCATCCGCCCGTGCTTTGTATAAATGGATTAAACGACGTGGCATTGATGTGGAAAGGCACGAAATTGACGTGCCCTCATCGCTTACTATGACACGCACAGAAACATGTCCCTGCCGAAATGTGCGAGTTAAAAAAGGGAAGAAGCGCATCGTCTCACGCCTCGTTGTGTATGCACAAAATACCGAGACTCCAATGTATGTTGAGAAGTATATATACCTCTTAAACTTTCTTTCTGACAAAGGACTCGAGTAAACCAACATCTGCTATCGCAGATGTTTTTTTATGCGGAACATCAATTCGACCACAATGTGAGCATATTCCGCTCTGGATTCCATGTAGGCATACCGCATTCTCTGTACATGCTATAATCCTCAAATGTCCGAACTTGAACATCCCAACGCGATTCGTATTCAAGCAATAGAAGACGCCATGCAACGCGCTGATTTTTGGGTTGATAAAGATGGCGCACAGGCGATGATAAAGGAATTGCAGGAACTCAAAGTAGTGGCAGAAGGTGGCGGAAAGTACGACAAGGCGAACGCAATCATGACCATTTTCTCGGGAGCAGGCGGCGATGATGCCGAAGACTTTTCTGCTATGCTCCTCCGGATGTATATGAAGTACTTTGAACGTCGTGGCTGGGGTTACGAGATCATTCATGAGCACGATAATGATCATGGTGGATACCGCAACATTACCATTGAGGTAATTGGAAAAAGTTCATATGGCGAACTCAAAGGCGAGTCGGGTGTGCACCGCTTGGTCCGCATCTCACCATTTAACTCAAACGCAAAACGACACACCTCTTTTTCGATGGTTGAGGTCATCCCCAAATTCAAAAAGGGCGATGTATCTCCTTTGCCCGAGGCGGAACTCCGTTTCGAGTATTCACGCTCGGGCGGCGCGGGTGGACAAAATGTGAACAAGCGTGAGACTGCAGTACGTGTCGTGCATGAGCCCACAGGGCTTGCTGTGCACGCCTCAAGCGAACGCTCACAGCTCCAGAATCGCGAACGCGCACTCGAACTTCTAACTGCGAAGGTACACCATCTTCACGATTCACTTTCGGATGCGGAAAAAGAAAAAATGTATATTTCAAAAACTACTCAAGTTGAATGGGGCAATCAAATCCGCTCCTACGTCCTCCATCCCTACAAAATGGTGAAGGATCACCGCACCGATGTAGAAACCGCAAAAGTCGATGCAGTACTCGAACGTGGAGAAATCGATGAGTTCATCGAGGCAGAAAAGCATTTGGGAGATTAAACAAAAAAAGAAGCCAAATCGGCGTCTTTCCGTGCGTCTTATTTAAGGCTTTTTGCCCAGTCGGCGAGCGCAATGGATGTGTCAGTTGGGTTACCTACGATGGTGAGTACCTCGAATAGTCGATCGAACTCCACTTCAGTAAAGTGTTTTTCCTGAAGCCGCATGATGAGTGGTATCCATTCTGCGGAAACCAGTGCAACTTGTTTGTCCATGTGGGTGATGCGACAAACGGAAAAGTCTTTTCCTGCTCCGTCTATCGCGCGCCGCAGTGCTTCAGGTAGATCACTGCCTTCTATGACCACGCTCGGTGTTTTCATGTCGAACCTTTTTTCATTAATCTTCCTAAACTCTAAATGATGATTGTGTTGTGTGCAAGCCCTTTTCCTATAAAAAAACCGCACGATATCGTGCGGGCCAGCTGACTGTCAGTGGACGTTGAGAGGCATGTTGCCCAGGAACAAGATGCTTCCCAAAAAGAGCATTGCGACAACTCCGGCCAAAAGGACCACGCATGCAAGCATCTTCCTTCCGCTTCGATATTGAGCAAGCGAAGCCCACATCAAGAGGAAGAAGAGAAGAACAAATATTCCGACCAAGAGTTCATAAAATCCCATGGTTACTCCGATATGTTGTGACCTTTTGGAAATATTACCTGCGAATGTAATTGTGTCAACGCAATCCTTGTTTCCATATAAAAATTTTGCTAGGCTGCACCTCGGAAGCACAGAAAGAAAGGTTGAAAAAGTCATGACAACTACCACATACGCCGAGTTTTACCGGAAAGCACTGCTGCCACTCGTGCCGCTCGACCACTTTTTTGGAAAACATCAGCTCGTCGGCATTGTGCATGTAGATCACATAGGATACAAGTGTGCATCTGCCGATGAGTTTGAGTCCATGCGACGCATGCTTGAACCGGAAAGTGTATTCATGTATCAATCAGTTATTTCACATCGTCGGATCGCGATCATAAAACTCAAGATAGGATTTCGAACTGCGCTTGGAGCGTGTACCTATCTGGAGCTTTCCGATCAAAAACCCGACATGAGTCAGGAGAGTGTCTTCGATCATGCAGAAATATATCCCATCGCGGGAGGAGAAGACGCGCTTGTTCTCCTGCTTACACAAAAAGGGATCACACTCCACAAAGTGGTGAAGCCACACCACACGACCCACAACGTCGATATGGGTGCGAAGTTTGTGCTCAAGTTGTGCGCCGAGCCCCTTATCGAGAAGATCAAGCGCGAAGAAATGAAGCCATAAGCTTGAAGCGGTTCCAATAATGAGCCGTTTTTTTGTCACCTTGACCACCCTCACCCTTTGCCGTAGTTTCTATAGATAGAACCTGACTGTCCTTTATAAGGAGAAGGTCATGAAGTCGAAAATTCCTACCGATGGGTATTTTGATCCACTCGCGGTGCGCACGAGCATCATTTCAGAGAATTATAGTGAGATGCTGATACGAAGTATCGCATCGCTTGTCGGACGCATTCAAAACGGACTTTGGCATATCATCGACAATGAGCCGCGGCGCGATTCATTTTTTATTCCACAAGAGGAATATGCTCGTGATGAACGAGGCGATGAACTTGAAGTTGGACTTCTCGCAAAGCGGGTGGGTGGAGCAAAGATTGCACCAACCCCGACGGAAATTGCTGAAGGGCGTACGCACTACGATAGCAATAAATGGCGCTTCCATTATGGGGATGATTTGCTGTGTAAACTTCCACGGGAAATTTTGACTGACTATCGAGATTTTTTGGGTGCATGCCGTGTGCTCAATCACCGCGGTCGACAGATGGCGATCGGGCTCGCAGAAGCATTTGATGCAGCAAACAAGAGAATACCCAGATATCCCGGCTCGCTTGCCGAGCGCATGAAGAGCAGTAAGGCGTATACCCGAGTACTTCGTTACGAGGATACAAAAGAAACGCAATTGGTGTTGTTTGATCACAGGCGCTCACCCATCCACTCCAGGGAGTCAGACCCAAGGCATGTGCTTATGTTCGCAGGGACGAAGTTTTGGGCAGTGACGCGCGGAGAGTTTGGTGCAGGGACCATTCATGGTGTGTACAGCAAGCAAAGCCGGTTTGATGCATCGCTTCATCGTGACCGTGATTGTGTGACGATACATTGGATCTCAAAGAGCGATAGTGAAGGACACCGTCTCGCAATTGTGACATTTGTGCATTGCGCGCTTTATCCAGAAGATGTCGAGTGGTTTGCTAAACACATTAGCAGTCTCACAATTGACCCGAAGTTATACATGCGCTAAATTCCCCCGACATTTGTCGGGGATTTTTGTTGCGCTATTTTTATAAACTGCTCTCGTGCTGCTTGTTGGAGAACAAGTCAGGTGTGTTATACTTTATTTATTGCTCGTGCAGAGGAGGGGAATGAGGCACTCATCCCAACCATCATCCGTTTATGATCTATTTCGACAAAGTAACAAAACGTTATTCCGATCATGCGGCATTGTCCGAGGTAACTTTCGGTATCGAATCAGGTGATTTTGTTTCTATTGTCGGACACTCCGGGGCGGGAAAAACCACGCTCCTCCGCATGCTCCTCGCCGAAGATCGCCCAAGTTCGGGTGCTGTCTTTTTCGAGTCCGCCAATGTTCATCACATCAAGCAGTCGGCTGTTCCTGCGTACCGTCGTCGCATCGGTACTGTTTTCCAGGATTTTCGTTTGCTCCCCAATAAAACCGCATATGAAAACATCGCCTTTGCAATGGAGGCCGCAGGGAGGAGTGACGAGGAGATTCGCTCTGATGTCCCTCAAGTGCTTGAGCTCGTTGACCTTGCCTCTAAGGCGCTTCATTTTCCGGGCGAGCTATCCGGGGGTGAAAAGCAGCGGGTTGCAATCGCGCGCGCCATCATCAGCCAGCCCGATGTTCTTATCGCCGACGAGCCAACTGGCAACCTTGATCCTGTAAACACATACGACATCATGCAAATACTGAAAAAGATCAACGACATGGGAACAACGGTTATTTTAACGACACACAATAAGGGGGTTATTGATGCGCTCAAGCGGCGGGTTATAACGATGGAGAATGGCAGAATCATCCGCGACGACATGCATGGGAAATACATTCTATAGCGATGGTTCAAATTTGGCGTATTGCTTTGTTGACTGCGACGCAAGTTTCGTACCAGTATAGCTCATACAGGTACGAAACTTGCGTTCTTGTCGCCTCGCACAGCATTCAAATTATTATAGAATACTTGAAATTTTCGCTTACTGCTCGTCTTTCCCGATTTCGGATCCGGAGGACGTATAACACCAGAAGAGTATCCCCTAAGAGTACTAGTTGTTTCCTGAGTCTCTTCGCTCTTAAGGAAACAATGGCGCTTCTAAATTTCAGTACTCGAAGCGCCACAGGAGCACATCCATGTTTCGTGGCGGTACTCCACTTTAGTAAAATGAAGTACTCATTGTGGTGTATCTCAAATCTTAAAGAATGTTCGAAATTTCTGGAACGTGATATATTGAAAATATATAGGAATAATTGATTCAAACGTGAATACTAAGCGCAAAATAATCCTTGGGATATCAATTATTGTTATCATTTCTCTGGTAGGAATGAAACTCGGTCTTCTTGAAAAAATTTTACCAGCATCTATGACGGGCATACCCGCGTATGTCACGATTGTTCATGGAAAGGACAAAATAAATAAATACATGGATCATGTCCAGTGGGTCAATCCGCTAAAACCGCCAGACCAAATGGACGTAAGAGCTGGCGGACAAGTTGATGAGGGGTTTGAAAACCGTAAAAACAAACTGGTTTATGTAATAAATGATAAGTTTGGAGAACTTGTCATTTTGAATGGAAGTTCAGGAAGCACAACAATTACCCAGGTAGATTTTCCATGGAAGAATGATCCGGAGCCTGGACAAACGCACGGAAGCGTCTGGTTCGGTGACGATATCTTTATTCGCCACATTTCAATCAATAGGGAAGAATTATTTTTGTATCAGACGAAAACAAATTCGTTTTCACCATTGAGTGGTCGTAAGGGGAATGGGTATGACTCAGATACAAGTGCACTTCACCCATCGAAAGAAATGTTCGCGTATCTCTATTGTTCAGGTCAGGGGACCGTTGATTTTACCAATCCTGCATGTAACCGCTGGACAGTATTATTTGGCTACAAGGGTGCGATAAAAGAAGTCATCACGATTCCAGTAAATTATTACGGCTCACCATTCATAGGATGGGACGAAGATAATCTATATGTTCTGTACAATGGTAAAAAGAATGAAACTTATTTGCCGACGGGCATACCAGGTGTTGAAACAATGCAACCGATTATTTTGCCAAATGAACCATATAGCATCAATCACCCATACTTCCATCCCACTTCTCCGTCAAGCATCATGTATATTTTGCCGATTAATGAAATGATCACACAGATCACACGATAGTGTCACAAGAGCATTTTTAGCAACAAGTCGTTTTATCGACACTTTTTTGGGCAACAAGGCCCTCAATGAGTCTTGCACTGCTCCTCCCATCAAAATGGGACCCTAGTCGCAGCTCACTCCTGCGGCGGGCGAATCCGTCCTCGGCGCGAACCTGTCAAGTAAAAATGCACTATGACAGGTCCGCGCTTCTTTCCTTACACGAACGGTCCACTCATTGGATCTTTTATTTCGCAAGGCCTCATAAAAGTTCTCAATGAGTCTTGCGGTGTGGCTCAATCAGAATGAGTTCCCATGGCCACACCTCGCCTGCGGAGATTCAGAAAAAGTTTTTTTCACCTGAAGGTCTGCTGCTCGCGCCCCATTTAAAATACTTAAGTTGGCAACATCGGATTTATTTTTTTCTGGGCACAGAAAAAGAGTCCCATGTATGGATGGGGCTCTGCCTCGTTACGCATCTTTTTCGTCGTGATTGGTTTTTTTGAGCAATTCTGCCCACTGTTCGTCCGTACACGGCTTCGGATAATTTTTGCCTCTGCCCATGAGAAAGTAGGCTACCGCTTCCCACAACAGACACTCATTGACTTGTTTACCACTAACATAGCGCTTGATGACCGTTACATGGTCATCGTGCTTGATGATGGACATGACCATAAATAATCTCCTATCTCATTGTTACCTGCCAAAACTATACTCCTGCCTTTTTTGTTTGCAAGAGGGTTATGCACCTCTAAAATAGCCCAAAAGGAAGGCTTGAAATAAGGATAGTTTGCACTCTCGCGCACCACATGAGAAAATGAACAGGCAATGAGCGTCTTCACAAATACTCGCCGGATCATCAAGGCTGGCTTCATCAACTTTTGGCGGAATGCCGTTGTTTCACTCTCCGCAATTTTCGTGATGACGGTGGCGCTTTTCGTTATTGGCACCACAATGCTCTCGTCGGTATTCCTTGACTCCACCCTGCGCAGTATCAAAGAAAAAGTTGATATCAATATCTATTTTAACCCCGATGCGCCGGAGACGGATATCTTCGTGATGAAGCGGGGACTCGAAGCCCTGCCCGAAATAGAATCGATCGCGTATATTTCACGCGATGAGGCGATCGCCAATTTCAAGAAACGCCATGAGAACGACTATCTCATGACACAGGCGCTCGACGAGCTCGTAGACAATCCGCTCGGTGCGATACTCAACGTGAAAGCAAAAGACACTTCGCAGTACGAAGCCATTGCGTCGCATATCAAGAACGAACAGGAACAAGCGGGTCCTGGCAACAACATTATCTACAGCGTTAACTACAGCAAAAACAAAGCAGTCATCGACAAGCTGACGGCGATTACTATCGGTATAGAGCGGGTGTCTCTCGCCGTGCTCTTTGTCCTCATTGTTATTGCGATTGTGATTACGTTTAACACTATTCGTCTTGCTATTTATATTTCTCGCGAGGAGATCGCCGTGATGCGGCTCGTTGGTGCAAACAATATGTTCGTGCGCGGTCCTTTCATTGTCGAGGGCACCATGTACGGCATGATGGCAGCCATTGTTGCAACCGCACTATTCTATCCCGTCACGCTCTGGCTTAAAGGAGCCACCAACGATTTCTACGGCGGTATTGATCTCTTCTTCTACTACATCACTAACCTCAATCAGATATTCCTGGTCCTTCTCGGCTCGGGCATCGGACTCGGCGCGATCGCAAGCTATTTGGCTGTCCGCAGGTATCTTCGGGTGTAGTCACTAGTTGTTCATTAATTTTCTAGTGCGCTATGAAAAAAAATCATAAATATATTTTTGTGGTAGGCGGGGTAATGAGCGGAGTGGGGAAGGGAATCGCTACTTCTTCCATCGCACTTCTTTTGGAAGCCCGCGGTTTTAAGGTATCACCGATCAAGATCGACCCGTATCTCAACGTCGACGCGGGCACCATGAACCCGACAGAGCACGGCGAAGTGTTTGTCTTGCGCTCGGGGCTCGAAACCGACCAGGATATGGGCAACTATGAGCGCTTTTTGGGACGTGATCTCAATCCTGAGAATTATATGACGGGCGGAATGGTCTACAAAAGCGTCATTGATCGCGAGCGAGCGGGAGGATATGGCGGCAAGTGCGTTGAGCCCGTCCCTCATATTCCCGAAGAGGTGATTCTGCGTATCCTCGCAGCGGGAGAAAAAGATAAATCCGATATTACTATTGTTGAGATCGGAGGTACGCTCGGCGAGTACCAGAGCGTCATGTTTATCGAGGCGGCTCGCACGCTCCGTATCGCGCACCCTGATGATGTGCTCTTTGTGCTCGTTTCCTACCTCCCTGTACCGGGTAAGCTGGGCGAGATGAAAACAAAGCCGACGCAATACGCGGTCCGCACAATGAATTCCTACGGTGTGGAGCCCGATATCATCATTGCGCGCGCGGATGTTCCGCTCGACAAAAAGCGCAAGGAGAAGATCGCGGCATCATCTGGTATTTCGCCCGAGCAAGTTATTTCCGCACCTGACGTGGATAGCATCTATGATGTGCCGCTCAATTTTGACGCAGACCATTTGTGCGCAACCGTGATGAAGATTCTCAAGCTCAAGCCGAAGAAAAACGAACTGCGCATTGCACCGTGGAAATCTTTCGCAAAGAAGATTCACAATACGAAAGGTGAGGTCCGTATCGCAATGGTGGGCAAATATTTTACCACAGGAGACTTTGTGCTTGCCGATTCATACTACTCGGTTATTGAAGCCCTCAAATATGCGGCATACAAAGCAGGAAGAAAGCCAGTGATCGATTGGGTGACCGCAGATGACTTCGAGGGGAAGGACAGAGCGGCCAATCTCGCGAAACTCAAAAAATACGACGGTATTATTGTCCCCGGCGGTTTCGGCGCACGCGGCATAGAGGGCAAACTTAACGTCATTCGCTACGCTCGCGAGCACAAAATCCCATATTTCGGACTTTGCTACGGCATGCAGCTCATGGTAGTTGAGTACGCACGCAACGTACTGGGGTTAAAGAACGCGAACACCACAGAGATCGATACAAAAACAAAATATCCCGTAATCGACATCATGCCGGATCAAGCAGAGAAGCTTGCCAGTGGGGATTATGGCGGATCAATGCGGCTCGGAGTGTATCCTGCATATCTCAAAGAGCGCACCATCGCGCGCGCAGCATACGCGGCCGAGATGGTGCACGAGCGTCATCGCCATCGCTATGAGGTGAATCCTGCATATATCGACATGTTCACAAAGGCGGGCTTTGTGTTCTCGGGAATCTCACCTGACGAAAAATTAATGGAGATCGCCGAACTTCCAAAGTCCAAGCATCCATTCTTCCTCGGCACCCAATTCCACCCCGAGTTCACCTCACGACCACTCACCTCGCACCCGCTCTTCGACGCCTTTATTAAAGCCGCAATACGCAAATAATCTAATTTATGTAACCTTTTTGACTGTTACACACATTGTAATAATGCATGTAAGTAACGAATCTTTTCTGGTGTGCAAACACCTTCGCGGTCTACCGCGAGGATTGCACTAAAATCGGTATCGGCAGCGGGCCAATTCATTGCCAGTAAAGAACACCAGGTTCAGCCCGCCGAATGCCCCGTCGGCTTGGCGCAACGGATCGGGCGGGCTGACGTTCTTTACTCACGTGCGCTTAACTTGCTATCATAAAACCATATGAAAAATAAACACATGCTTTCTACTGCAGCTACTGCAGCACTGTTATTCGCAGTTTCACCGCTCGCACACGCAGCAATTGATATTAAAAGCGCCGTCGACCTCGAGGCAACGACGAAGATCGAGGCAGGCACAGCGAAGACTGGGTCTGGAGCAAGTGCAGGCGCAAAAATGGAGACAGGTACCCAAGGAGAAGTGCACACAATGGGCGCCGGAGAGACGATGGTTGGCGGAGAACATGCGGAAGATACCGACAGTGAAGAAGAATCAGCCGACGTACTTGGTGATATTGAACTGAGCATTGATATTGATGTCGAAGGCGATAAGCACGCAGTCGGTACAGCAGAAGTAGACACCGCCGCAAAGGTAAAGAGCAAGCACGATTTTGAGGATTTTGTTCATCATAAATCCAAAGGAGATGCACATCTCAAAGGAGTAGAGGTAGAGGATGGCA
>JAYTCK010000058.1:0-6821 GCA_043736515.1 bacterium
AATACTTTGCACTATAATCCGGTACGGTGACAACATTGTTTCCATCACACTGCCCCGAAACATTTATAGGAGCTTCTGCCTCGACACCAATTGGATCAATAATCCACAGCTTCAGGCGCGCGTCGCAAATGGTGTTCCCGTTGTTGGAAAGTGCGGCTAGGGAAATATCCATTGTCTCGCCAACCAAGAATATGGATTTATTGTAATTGATCGCAAGCACTCCCCAATAAAAGTCGTATTCGTCAATGTAGATTTCTCCTCCCTCTTCGATCTCCACATGAAGGGTGTATTTTCCCGGACGAATATGATCGCCGTTACCATAAAGCGCCAGCGACCACTCGTTGTTTGCGCCATACGCAATATCATACCCAACAGATACTTCACCGAGCGAAGGGTGGAGTATCGTAACCTTTGCCACTGTAAACGGAGCTACGTCAAATGCTTCGCGGATACTCTGCATAAACCCGTTGGACTGCGATGTGTACTGAAACATAAATCCAGGAAGTTCGCGCATAGAAAACTCGCGTTCTTTTGATAGGAATTTGTTGACATGTGGTTTTTCGTTCCCTTTTGCATCGACATCAAGTTTGCGGTGTTCGCCGGGCACAACAAATTCCTCCTTACCGAAAAAAAGTTTAGGGTGATTCGGTGACTGTGATCGATAAAGCGGAGCGCCGGAAAGTGTCATGAGGGGGTTCATCACACTTCCGCTTCCATCATTTTGTTCACTCTCAATAACTGCCATGAATGGGGCGCCTGCCTGACTCTGCTTTCCCTCACTCGTCATGCTGCGAAGTGTGGAGCCGAGGGGAAACACATCTCCACCTGGGGCAAGATGCGTCACTCCGCCACGCTGTCCCCGCCCCTGACACGTGGTTGAGGCGACGAGTAATTTTTGCGAATCGAATACTCCAACAGTTATCTCGGATGAAGCTGCGTCGCAGAGAAGGTAGATGTGTGACGCATCTTTGGGGAGAATGTATGTTGATGCAAATTCACTTTTGGGAATATAGGAAACGAGGTGTTCATTATCATCCGCGATCGTGCCGATCGAGTGGTTCGCATTGAAAACATGTATTGCCTCCGTATTTTCTCGTCCTCCTTGTGGACAATGATCCAAGGTGGTTGTCATTCCGGTGCGGCGCCCGTCAATATCTTTCCGCGCACCTGATGAACACATGGCCGTCATGTTTGAGGCATCAGTACCGAACCCAACTGCGACTTTACCTCTCGCCACACCATAAAGCGGCTCCCGTGTGGCGGGATAAAGCGGTGATGCAATATATGCATCTCCTGAAGCGAGCTGCACAAGCACATCATCACTTGCATCCAGGCGGGTACTTTCTGAAAGGGTTACGGGACTTTTCACAATACTTCCTTCTATCGGATCGAGGGCTGTAGCATTCTCTCCGCCCGCGGACAAAACGGCATGAGTTGGTTCTTCGCCTGTTACCGAAAGGGCGACTTCACGCTCCTTTCCAATTCCCGGAATCACAAAACGCATCCCAGCATACCCCATAGGCACAACACCAGCCTGTCCGGCGAGCGCATTCACCGCAAGAGACAATGGGGCATCAGCGAATATTTTCATACCCGGCGCAACATTATTGAACAATGCACTTTCTCCTTCCTTAAGGAGTACATCCTCATGGCCTTCAACCTGTACGTGTGTGTTGTCTGTGAGTGCAATTACCTGCAGCGTCATGTCGCGCTGGCTTCCGCCAAAAATAACACCGCGCGGGGTGGGGACCGTTGTGCGAAAAGGAGCAAACTCGTCACTTGCAGACTCAGCATTCTGATCCCCCGCATATACAAAAATTCTTGTTGTTGTTCCCGTACTTCCTTTGGGGACACGGACCCATGCAAGTCCCTCTTCTTTTTCATGATCAAAGGACGCAAGCCAATACGGAAGCTCCATTGTCGCGCCTCCGTCAACAAAACGCACATCAGAGCCATCGGACTTTATGTGAGACCAAAATGCTTTCGGTAAACCGCTGAGCTCTATGGGAATAACAAACGAATCACTTACATTCACTTCTTCGTTATCAATATCGACAGGAGCGCGATAGTTCCATGAACCATCGAAGGTTGCATGCACGAGTCCATATGCGCCGCCCTCTGCTGCTGCCTCTACATAAAAATCGCCTCGACCGTTAAGCGGCACATCGATGTCAGCCTGAAAATAAAAAGTGGATCCTGCTGGAATGAGAATGGATTCGGAAAGATGTGATTGTGCCTCTTGCGATGAGGGAATGGCATCATCGGGGCGCTCATTCAAAATAGAATCTATTGCTTTTACAAACAATCCACCTTCATTGCGAAATGATCCGCCTTGAAGAGGGAGCGGGCTCCATCCTGCGCGATATTCGACATGCTCCTCAAGGCCGACCTGCGCTTCGTGTTGCACACAGTTTGTTCTCTCCTCGTTGTAGGCATCGCACGAGCGAAATTCTTGCGTGTCTTGGCAAATCGATGCACCTTCTGTATTTGTACTGGTACTATTCCTCCAACCTGAGGCGCAAAAATATCCGATTGCATCGCGTGTTTGCGTGCTCATTTTGTACGGAATACCGTGTGTGTAACGAGATACAGTTGTCACCTTCCCGCCCGCCTGCGCAGGCAGGCCTTCATTTGGAAAATAAAACTGTAGCCTGAGGACTTGTTCGGTATCACTTTCATTCGTGACATTAAAATACGTTTGCGCATGACCCAACGCATGATACTGTACCTTGTCGGTCTTGAGGGTCAAAGCTGCACCATCATGTTCATCGACATGGACAAACGCGATATTATCGCCATCGCTTGTCGTGAGGAGGTCGCGACGAACTTTGCGGGCTTCTGCGTCTTTGGCAAAAAGCTCACTGCGTAGATTTTGACTGGTGAGCGCAAGCGATTCCGGTGATCCTGCCTCTCCGAGCACATCCTCTTCGTATACAACATTGATCCACACACCATCGACATATGCTGACGCGAGCTCATTTTCCTTCTCTCCCCCCTCCTCGCTTTCGCGAACATATTCGACAACAATCTTTAGGTCCGAGAGGTCTCCCCACTGGGCAAACTTTTCGAGTGAGAAAGAAAGATATCCTCCGCGTTTACTATTTGAAAATTCTCCCACTACAGACATGTCTCCCAAAAACTCCCAACGCCCGCTGTGATATGCGCGCACTAAAATTCGATCATCAGTTGTGCGCGCTTTGCCTCGGCCGGCAAGCGATATCTCAACTGTCGCAGATTGAAGCGGATGAGTGTCGAGTGCTCCCCCCAAACCAAAGCCGGCAAATTCGAGCATATGACAAGGTATCCCCAATGTTCGGCAGGAAAGCACCGTGTAGGGATCGCCCGACACTGGGGTGAATGTTTCCGCCTCGGGTGATGTGCTCGCTCTTAGCTCTTCCTCTACTACTTCAATTTCTTCCTCGCCTGCTCCTTCACCGATTGTGGTTGTTGCAATATCTTGAGCAACGGCAATATGTGCACCAAACGCTCGAGAAATTCTTTGCAGAAAATTTGAAAGAAGTGATTGTTGGTCTGGCGCAACTTCACTTGTCGGAGTTGATTGTGGCTCAGTTTCTACGGGAAATGTAATCGTTGGAATTATCGGATTCGGAATAGTAGGAATTGCTTCATTAACTGCCTCTACACCAGTTGCAGTTGATGACGACTCCTGGCTTCCAGTGTCGACTTCGCTCCCTGGAGTCTGGGAATTTTCTTCGGGAATAATTGTACTCGGCACAAGTGAGGGTATAACTCCGCCACTCGTCTGTTCCTGTATTTCAGCTTCCAGAACTGATTCAGTGTTAATTCCACCCAAAAAAACATAAGCTGAATTCTCACGATTAAAATCTGCAAGTTCCGCGTCAAGAGAAAGATCTTGACCAAGAGCCTGGATATCATTTTCAAATCCCTCGCTTGTTACTACGGATGGAAAAACATATACGCTCAGCTTTTTTTCCGCGAGGACGAACTGCACTGCAAACCACGCGGAGGAAACAAGAACGAGCAGGGCAAAAATCTGGGTTGGCCGTTTGTATTGGGGAAGCATTCTTGTATAAGCAAAAATGACTGCGGCCTTTTTTACATAAAATACCTCAGGAACTTTAATTTTTTTCAGGAATACAGACTGGGAGATTTTCCCATAAACTCTTTGTGCAATACTCAAAAATGCCAAAAACAGTTGCGCACAGATACGCAATACCCCCATAAAAATTCCTCTTGCTTTTGGCAACATAATACAAAGACCACTCCTCCAAAAAGGGATTGGTTATGCTTATTATTTTACCAAAAATTTGCTTAAAATGGCTTTATTGAGGGCTCAAAAGGGTCCCACAAAACGGCTCAACAGCAACATTATCAGCCACGAAGCGTAGTTGTCCCCACTTTTATGAGAAAAGATTTATTCAACAATAATAAATCGACAGTGTTCTATCAAAATAATAAAAAACACACAGTATTTTCTTTCTGAAACTGAGCCAGTTCATGCAAACGAAGTATTTCTCACATGCGAGAGTTTGGCAATGTGTGGGGTTAACCCTGGAACCTGCATCGCTCGATTAAAAAAACGCGGCTACCCAAAGAAGCCCGAAAGCGAATCACGCTCCAGCCAACAACCCTTCGCCATTGCATATGATGGCGATTTTTTTTAAATCCTATATCAGCAACTTTCTCACATCTTCGACTTCTTTGGAGAGCAGCTCCTCTGAGAGATCCACGGCCTCGTTAATGTTCTCCATAACTTCACGATCCTGCGCCGAAGGATTTGGCTTATCAAACAAGCGCCCCGTCTGCTCTCCTACTTCCTCACGGAGTGCCGCAAAGATATTTCCCATATTGTCGCGCAATTCATCGGCTTCACGTTTTGTGAGATATTTTTCATGCCGAACTGCGCTGCGCTCGTAGAAAAGATAGCCGATCAAAAATGCAATGATCGCAATGAGGCTGATTTCACCCAACAATCGCCAATTAAACGGCTTGGCTTCTTCTTCATCCAATAACTTTTTTGCTGCAGCAGGATCTTCTAAAATCGTAAACTTTCCCTCGACCGCAGTCGTGTTCCCGGCCTTATCAAGCGCGCTTACTTTGACTGTGTGTTCGCCCGAAGATTGCCCCGGTAGCGTATAGCTTCCAGACTTTACGTCATTAAGATTTACTTTTACCGGAGTGCCGCCATCAATGGATATCTCATATCGATCGAGTCCTGAGAGTGTATCAGTCGCACTAAATTTTAAAATGGCATCAGTAGAAGATGCGTCAAGCAGAACCTCGAGCGGAAACTCTGCCGGTGGAGTTTTGTCCACCATGATTTTCCTGTGGACGGTGGGGCCCAATCCCGCGTCGTTTTTATATCGCAGGTGAAAATACATTACCCCGTCAGTTAGTTGGTCAAATTCTTTTTCAATAATCGCTGGGTCATATGTCGTCGTGGGAACAGTTTTATCAGAGGTATCCAGAGACAGCCGCACTAATGTCACGTCGGAGGGAATATCCCAAGTAAATTTCGCTTTTGGGGCATTAGTATACGCATTTTCATTCGGATGCGTCTTGGAAGCTACCTCAGGAAGTTCGGGAACAGGTCCGCTGGCTTGAGCTGGTGGGGGCGGAGGTGGATTATCGGCCGGTGCACTTGCCGTAATTTCATATTCAGCTTCTTCCACAGCTCCTACAATATTTGTTCCCTTCCCATCTGCGGCAAGAATAGAGCTCGATGTGAATGCTACTGCCGCATTTCCTTCTTTGAGCGTTTTAAAGGTAATGGTAATGAGTGTTTTCTTTCCCGCAAGCGGGGTGGTGTTTCCTCCTTCAAAGCTGACTGTCCCTGCACTGTTTGACGATGTTGGTTCAACTGCCCAAAGCGAAAACGCCGATGATGTTTTTGAAACACTCGACACGGAAAGCAGTGATTTGTCAAAAGCGATCACCGCATTCGCAGAATTGAACGCTTGCGGAGAATCCGCACTGACCGTAACGGTAAACGTTTTTCCAACACCATATGTCCCACTCTTGGGTGAAAGTTTAAATGAGGCTACGCCGGTAGGAACAGTACTCGTTGCTATTGTTTGCGCAAAGAGTGACAAAGGGAACATCAGTAGCACAAACACGCCAACAATCAATCGATCTATTCGTGCTATTTGAAAGAAGTGCATAACAGATAAAAGCGCTTTCTGGAGAGTGTGATGAGAACTTTCATAATTTGAATGAGTGACCACAGACTAAAATTTCTGCGCCTTAATCGTTGCAAATTTAGATGCAATTCAGTTTTTTCACGTCGAAGGTGTTTGAGAAGCTGTATGAGTTATACCGCTTCCAAACCCTTCGGTAATGAAAAAATTGAAGGGCGCTAAATTCGCGGCGATTAAGCGGAGTCAACTTTTTCGACTAACATCCTCATCTTGTTCGATGAATGTCCCTTCAAAGGCAAGTGCAGCACCAAAACTCCGTCCTTGACCTTGGCCTGAGCGGCAGTCGCATCCACCTCTGCGGGTAAAATTATTTGGCGGAAAAACTTTCCCCACGCACATTCCTCGAGCGTGAATTCCTCGTGCGCTTCGTCATGATGCTGCACTCCAACCGAAATAGCGATATCGCCTTCCGGCTTTGAGCCGACTAGGTCCATCGGGCGGCGAGATGTGCCTGAGATAGTGATCACATCATTGTCGCCTTCGATCGAAACATCAAGATCTTTGATCTCAGTACCGGGAACCTGAGCAAAAATCGTGATCTCCATGTCGCTTTGCTTCACGTCGACCGGAAGCTGCGTTACCCCAGCAGGAACATCCGACTTTGCGGAATTCACTGGAGTCGCCTCGTGTTCGTCGGAAACA
>JAYTCK010000059.1:0-19063 GCA_043736515.1 bacterium
ACGGCGTCTTTCCTGATACGGGGCATGTGGGGGTTTGTGGTGTATGGCATATGAATCATCCTAATGGTTAGGGTGATTCCAAGCTATTGAACCATTACGCATTTCTTGACGCACACACTTTGGTGTGGTAATTTTTGGATAGAGTTTTTCTGAGGGCTACTCATGAACATATTCTTTAAAAAAGAACCAAAGTACACACTCACTCTTCTGCATTACATATGCATCACCGTGCTCGCCGCCGTCGCTGCGTATTACTTTTTCGTACCCGAAACTCCAAAACAGAGGGGCGTGGTATTGAGCAAGGAAGCACGAGCGATGCTATTCACGCAACAAGAAAGCGGTGCATTGTTCGTAGCACCCCAAAACCGCGTTGAGATGTGTTTGCGGGAGCAACCCGCCTCGATATCTGAAGCAGAAGCAAAAATCGACACCACTCCGCTCGTTTGCTTTGAACCATCCTGCACATTTAGATCGTCTGAAGAAATTAGTGATTTTCAAAACGAACTCCATCGAAAACGTGCGCTTGGGCAGACTCCACGCCTTGATGATCTCAACATTTATGCAAGATTTAGGTTGTTTGGGAATCACGCGCTTGATGCTGATTTCGTACGCAGGCTGATGGAAGAATTCAATACACTCGATCCAGTAGGCGGTCGTTCGACTGTCTTCGCTCGGTTGCAAGATCGGGGAATTATTGAGGAGTCCGTACTTCAGTCAATGATTCCAGGGATATTGAAGAGTGCGCTGGAAAGGAAAGATGATGAAATTCTTTTCCGCGTGGCATATTACCATTTGTTAAATATGCCAAATGAGCCAATACCCACGACACTTCACGAGTTCGCATTAAGACATCCAGACACTTCTACAGCAAAAACACTTCTCACGTATTTTGGAAATCTATTTTCCGACGAGGAATTACGCGCAATTGTAATTAGCGGCGGGGAAAAGGGAATGCGCGGTGCGTATCAAGAACTGATAAAACGTGGTAGTGCACCCGGCATCGACAAAATCTCGGCGAGCTATTTCGATGAAATGAATGCGCTCTGGAATACACCGGTGGAAAGCCTTCCTGCTGAGCGATGGGACGGTGTCACTCGTCGTTATCTGTCTTTGGACAACTGGGGAGTCCCTGAGCGAGAACAAGCATTCAAGTTTATTTTGTCCGCAGGGCACTATAGTGAGGGATTCCTTATATGGCAGGATCTCCACAAAAGAGACCATCTCTTCGCGGAGCAACTGCTACCAAAACTTCTTGCTGTGGATAACTATGATTTGTATAGATTTTCCAAGCGAGTCGAAGCCTTCAAGCGCACTGGAAAAGACCCTGGTGGGTGAGTCAGATATGTTGGAGTCCACCGAATGCAGAAACACACCCACACCACCTCAACATGCGGAAAAAATTAAGGTTGCATCATAATACAAAAACCTCGTCCTTGGAACGAGGTTTTTTTCTTGCATGTCTGGCAACTCACCTGTTAGCGTACATTTCCAATTGAATTTTTTACGGTGTCGTGTTTGGTCTTCAAAACATTTGAGACAGTACTCAGTGCAAATGAGATTGCCGCTACGGGATTATCTGTATTGTCGATCTTCTCCCATTCTGTCGCTTCCATGAGTTCCGTTTCAAGCTCGCCGGCACCGTAATTCTTTTTGACAAACACGTTCCACCACGGAAGTTTCACACTGACGCTCGCTGGGTCTTCGGAGCTATCAAACAGCGTGTACTGTACCGTCACGATCGAGGACATGCGAACGGGAATGACCCAGAAGAGCTTCCCTTCTTCCTTTGAAACAACGTGAAGTGATTCCTTCCCTACGGTGATGAATTCTATTCGAGGGTCATTAAGCGCAACTGCCTCTATGTAAATTTTGAGGTCTTTCGAGGTTTTTACATCCTCGGGACGGCCGACGATCTCCTCTTTTTTCTTGGGGTCCCAGCCGCGTACTGTTACCTTGTTTGTGTCGCCCGATGAAACTTCGGCGCGAAATTTTTCAAGGTCATCACCACCGACACTAATATTCAGCTGATCAAAGTCAGGATCGTTGCTGATGCTGCCGTCGAGTGTGACTGGATCATCGGTAGGGCGAGTACGATCTCCGCCCGTGATACTCGGCTTAGTTTGTGAGCCCGTATCAGAAACACCTGAATCACTTCCGCGGAGTCCCGATGGCGGAGGTGGTGGTGGGGATACTTTTGTGGTGACAACATCCACAACACCGTCACGATTTACATCACCAGCCGACACGGGTGTTGGCGAAGTCTTCATCTGATCAAAATCGGGATCAGGAGAAGGTGGTGTTGCCTTCACTGCAGGCGCCGTACCATCCACAATAAATTGCACTTTTTTGGAAACAGTGGAAAGCCCTGTCGCATCAGTTACAACGAGATCAAATACATATGTCCCCGCAACGGTCGGAGTGAAGCTCAGATTCGCTATATTCTGCCCCACGAGTTTTACTGTTGGACCTGAAACTTGTTCCCATGTATATGCGCCAACAAGGCCATCATCTTGGCTTTTCGTTGCATCAAGGATAAAAGGCTGCCCAACGTTGCCTGAAAACGATGTCTGTACAGCAATACTATTTTCAGGAATGCTTCTCCCTTCGATAACGAGACTTCCTGCGGCAGTTGCCGCTCCCGCAGTCTGTGCGAAAGGCAAAAAGAAAAGCACGAATGCAATGATTATTTTATTCATAGTGAGATTTATGGTAATCCGAACAATACTCTTATGCTACACCAAAGTTGTGCGAGAGCCTATCTGTGCTTGCCCGGTAAGATTTATATGGTAGTGTAACCTCGGAGAATCGTTAAAAGGATTACGCAATGTCGAAACTTGCTTGCGCTGATATCAAAGAGGGAGCATTTCTTTGGGTTAATTCGATTGGGGGGAGGAATTTCCCCGCGCATATCACGAGAATCGATGAGAAAACACGCACGTTTTACATCATGTCGCTCGATGACATGAGTGAGCTGTCTCAGCCGTTTGATTGTGATTCACCGCCCAATGCACCCGAGTCGTGCACCGAAATGCGCTCTGCCACCCCAGAGGAAGTTGATGATTATTTGGGGAAACAGGAAGAAGCGCTGATTGAAAAAGTTGCCATGACACGTCGCGTAGGAGCCCAATCAGCACTTACGCTCCATCGGTTTCGCGCCGTGCGTGACAAACTTTTTCCCGAGCACGTGGAGAAATAAACATTAACGCCCAGAGACGGGCGTTTTTTTCTTGATGAAAACGAAAAAGCCCATCCTCTTCCGAGGATGGACTGATTTTCGCTCATCATTATTCGCCTCTATACGCTGCTTCCAAGGTTGCGATATCAAATTTTTTCATTTTGAGAAATGCCGCTGTCACGCGCGCCATATGTTCCTTGCTGCCACTTGTCATCATTTCACCCATAACCGTTGGAACGATTTGCCATGAGACGCCATACTTGTCTTTGAGCCAACCGCATTGTTCTGACTCGGGCACTGCAGAAAGCTTTTCCCAGTACTTATCGATCTCTTCTTGAGTGTCACAGTTGACTATCAGGGAGAGTGCTTCGGTAAATACAAATTCATGCGGCCCCGAGCTATCCATTGCCATAAAATCCTGTCCGCACAGTGTGAAACGCGCATGCTTAATGAAGCCCTCCGTGTCCCCTTCGCCTTTTTCGTATGGCATAAGCATTTCGACTTTGGAATCAGGAAAAATGCTGGTGTACGTCTCGATCGCTTCTTTGGCTTTGCCAGAACCTGCTTGGGTGAACATGAGGAGCGGGGTGATCTTCTGTCCCACCTTGTGATGCTCGGAAAGTGAGAGTTGCCATGTGAGACCGTATTTGTCGGAGAGCCATCCATATTTTTGTGCCCAAGGATAAGTATCGTAGGGCATTAGTGCCTTTCCGCCTTCAATAAACTTGTCCCAAAGCGTTTCTATTTCCTCCTCAGTATCACACCTCACAAACATTGATATTGCGGGGTTGTGTTTGAAGTAAGGCCCGGCGCTGATTGCCATATAGTCTGCACCGGCAAGTGTGAAGGTGACGATATCACAGTCACCCGAGGGGGTGCCGGTAATGGTATTAATATTTACTATTTGGGAATCCGCAAAGAGTGTCGTGTAAAACGCTGTTGCCTCTTTCGCCTCCGTATCAAACCAGAAATGTGGAACAATTTTTTGCATGTTTTAAAAACTCATTATTTTATTGCTGTGAAATATAGTGTACCACAAGAGATTAATGGCACTCAAAATGCCCCATATTCATTTGGAGAGTCCGTGGGCACTTCTTGTGCTATATCCCACAATTCCAGAATGCGGCCATTATCGAAACGGAAAATATGCACCACAGACATTTCAGGCAAATCCCGAGCAAGTCGTACGCGCGAGTGTATAACCACCAAATCACTATCCTCTAGTGCCCGGCGTTCCTCAAACACCTTATCGGGAAATTTTTCTTCGTTTTCCTCCATCCCCTTTTGAAGTGAGGCTGCATCGCCTTTGTAGTAGCAGTTGTGGTGACGAAAATTTTGAGAAACATACCGCTCATACGCCTCAGTAATCTTGCCTCGGTTTACGAGCCGCAAAAAAGAGAGTGCATCTTCTTTTTTTGTCTCTTTTGGTTTTTTGGATGGTGTCATAGTCATAGAGAGAATACTTACACCAACGTCAGATTTGCGCCTTATCTTTTCACTGCGTCAATAAACGGTGCGGCCTGATCGAGCGAGAGCTTTATCTTGCCGGCTGCTACTTCGCTCACCTTTCAAAATCCGCATCCGCTCGGGTCAACCCACGTATTTCCTTTGAGTGATCGCGCAGAGCCCATACTCGCATGCCAATGTTCGGCGTCGCACTTATCCGGACCTGCCGAGTGAAACTGAACTGTGGGGTAACACTCACTTCCTACCCGGAGGACGTCCATCTCTTTGCCGCTCGGGTCAGCTGTGACGCCGGGACAAAATGTATCTAGGACCGAGGTGTGTGATTCGTTTTCATTACCGCTCGTTTGCGATCCGTTTGCCGCACCAGCCGATTCTAAGCAGCGGAACGGTGGGGAGAAAACAGTCATCTGGTCCTTTGTTTCTTGAAATTCCGTTCCGTGGCGTTGTGCGAGGATTTCTGGAGGCACATCACCTCCACTGCGGTTCCACGAAAGTGAAACATCATACGCAATCATAGCAATTCCGGGTGAGGTGCAGGTGAAGCGCTCGGCGGAAGTTGCGCGCGTGCCGGTCACGTTCGTGGGAGCCGGTCTGTTCTTTGCCAAGTTTGGCGTAACAGGGCCTGTTGTGCGAAATTGCCCAGTGAGAGCCCAGGGGCGTGTGACCTTGTATTTCCAGCTCCGCAGTACTCGGGCTGCATCACGGTATGTGAGTGTGCGCTCGATGCCTTTCTCATCTACGCCTACCTCAACAGTAAAGGCGACGCCAACATATTGATCTCCAGGGCTCGGAAGCGTGACCTCAAAAAAGCCGAATTTTGAGCGACTGGCGGTGCGTGTCACCCCAGCTCCCTGTGGAGTAGCTCCACTCTCGCCTACTTGTACAGCATCTTTCGAGAGAGGATCAACCCATGTGCGATCAATGAGCGCTTGTGTCGGTGATTGAGCATAGGCATACGTGATAAAAGTTTTCAGCCCGGGTGCATACGCGGGCAAATAGTTGGTGGGATTGACGCGGTAGACATCACGAGAGCCGCGGCCGTTTGGAGAGCCCGTGTCGGGATCAGTAAGGGTGATGATGTTCTTTCCATTTTGCTGTCCTGCGCCCGCGACTGTCGCCAAGTGCGCACCCATCGGCGTGCCGCTTGCGTTTTCAAACGAGAGCCACACCTCAACTGCCTGACCCTTTTTTATTTCTGCGTTAATTTTTTGGAGAAGATCGGGGTCATCTGCATTGCCGATCTGGTGCGCTTCAAATGGGAGGTGGTGACGGGCGATGAATGCGCTTTTGCCGGTGATTATGTTTTCGTGCCATACACCATCACTCCACTTGAGGTCACCTTTGAGTTCATCCACAAGATCGTCCACTCCCCCCCGGGGCATGTGCGGGCGGACACCATACTTGTCGGCGAGCCAGCGGAATGAATTGGCAACTGCAGTCGGGGCGCATTCATTCCATCGCTGATCTTGATCGTACACGCCGTCGTGTTTGGCGTAGTTGTCGGGACCTGCTGCGGGGCCTGCCGGAGCTGGTGCTTGCGCAAAAGCTGTCTCCGTTGTGAGCAGTGCCGGAAATCCGGTTGCAATATCCTTGCCCATGTTCGCACGATTCTCGTCGCGCGGCTCAAGGACGACGCTGTCCATGTCAAACTCCTTCGTGTATTTTTCTTTGGAGACTGTCTTCACAGGCCATGTGCCTAGGGGGAGGTCGCCACTCGTCATGACAAAAATCCCCTTCATTGGCTTTGCGCCGAAATCGGGATCAACAACAGTAAACGCAAGTCGGCTTGCCTCCTCGGGAACGGCATCAGCGAAATCGTTTACAATGATCCACTCTTCCTGCTTTCCGGCACTGGTCTCATATGCGGCATATGTGCCGTCACCGTTGATATCGAGTGCTGCATTTGCAACGCTGTGCTCTGCTTTACCCGTGAACGGAACGTAAACAAATGCGTGACTTGTCGGCAGACCAGCAAGCGTCGTTCGGTAGAGCGTGATACCGTCGCCGATAACGCTGCCCGAAATCGGACTTGAGAAAAAAATATAATAGCAGAGCGTAAGCAGCGCGGCGATGCCGGCTACTATAAAGTTTCGTTTATTCATTAATGATTTTTATCATAATTTTTATGAATAACAAAACAGTTGATTTCTACGCAATAATATGAGGCATAACAAAAAACCCACATCAGCGATGTGGGTTCACTTTCATTTAATAGACGGCATTAAGCAGTTTCCAGTTTTCCCCTTTTGGAAAGATTGCGACGGAGCCCTGCTCGCAGAGCGGGCACTCATCTCCGGCCCACATGGGCATCGAGCGCTCGATAAGCGAGAGAATTTTTCTCCCGTGGATTACTTTCTCCCCGGAGCGATTGACCAACACAAGAACAAACGGGAGAGGAATTCCCCCCGCTTCGATAACAGCCGACGCAGCCAAATCAACACTGCCCCCTGTTGAGAGAACGTCCTCACACAGGAGCACGGTGCGTGTCGACAGAAGCGCGAGGTCTGCCCTATCGAAAACCATGGATTTCACTCCGTCTTTTTCGCATTTTGCGGGTGAAGCAAAGTTGCAGAAAACTTTTTCTCGACCCATGATCTGGTGAGAGATCTGCTCGGCAAGCTTCGTTGCTCCCGTTTGCGGCCCGATAACACAGTCGACCATTGCGAGCTCCCCCTTACGCTCACCCATCAACATCTCCACAAGATCGGAGGCCGCCTGACGGAGCAATACGTCGTCAGGAATAATGAGCCGGCTATTGAAGAAGCCGTTTGAATGCTTACCTGATGATAGCCTAGCGTGTGGGCGCTTTGGATTTCCGTCATGAATCCAGAGTGCGTTTCTTTCCTCGTATTTACTGATCCATTCCAAACTCGAGTAATGCATGGTGAACCTCAAAGTACAACGGTACGTCAACTCACAGACTAGCCGAAAAAACATCTGGAAACAAGTCCGCGCAGTTAATTTTGGCACAGGCAGTCTCGGTAAAAACAAAGTACTAATCCGGAATTCTGCTCTGGTGGCGTATAAAAAAACGTCTCAGTTGAGACGTTTTTTCGCACACTAGAATTCCTTGATAAACTTCACCAGCGAACTTTCACGAACCTCCGCGGGTAAGTGCCGTGTATGCCACATCATCGTCCCACCAATGAACGCGAGCAGCAAAACATAACACGTGAGCCACTTGATTTTGATTCCAAGTGATACAGGTTCTGGATCAATCACAGCGGGAGGAAGCGGTTTGTTGCGTACATCCCACGCGAGGTAGAAGCTTGTAGTCGCGAATGCGAAAATAAGGAATAGGAGTGAATAGCTTATCCATCCCTGGTACAGAAACAGCAAATTTATTCCAAGAGCAACCCACCACATTCCATAGAGCATTCTCGTGACAAAACGCCTGACGGGCATATTGTCGACGGCAAAAAGCGCGATAAGCACAAACATCAGATCATGTACGACAAGCGCAAGGATGAGTAAAAGTGCAAACCCGCAGTACACGACTCCTCCGCCAATTGGGTGGAGAATGCGTCCCCCGTCGAGCGGCCGCGCCGGTATCAAATTGAAAAGGTTGATGAATAGCCCAACATTTCCCAGAATATGGAGAAGTGTGGACCAGAACGAACCAGAAGGAAACGTAAACGCCACCGCAATACATGCGATTGCTCCCGCAGTACCAATGAGCGGACCGCCATATCCGATATATGCTTCATCATCTTTGTTGTCGGGAATTTCGGCAAATATTGCCGCTCCAAGAAACGGGATGAATACCGGCGCAGAAGCCTTGATTCCCTTTTTCCACATTGCAACTACATGTCCGTACTCATGGACGAGCAAGAGGAGCACGATACCGATCGCAAAATACCACGAACCAAAAGCGAAACCGTACAGAATCGCCGAAAGGGACATCGTGACAGCGGTTATCAGGAACTTCGCATACTTCAGGGCTTTGAGTGCTTTGAGGATGACTGCGCCCTTTGTGAGCAGAAATGCTACAACTGCCCAAAAGATGGCGCTTTTTCCGGCTGTGTTATTTACAACCTGACTTTTTCCGACATTTTCCAAGTGAACCTCCGTAGATAACAAGCTTCAATCTACGAACGATTCTACCACCGTTTGGGGTATTGTCCATGCGCCCAACGTGTACGTTTTTTCGCACCGGGAAGGAGGAAGATGTTGTTATTTATCTTTTCTGCTTGCACTCTGGCGGCTGAGAAAAAAACTTGTTACATTCACAAAAAGAATGATGCCAAAGATGGACAGGAAAAAACTCTTGGGATCATGGAGCGTAGAGCCGACTATCCATCCCAAAACTAATATTAGTACTGAAATGACGATCGCACCCGAAAAATACGTAAGCTTAGGATTCATGTAATGATATTTTTATTCATAGAATTAATGTATTTTTGTAATAACTCATGTAAGAACCATTATACCCGAGCCTTACGACGTTTTCATGGGGCAGGTGTGGGACAAGTATTTTTACCAATTGCGCCATAGAAGCCACACCAGCTAAAGATGGCCTCAAAGAAAGCAAAGCCGGAAAAGAAAATAAGGATTGGACTCCATGTCGTCGTAATTGCGAGGAGGAGTAATCCCATCCCAATGGCGAGGCGGAGCAGGCGGTCACCACGCCCAATGTTGTTGTGCGCGCTTCGCACGGCACCTTTTGCAAAACGCTTCAAAATGGTGCGGTAACCGAGTCCGAAAATACCAGCCAAAAGATACATCGCAACAATGAGCCCCCAGCCGAGTGGCGAAGCGATGAAAGTAATGGGAGAAACGTTAAAAAAGTTTTTCTTGAGCTCGGGAATCATCCTGAGCGCTTCGAAGCCGTCTTTGGCGCCAAACACTTCTATCTCTCCTACAGCGAGCGCATACTTGCTGTCGTTATTGCTACTCCAAACCCGAATCTCATAAGTTCCCGCTTCCGCTCGTGCTCTATACTCAGGACCCATCCAGTAAGTATCTGCGCCAAATAACTCGTAGAATTCCTTCCACACAAAATTTTGGCCTAGAAGAACGGCGATCTCAATACCATCCCGAAGTACCACAGCCGAAACATCTTTCTTGTTGCCTAGAGTATCAGGTACCAGGACGTTGACGTAAAGATTAAAAGGCGCACTCGACTCAATAATATACACATCAGGCCCCCCCTTAAGCACTCCGTAATACGCTTTTGAGATTTCAGGCTGAGGTACTTGTGTCACTCCACTCTCGGTAATGCGTGGCTGGTGGGCAAGAGTGTGAAACGGCAGAAACACAAAAAGCGCCAGTATGGCACAAAGAGCCACTCGGATTTGTTTGTGAATCATAGAGATATTATACCGCATTCTGCACTTCTCAGATTTGCACCAATATCACAATCCCTTCATGTCGACGTCGCCTGGCGCATGACACGTGGCCCAACTTCTTGATACCACACACCATAACCTTCACCGCTCGGATGAAAAAGATCTGTTGCATAGTACCGCTTTATATCAGTGAGGAAGACATCATCTTTTCTTTCTTTAAAAAGATCCACATACGTAATATTGTCATGCTTCGCAATCTCGGTCATAAAAATATTACGTACTTCCCTTGTGCGCTCGCTCAGATAACTCGAGACGGGAAAGTGGAACACAGGTGAGAGTCCGATATTCCCGGAAGTGAGCACGACCGTGCTGCTTGCTATGGTATTGGCGAGTGTGAGCACATCCGAGAGCTCTACACGAATATCCTCATATGGTGTACGCCCCGTGACGTCATTGGCACCAATCTGGAGCACAAGAACATCATAGTTGCCGTCTTTGTGCATCGCGAGATTTTCTTTGAGTGCCGCGAGGCGGATGCCGCTCACGCCAATGTTCACAATATCTGCAGCGGGCAAATCAGCGCCCAGTCGCCCCGCAATAGACTGCGCTGACGGAGCACCAACCCCAGCTGCGGTACTATCCCCCGCAACAAGTATTTTTATGTTCGGAGAAGGCGGGTGCTGTTCGTACGGCACTGTATGCGCGATCATGTCGACGCTTTGTGAAATTGCACTCCGTATGCCAGTCCATTGATAAAACCCGTACAGCACGATCAGCCCAAAAATTATTACATACCAATACATAATTTATAGTGTGATTTTTTTTAATACACCTTTTCTTTTCACAATGTTTTTGTAGTCCCACTGTATGTCCTCTGCTTTCTTCAGCCAGCGTTTGAGATCTTTTTTGTTTATTTGTGACACTGCGGTATAACGCATATCTGCTGCCTTAAAACTCCCCTCATTGTGTAATCCTTTTTCGTCGAACGACTGTCCGCTCCAAAACAGGAGTCGCACACTATCTTTCAATTTGCTATACCCAACTACTGGATTACCCTCCAAAAACCATACCGGATGCGCGTGCCATATTTTATTCTCCGCTTTTGGCAAGTTGCGTGTTATTTCGAGAGCGAGGATATCGCAAATTTTTCTATCTTCGGGAGAAAGAGCATTATTGTATTTTCGTGTATCTAATTGAATATTTTGCATATTATAATTATGACACATACAGGCTACATTTTCCTCGAATCATAGGCCCAGTGGAGTAATGCTTGTCGTTGTCTCTGACGGCAAAAAATATCTCGGGCACGACAATTATTCTTGATTTGCGCCATATGTCTTCGCATGGCGACCCATCTTTTAATTTGCCGTTCGTCATCAGCAGTTCTGCGTCCTAAATAGTATCGACAATACCACTCGAACCACCCACGGGGGTCTTGAGGGTGAATCCATCCTTTGGCTTGCCACACCGAAAGGGGCTGACTCGCATTAACCCCATAATAATTAAGTTCCTTGTGTCGCTTTCCATCAGGTGAGAGCTTTGCTTTGATAAACCAACTTTTGGAAAACTCCTCTGGCTTATCAGAAAAATACAATCCGCCAAAGACGCCGATTTCGAGCATTTCTTTCGGGGTGAGGTCCGGATTAAATCGTGGATCAAAAATTTTTTTCTTTTTTATTTTTTTCAGCATAAGTTATTAAATAACTTTATATGTTCTATATTACGACACGCGTGCGGTCAATTAATGGTGACCCCTTTTTCTCTTTTCCAAAATAAAAGTCGCCTCTCGTAAGGCGACTATGGGCAAAAACTTATGCCGTTCTTTTGACTTTTTGAATCATGGCGTACAGTGTGCGAGCCTTCAAATTATTGGAAATAAGAATGGCATTCAGCAAGTTTTTTTCGAGCTGAGGAAACTCACTTACGCCGATTGCTACATGTGTATTAAGCACTTTCTCCACATGCTGCGCGAGCACTGTTGCGTAGGCTACGGGCGCAAAGACAACTTGCCCCGTCTGGAGTATCACGTGTGGTGCCACATAACATGGGGTCATTCGCGTTTGCTTAATATCAAATGCACTCCAGTTGAACCCTGGCATGATGACCAGCGTTTTGCGGGATGGAATCTTGTCTGTCATATCCGTGCCCCCTTAAGAACTCTGTATTCATACAACAACAGTGCTTGAATATTGTCAAGCTAACATGTTCATGGGGGGGGTTATAGCAGATGGCCTCCTCTCCTTGTCATTACTGAGCATTTGGATTCGTTTGATTAATAACTACGGGCACAGCAGGTATATGCATAAAAAAAACTCGCACATACGTGAGAGTTTTTAAAACAGTGTATATTGCCAAAATTTTTCTGGGTCGTCAGATAGTTCTCGTTCGACCGCGCCCCATAGTCCCTCAATGTTGTCGTCACGAAATTCTTGAAACTCAGCAAATGTTTTTTCTTTCTTGCAGACCTCTTTGAGTTCAATAAATAACCCACTTGCGACGGGCATGGTGAAACTTTGGTACACGACTCCACGCGCATCAACACTTTTGAGGATAGCGGGCTTGCCATCAGCGGTCCGTGTGAGAAATTCATGGCCTGCGTCGTGCCACTCACTTACTGCGCGCTCGATGTCGTTGGTGCGGAGTGCAATGTGCTGGAGTTTCATATTCCCATAACGGATTTGATACCGCGATATCTGAGAGATAGCACCCGGCGTGCGCTCTCTCCCCACCATAAACGCAATGCGGACATTATCGCGCTGAACAACAAATGTTTCCATGCCATCGTGATGGTTGCCCACATATGGGGACTCGTAGGCGATTCGCGCCTTGGGGATCGGGAGCGACTTGCGCAATGCCCTGTACGTGTCCTCATCGAGCACAATTGCCAGATGATCAAATGAATAGCGCAGAGGGGGTTTCCGCGTGCGCACCTTTACGGGCGTGCTTGTCTCATTTTGCTTTTGGCTCATAGACATTCCTTTCACTGAAAAACATCCTCTCTTATGATAGAGGGCTTTCAGG
Source organism: bacterium (assembly GCA_043736515.1). Taxonomy (GTDB): domain Bacteria; phylum Patescibacteriota; class Minisyncoccia; order Phycocordibacterales; family UBA6899; genus MHLP01. The sequence continues at coordinate 12,952 of JAYTCK010000059.1, forward strand.
CACTGTCAACGCAGATATTACCGAATTACATAGATAGCACGGGTGCTGCGATCATGAGACCAACAAGAAACGGGGGTATTTGTGCCGATTGCTGGACAGGTCGGTCGCGAGCATTACCAAGTGAGACCTTGTAATCGTATTCTATCATTGGCTTCGACTCTTGTATTGACGGGACTCGGTAGGGGCTGTTTTTAAAATGGGACAAACGGGATACTGATCGAGAAACGAGAACTATGGCCTTGTCTCAAAAATACGGTGGTACTTAGTGAAAAGAAGGTCCATTTGAAATCTATCTTGAACTATTTCTTTATTTCCTGCTACGGCTTCAAGGCAACGACGTAATCTATCAATTACATTCAATAATATACGGGCTTTTTTTGATAATTTTATCAAGCCGTGCCACCTGCCGCGAAGATAAAGGTGTTCCCCCTTCAAAATTATCAATTATTATTTCTGATACTTCGATTGTTGCAGTGCCGCTAAGTGTGCAAGACTGTGCAGAACTGGATGAGTAGATTTCATTATGAACACCGAAAGAAATCTCGGCCGCATCAAGATCTCTAAAATTAATCTGCTTATCATCAGGAAGGTAACCAGAGATTGGTAATTTGCTAAATTCGTTTTTATCCGGCAAAAAATGTACACCTTCACTGGTAAAGAGATTTGTTTTATTATTCTCTTTGAATAAATATTTTTCGTATGTACCAGAGAGAGTTAACTTGGTGGGGTGATATGAAAACCGGGAATATCCATCTTCATTGGGAATTGACCACTTTTTTTGACACTCAAGCATTTGCGAGGAACTTAGAGTGGCCTCAGTCCCATATTGCTCACATGCATCTGTATTGTGGTTCTGCGTAGGTGGTGAGCTTTGGGGTAATTCTACGGATACTGTCGACGAGGAGGTATCCTGCCGAATTATTTGTGTGTCACTTGTGGTGGAAATAGCTGTTACATGATTACCAACTAACGACGTAGGGGTTCGCTCCTCACTGCGTTCCAAGGAAAAAAGTCTCAAAGAAAATATAATACAAATAATCACCAAGACAAATATTAGTATCGGAATTGATATTTTTTTCATAATCACATTGTACACGAAACGAAAGCACTCCGTTACACCTAGGTCATCCGAACCTATTCTCAATTGCTGCGGGACCTGGACTCGGTCACGAGTTACTAAGTCGTTTGGTTTAACTTCACCAAAAGCCAAAGTACTCTCCTCCTTACAGGAGCTGTACACCTTTTGGATTTTTCAGAAAAAACATCAAAAGGTCTTGCGGTGTGACTCCCATCAGAATGGGTTCCCAATAAGCCACACCTCACCCCGACTCGGCAACGCCCTCCGCAGACGGAGGTCGGCTTCGCGCCTCCGTCTTTCGAGTCCAGGTCCCGACGAGCAACGGCAAAACAAAAATCTCCTTACGGAGATTTTTGTGCCAGTTGCTGGCTGTCTCGGTCGCGAACACTACCAAGTGAGACGTTGTAAGCATATTCTAGCATCTGTCTCTCCTCTTGTATTGATGTGTCTCGGTCGGGGTCATATTTTGAAAAATGAGACAAATGAGACACCGTAAGGGTGTCTCGCGCTGCGTCTCATTTGTCTGAACCCCCACCCTGAGACCATGTTGCCAAAACCTCAGTGGCTGATGGTAGTTCGGCCAATTTCCCAAGTTTTTTCTTCGAAAGCTTGTTCATGTTTTTCCAAACCCAAACATCTTTTTTTAGAGTAAGGATCTGTGCGTTCTGTATCTCTGCCGGCAGTGATCTAATTTTCTCTAATACCCCGTCGAGTAGTGTTCGAGCGTCGTCTTCGTCCGGTGCCAACACGACAAATGACAGTGACCCAGAAAACTCCACGAGGTGGTCGATGAATATCTTACTCGACAAAAGAATCTTCCATAGTGACTTATTCTCCGCAATAATTTCTTGATTATTAACCATGAACATCAGGGCATGAAATAGGGTGCCATAATCAGAGGCCGAGCTAACATTTTTTAGCATTGCACTGCCCACCTCTTTCTTTGTCCATGGAGCATCCCCGATCTTGTCGATTGCCCACTTGGTAAGCGTCTGGCTTTTATTTGTTATGGCATTTAAAACCTTGGTCTTCAAATCCGGAAGAAGCTGGGCTGAATATTCAGAGACCAGCTCAAAGCGTGACCCGCGAAGTCCAGGTTCACTATCTGAGGCTATTATATCGATTAAGCGAGTTCCCAGTGGAGCAAATTCCTCTTTCACTATCTCTTGATCACAGTGGGGAAAGTATTCTTTCATTCGACTCTCTGCATCAGCTGGATTTTGTGGATGATAGGAAATTAACCATCGTAAGACAATTTTACTGGTAAATCCCCGCCTCATTGTGTCACCCTGAACATCCGAAGACCGAATCATGCCCAGAAAAGCGGGGCTATCAAAATCAGTAAAAACTTGATAGGGAAACTTTGGTAAATATTTTTCACTCAATTCCTCACTGTCAATCATGTCCAACCATTTCCAGAATAGGATGTAGTTAATCATTTTCTGCTGTTGAGAAAGGCTTTTATTAAAATCCATACTTAGTAACGACATCCTTTCAGCGAAAATCTTGTGCAATAAATACTCACGGGGCAGTGCAGCAAGAGCCGTCAGAAGAGTTTCGATTCTTCCTGCCTTTGTAAGATCATCAGTAATATTTTCTATTTGAGCGACAAACTCATCGGTGGATTCCTCAGCCTTCTTCTCCCCCATTAAAAGAAGAGAATTTTTTATCTGCTCCGGATCTCCTGTATCAACGATCTTCAAAAAGTCCTTACCAGATGGTCCTCGAGAATCACCGAAACTTGAGTCGGCGGCCAAATACAGGAAAGGACGAAGATCGGAAACCACTAGACTTGAATTGCGATAAAACCTCGGCTCTTCGTAAAGAAATTTTCGAATGAATAAATCCTGAGTCGGAGAAAGTTTGTTCAGTAATTGAGCCTTTATGACCTCATTCACTTTTGGTGAATTTTTTTGTTCAACCGCATACTCCAAATCTCCAAGTATCTGTGCATCCCCGAGTATTTTTTCAAAAAGAGGCGGGCACAACTCCTGAATCATCAAAATTCTCACAACCAAAAGAGGGTTGCTACGGAGGTCTTCGTAGTAGGCTTTTTGACTGTCGGCCACTCCTTCTTTTAGATAAATAATCTCAAAAGTAAATATTAAAGTATCGAGAAAACGAGTGATCTGTCGAAAGTTTTTTTCAAAGTACTCACCAAGATATCTCTGTAATATGCTTAGGTCTCCTTCATTCGAAAAAATCATTTTCAACTTGTCCTCATGCATTGAGAGGGCATCGTCAATAACGCCCTTAAGCTCATATTCGACAGGTAGCGGAAGCCGCCAATAGACATTAAAGATTTTTTTCAAAAATCTTCTTCCCTCCTCGATTTGTTCAGGTTCAGTCCCATTTGAAAACAATTCGTTTCCCAGATAGCGCTCTAAAACGCTGTGATCTCCTGTAACCACGAAGGAGAGGTCCGGCTTATCAAAAAAAGTGCGAAGATTGTCTAATACGTCTCTCGCGGCCTGCGGAGTAACTCGATCTAGATCATCGACAAAAATAACAGGGAGAATGCCCTGCCTGCGCATACGCGACAAGACCTCCGCAAGCAGTCCGTCGAACTCGTCAATGGTTTTGATGGAGTGAAAACTTCGTTGAGTAATCAGGGCTTTGCCGATAAACACTAAAATTGTCGGTAGTAGAATTGCCGCACCAAGTATCTTCAACGGGAGTTTGGCACTCAGCAAAAAATTGCTTATTTGCGGACACCAAATTTTGAAAAAATTAAATACATCTACCCAAAAGTAGTAAGCAATACTGGCCAGTGCTGTATACAAAACGATTGTAAACAACCAACCCCCATGTATTGAAATCCGCGTAACATCTGTATCTAAAGACCCAATTTCATCGCTGTCATTTAAGGCATCTCGAAGACGCTTGAGCCAGTTTGAATCCTTGGTATAGAGTGCTTTTAAGAAGATCCGTAAAAAAGCGTGCTTATCTGAAGCATATTTCCACGGGTTAATTTTGTATATCCGAAAGCTCGCATCAATCGCAGTGAGCTCGCGCTCAAGTTCCCCAAGAAAAACTGTCTTCCCTTCACCCCACTTTCCTGAAATACCAAAAATAAAAGACTCGTCACCTTTCTGGTGATTTTCAGAAATTCTCTTTGCAACTTGCTGTGCAAAATGCTTTCGACTTTCCATAAGAATGGCCACGTGGCCAACATTAATATAAGCATTTTTGTTGCTTAAAGCTACTATTGTGTGACGGGGCTAGTCGGAATTCTACGATCGGCAACTTACTGCCTGTGCAAAACTCATTTGCGCAAATCTTCAAAACAGGCGTACAATAAGAGTAATAATGCTATCAAGGGGCTAGCCTATGCCAGTCGGGATCATGACCTGACGAATGTTGTGCCAAAAGAAGTTCGGTGGGATGAGAGAAATCGTCCCCAGCTGGGTTCGCCGAACTAAAGGTGATTCAAACCACCTTCCCTCGCCTCACGAGCGAGAAAAAGCTTACTGTGTTTTAGGCTTTTTCTCGTTCACTCCCCCCACTTCACGAGAAAGCCGAGAACATCTGGGGTTTTTTCGTTTTTGAAAACGAAAAGCCGATTATTATCGGTTAATAAATCCTGCGTATGAAAAATAACGCAACAACAAAGGATATCAAAATCGAATACGTTTCGATCGATATCCTCAAGCCCGCTGAATATAATCCCCGCAAATGGGACAAGAAAGCGGAAGCACAATTATCAGTAAGCATTAAGCGCTATGGGGTCGTCGATCCCCTTCTCGTGAATGCGGCGCCGAAACGAGAGAACATTGTGATCGGTGGGCACTTTCGATTGGAGGTAATGAAGTCACTCGGTATCACCATGGTACCGGTGGTCTATATCAACATCCCCAATCTTGAAAAAGAAAAAGAGTTGAACATTCGCCTCAATAAAAATACAGGTGAATTCGATTGGGACATGCTCTCCACCTTCGATGAAGCTTTTCTTGCGGACGTCGGATTCTCCAGCGAAGATCTCGATGATATCTTCGCTATAGAGGATGAGCCAGAACAGTTCGATTTGGAAAAGGAACTAAAAAAACTCAAGATCGACAAGATCGCGGTGAAGAAAGGTGATGTCTATGATCTCGATGGAAGTAAATTAATGTGTGGTGATAGTACGATTCCGGAGAACTTTGCCAAACTGATGGACGGTGAGAAGGCGGATATGTGTTTCACCGACCCGCCGTATATTTTGGACTACCTTCACGGCAAAACCAAGGCAAAGGATGGGGTCACTACAGGTTTCGGAGCAAAGAAGAACCGACGCTATCTTGAGACCGATTCCCTTCCCGACAACTTTACCGAACTCTGGATGGCTAATGTTAAACTAGCAGCAAAAGATGATTTCCACATCATCGTCTATGAGAACTGGAAGAACATCCGTACCATTTGGGGCGAGATGGAGAAGCATTGGAAAGTGAAGAACATGATCGTGTGGCATCTCCCCAACCGCACACAGGGTTTCTCTGCGAAATACAAGTTCTTCTCGAAGCATGACATTGCAATGGTTGGATCGTCGCCGAAAGCGCGGGGATTCAATCAGGAACAAGAAGATGAGCTACTTCAGAACGAATACGAAACCGCACTGTATGCGATATCCGGTAAGCCTCAGTGGGAAGGATACGAGAAAGGAAAGAAAATCTGCCCGACTGACTTCATTGACTACAAAGCGGCAGATGAAAAGTCATCAGGACAAGGAATTATCTTTGGAACAAAACCGACTGAAATCCTCATTCCATACATCAAGGTCCTCACGAAACGTGGGGATCTCGTCGTCGAACCATTTGGCGGTAGCGGATCTACGCTTATTGCGTCGACAAAGATGAAACGTCGATGCAACATCATGGAGAAATCGCCTGTGTATGCCGAGGTAATACTCAACCGCTGGACGAAACTGACCGGACTTAAGCCGAAGAAGATATGACTTCTTCGGTTGAGGTGCGGCAAAGTAGCGATAAAGCTCACCTCCTTGATGCATTGAAAGAAATGCCCATCGTGCAGGTGGCATGCAAAAAGTCTGGCGTGAGC
>JAYTCK010000060.1:0-6819 GCA_043736515.1 bacterium
GACACCCTTTCCCTTCAATTTTTGTAAAAATGAACTCATAAACGAAAGTACTAATTAATTGCTAATGCGTTCCTCAAACGCATGCACGGTAGAGTCATATCTATTATACGTGCTCACGAGCAATTCGTACACGTATCACAAGTGCACGATGTGGAGAACGAGTGGATATTGGTTTGTGTGTCCATAGCTGCAAAAAAACACCCTACAATCGTAGGGTGTTTGATATACAAAAAACTCTGATTAACACCCTCCGACCATCATGGAGGGGATGAAGCAGCTCGGGGCATTCGCACCACTCGAATGATCTGATGGGTCATTCGCGGGGATGAGCTCACGATACATATCAATGAGATTTCCTGCGATGGTCACCTTGTTGACAGGATGTGTGATTATTCCATTTTCGATGAGAAATCCTTCGACTCCGACAGAATAATCACCGGTAGCAATATTTGTACCACTTCCCATTATGCCCGTCACAAGCAAGCCTCGAGAAATATCCTTAATCATATCGTCACGAGATATTCTGCTCGCACGAAGCGACAGGTTCGACGGCCCCGATGCATGCCCTGTAGGAGAAATTTTCAATTTCGATGCTGACTCTATTGTTGTAGTCCACATCGTAAGCACGCCATTGCGTACAAGCGTCCATGATGTGGACTTCACACCCTCGTCATCATAGAGCTGTGAGCCCAAACGACGTTGACGATGCGGCTCTTCAACGATCATTACACCCTCTCGAAATATCCGCTCATGGAGTTTATTGAGAAGAAATGTTGATTTGTGATACACATTACTTCCACTGATTCCCTCTATAAGCGGTGAGAGGAGTCGGCGAGAAATCCGCTTGTCGAAAATGACCGGCATCTTCGCAGTTGCAATTGGTTTTGCACCCAGCTGTGACACCGCGTACTCCCCTGCACGTCGTGCGCACTCTTCATCCGAACGAAGATCGGAAAAATGAAATGCGGCGTGCTCCTCACTTTCAGTCTTCATCAGTCCATCTTGCTCGGCGATCACGCTCGTCGATTTCTGGTGGTGCGTGTACGTTTCTATCCCACAAAAACCATTGGACATCATGAGAACATGGGTTCCCACTGAGTATCCACACTCTGTCTCCTCACTCCGCGCAATACCGCGCATACTTCGTGCGATAGAGTCGAGTCGAAGAGCACGCTCTTTTAGCTCCACTAATGTGGGTGGCTCACCACTATCACATGTGTCGAGGAGTAGGATGGTGTCTGGTAGTGCCGACATCGTGCACGGCCACTCACTCTTTGTGGATAAGCGCAGATGAGGATTTTTTGTCGCAACACGCGCCAATGAAACAGCGCGCTTTGCTCCAAGCACCAGATCATCTGGGGCAAACGAAGAATACTCTACTTGCCCACGGCGCTCTCCGATAATTGCAGTCAGAGAAAATTGTGCAGACTGAGAAATTGGCGAGGACGCCAATATTCCGTTGCGCACACTTACTGATTTTTCTAACCCAGACGACACGGTGACGATTGCATCAGTTGCACCTTCATTCTTTGCAAGCTCTATCAGTCGTTCACCAATATCACGTAATGCGTTGGCTTCCATGCTTACTCCTTCATTTCTGATAATTCTGTCCCACCGACGGTGACACCACCGATGAGTCGAAGTGTTGGCTGACCAATTCCGACGGGCACACCTTGTCCACCCTTTCCGCAGGTACCTGCACCACCGAGTCGACTGTCGTTTCCGATCATGTCGACATGGAGGAGTACGGTCGTGCAATTTCCAATAAGTGTCGCACCCACGACAGGATCACCAAGCTTTCCGTCAACAATCCTATATGCAAGTTCGCACTTGAACACAAATTGTCCTGTTACGGGGTCTACCTCTCCACCCGCAAATGCAGGCATATAGAGCCCTGATTTAGTGCTCGTAATAATCTCTTCAGGCGGTGTATCACCAGAACGCATCACCGTGTTTCTCATCCGCACTAAAGTAGGGTACGCAAATGATTCACGACGACCATTCCCTGTTTCGGGAAATCCCAAAAGGCGTGCACTTTGTCTGTCGTGCATGAAGCCGACCAGTATGCCGTCTTTGATAAGCACCGTCTCTTCGGTCGGAGTTCCTTCGTCATCAGTATTGAGTGACCCACGCGCGAGGCGCATGGTCCCATCATCAACAACCGTTACCAACGGACTCGCGACAGATTTCCCGATCATATCGGCAAACACGGTGGTTTTCTGCCATACGAAGTCTCCTTCGAGTCCATGCCCAATAGCTTCATGGAGCAATACTCCTGCCCACCCTGGACCAAGCACAACGGGCATTTCGCCTGAAGGACATGGTCCAGCACGCAATTTGTCTTTTGCTTGAGCAATCGCATCATCAACAAGGGGCATCCATACTGCTTCAGGGGAAACGTGTGTGTGATCATAGCGACCACCTATGCTGCCATGAACACTGTCAGTTTTGTCTCTGGAGGTGCACTGCACATCCACATCGAGTCGCGTCATAGGGCGCACATCACTGACAATCCGACCATCGGCACGCACGATGAGCACCATAACGCTCACACAATTGAGTGTGGTGTCCACATTCGTCACCATCGTGTCCTTGCGCGCATGACGATCAATGGCCTGCAGCAGCTTCGCACGCTGCCTGAGCGAGAGGACTGGGGTGACGCTCGCATAGTATGCCCCAATGTCCTTCATCTGTACGCACGGAACATAGTCATCCTTGACACCTGAGAACTCTGCGAGTTCTTTTGCTGCGGAAAGTATTTCTTCTTTTCCGATACTATTTCCTGATGCATAGAGAACTGACTTACCGTTTACGCGACGAACACCGAAACCCTGTGTAACGCTTGACGATGGCGCATCGATGCGCCCATCATCGAGCCCGATGCCCTCATGAAGGGTGCGCTCAAAATAGAGCTCACCATCTTCAGCACCGAGAAGTGCTTCCTGTGCAAGCGCGACCATGCCCTCTTTGTCCAACCTCAATAATGTACCGAAGTACAAAAGAGGGTCCGCGTGTTTCACTTTTCTTACCATAGGACTACTCCTTATGTTGCCACAATGACAACGAACAATTCCTTCATCAAACTAGCATGTAGACTCAAAAAGTCGAGAAATTATACTGCATTGAGACAATGCAGTGGGAATCACTAAAACATCCATTTTGGGATGTAGTTCGGCTTGTGGCAAGAGCGAGATGTCCGACAGGGCGGTACTTTGAGTACGTTCTTCGGACTCTCGTTTGAAGCCACGCCCGAAATACGCCCAAAATGGAAGTTTAACCGATCCACGGGGTAGTGAAATTTGGCAATGGGCTTTGCCCGCGCTTTGCACCTTGCCAAATTCTACTACCCCGTCCAGTTGGCGAGCATGATCGAAAAGTCCGTTAGACTCACCGTCCCATCTTGATTGATATCCGCCACCGCATCACTCCCCTTCCAATTGAAAAGAAGTATTGAGAAGTCAACGAGATTTACTTTGCCGTCTCTGTTTAAGTCAGAGCGGTTTTCAAAGTTGGGATTTGGGTCCTCACCGAGGCCGATGTAGAGAGTCGTACTCAACAAACTTCGGTCTTTATCGTTTACCAGTGAGACAGCTTTTACCTCATAGGTGCCCTTAGGAAGATCTTTTGTGGAGAGTTTGAGTGTCCACGATCCATTACCGTTTGCCGTGGTTGTCGCTGAAACAATTTTTGCGCTAAGCACATCTCCTTGTTTGTTCATGAGTACTTGTACTGGGCGAAGCGGTATTGCAAAACCTGACAGTACAACATCATCACCGACCGGGACTGTCTTCGATACGGCGCTTATTGTCGGTGAAAGATAAATAGGGGCAATAATATTATTTGTTTTTCCCAGAAGGTAGATCGTAGAGCTGTAGATACTACTCTTTCGTCCACTCGCATCACGCACCGAAACTCCCCAATTATAGGTTCCACGCTGCAGTTGTTTAATGTTCTCACTAAAATTACCTAGTGAGGCTACTGCCACTTCTTTTACCACAACACCATCTTGCGTAACGATAAGCGTGCCTCCCGGAAATGCCAATCCCTCAAGAGTGACTTCACCTGTCCCCATAAAAAGTCCGCCACCTCCACCTCCGCCGCCCGAAGGTCCGGAAGGAGCGGGAGGTGGGGGTGGAGGTGCAGGGGGTGGAGGTGGCGTTGAGGAAGCGTTGGGTACGACACCAATTTCAAAAGTAATAAGATAGTCATCGGTATTAAAAATAAAATTAGCATTGTAACAACGCACATTGATGCTGTAGACCGTATTTGTCGCAACAGCAAATGATTGGTAGTGGAGAAGCTCAGCGTTTGCTTTTGTAAAAATCGTCGACGATGACATGCTGTAAAAAGCTACACCAGAACTTGTCGCGTACTTACAAGTTCCAGGAATATCTGTATTAAGCGAGAGCATCACGCTCGCTGTGCTTCCAGGGAGTAGCCCAGAAGGAAGCCCATTAGAGCGCACCGGTGGTACGATGATTCCCGAAGCGCCCGTCACGGTGACAGGGGCTACAAGAGCGATCATTGTACTCCCTCCATCTATTGTTCCGTTCAGTAAATCTCGGGTGTATATACGAATATGATAGGAATTTTGGGATGCGGGTGATTCAATAAATTGATCTCCCGTAACTCCAAACGTCGCATTGGATCCTATTTTAATACGGACCGTTGCGCCGGCTGGTATAGCCGCGGCACCTGACGCAAGAGTAACGACGATAGACCCTGACGAGCCCGAAACAACAGCAACACCGTCATCCGTAACACTGGGAGCGGCCGCAAGCGTGCGATCTGCAAATGGTCCAGCACCCACAGACACAGCAACATCAACATCTGTAAAATCGAGGGCTGCAGGAATGATGAAGGGTATCCCTGCTGTGGGCTGGAACGCAAGAATAATGCTTCCGCCCGCGGGTACGATTGTCCCTGTAGTAAACGTAAGTGTGTGTGTCGTTGTCGTTGCTGAAGGAGCAGAGCTCGAAATAACGTTGCTTACCACCGAAAGAGTTCCGGCAAAAGCAGGGAGTGGCAAAAAAATACAAGCGAAGAGAGAGAGAAACATCCATCGCAAAGTCATGTCATAAAAAGAAAGGTTGCCCATCGAATTCATTATTTCATTATACTCGAACCTCTCTCAAAAAACTTTATTCATTATTATTTTGCATCCTGCACGCACCTGAACCCAACAGCGACGCCGACAAAGGACGTGGGTATGGTTGCGTTGATGGTGAACATTCCCGCTTTTTCGTTCATAGACCAAAATCCTCCGCGGAACATTCCTTTTACACCCACTGGGTCGATAAAGAAATAGTCTTCACCAAATGCGGATGATGCTTCGCCTACCGCTGACGGGACTCCGTCTTGGTCTGCCTCAGCAACATATCCCTCGACAGGCAGGAGCCGATTCTGGTACATCCCCTCACTGACCGTAGCATCTATCCATTCCCAAACGTTTCCCACCATGTCATATGCGCCATAGGATGAAAGGCATTTATCGTGCGTTCCCGTTGCGTCACCGCGTCCTTGTCCTACTTTTCCTAAAGCACACATGCCTTTTTCAGATGAAACTCTGTCGGGAGTACCAATCGCAGCACGATACCATTCATTGTGCGAAGGTAAACGCTTTCCCACTTTTGCGCAGAGTGCCATTGCTTGGTGCATAGATACATTTACCCAAGGACGTAGACCTTTTTTTGAAACCGGGACACAGAGTGGATTACTGAGGTTACCTTCAGTTTCAAATTGATTCATTGGATCATTGTGCGGACACACCTCTCCTGGTGCTGTCTCATAAAGATCGATACAAAATCCTCCGCTGGGGCTTGGTATATACACCATATCTACCGGACAGCGTTCAGTTTTGCTTCCCCCAACACCTGCCACGAGAGAGGAGGTGCCAGGTATACGGTATGAATCTGATGCTTGAATTGCAAACGTAGTCAAAAGTACTGCACCGATCACAACAAGAGAGCCTTTAAAAAAACTCCCTTTCCTCCTACGTGGCGGCGGTTTTTGTGCTATCTGTTTCTTGAGTATGACCTGCCCTCTTTGATTTGGTCTCTGGATCATAGTCGCGTGGTAAACTCACCCGTGTGATTAGCACTAATTTCTTGCCTTGCTTTATTTTTCCCTCTTTGCATATCAAAATAAAAGTTTGCAAAAATAAGCAAGAGTAAAAATATTGTTACCCCTCCAAGTACAAAAAGTGTGAGACGTTTATTTGCATCAATCGCTTGCTGATATTGTGCGCCAAAAGCCTCCTCTCTTGCGAGGAGTGCTTGCTCCCGCGATGTGAGTTCACCTTCTTTTTGCGCAAATTGCATAGCAAGATAGCTGTATTCACTGGGTGGTACCGCCGCAGACATCGACGACACACTCGCAACATTTTCGTATGCATTTTTTGTCATCACCCCAAGCGGAGTGCCATCCTGTGCAATGTGGAGCATTGTGAAAAGCCCAGCCATTAATACAAAAGATTGAAAAGCGGCTTTTGTCCGTGCGTCAATAGTAAGTGCAACCATACCTACATTATAAGTGATTTTAAGCGAAAATAAACCGGTTTAACGGTTTATTTTGGGGATACAAGGCCTTTCAAAGAAAGGCGGTAATAAAACTCAAACTCGAACGCTGCTAGAATTTCTAAATTTGGATGGATTTCAGTTTTTTCTAAGGAAAATGTTTGAGAAGCGGTATGGGTTATACCGCTTCCAAACTTTTCTGAGGGGAAAAACTGAAAGGCGCCAAATTTAGAAGTTCTAGCCGAAGAAGAAGAACAAGATGACGAGGGAGATAATGACCGCTACAAGTAGTCCAATCACCACC
>JAYTCK010000061.1:0-18712 GCA_043736515.1 bacterium
GCCTTTTTGGCACATATGCACTTACTGATGTTATTGCGAGCCCAGCACTCCAATCCATCAGCTCTGCGCTTTTCGTTGAATATTCCTTTATGGAAGCACTGGAGCGAATTGGCTCATATATCCTTCTCCCCTTTCTCGAATCAGGTACCCTGATGAAAATAGTCATTTTGTTCTTTATGACACTTTCGGCATACGGCCTAACCCGTATTGCCATGAGGCCGGCAAAACTGCTTGATGCGAGGCGGAAATACTTTACATCCAATGTCGCCCACGAACTCAATACACCGCTCTCGATATTAAAGGCGACGGCGGAAATCACGCAAATGAGAAAGCGTGATATCACGCAAAGTGAGGTGGAGGAATTTGCGGCCTCAGTGATAGAAGAAGTTGATCGTGTTGCTGAGATTGTAAAATATTTTCTACACTTCTCATCAGAGGGTGCCGGGCAACCGCCGCCAATGTCCCCTGTAAACATCTCAAGTGTTGTGAATAAAGCGGGGCGCACTCTTCTATTGCTTGCTAGAGAACGTGAAGTAAAAATTGACCTTCCTAACGAGGGCGAGGAGCTTGTGTGGGGAAACTTTTCTGCCCTGGAAGAAATGATATTGCGTCTGGTCAAAAATGCCATAATGCACTCGCCCGCAAACAGCGTAGTAAAATTGTCGCTTCTCGATCTTGACCACCACGTCCACATCAGCGTACTTAACATGGGAAACGGAATTTCAGATGCAGATATTCCTTATATATTTGACCCCTTTTTTAAAGGTGCAGATGCGATACGCCACGGCCAACACGGCCTTGGACTGACCATCGCACGTGAGGTCGCCCACATGCATTACACGGATATTGAGGTCGCAAGCCATCCTCAAAAAGGTACCGTATTTACTGTAAAGCTGCCCAAGTAGTGGAACGGTGTGGGCACATATGGGGGAATTAGACACTCTTCCTTTCTAAGAAGCCCTGCAGCAAATTTGACATATAATATTTTGTATTTCATAAATAATCTGTAGTTTGCTCCTAATAAATTTCATAATCTTTTCATTTATTCTCGATACAATAGGCTCAGATACGTATGAACATGCATGGCAAATATTTGCGCAAATAATTTGTGATACACCATACGCTATGTTCGTTTATGATTGTTTGTTCTAGTTCTATCAGCTCAATAGCTATAGACAACATGTTCTCAGAAATTGTAATTTTCAGTGCAAGCGTGTTGGTTAGTTTCCTTATACCCCTATGACGTTACGGGTCACGAAACTTAATGCCACGTTTGCACGCCCATCCTCTTAAATTTCACGATACCTCAACTTTTTCTGGGGTTCAAATCTTGATTTGGGGGGAGCGGCGTGCGCAGGTGCATTATCACATGAGTTTGTCTCCATTGTTAGTAGTCTGGTTGGGTGTGCCATTATTCGTTAATACAACGCTATATGCGTACGGCAAAAAAATCTCCAAAAAGGAAGAGTAAGGACAGTCTGACGCCGGAGTTTTCTCATATCATTTCTGCAATATTTCCCTGTGCAACCTTAATGCGTGATCCACTCTTCCGTCACCACAGCAGCATGCGGCGATATGAACAAATTATCCCTCGGATATTTTGAGTCTTTTGCAAACGTGAAGCGTGCGTTAGTTAGCGCCAGACACCATAAAGACAAACATGTTCATCTCCTGTGTTGCGAAAGTACTATTATTAGGTAACTAATATCAATATATGAACAACACAAACAGTGCAACGCCGGGTAGCCAAGATGATGAAAGCGAAATGGAGTATTTTGAAGACGAGGAAACGGCCATTACTCCTGCAAAGAGCAAAAAACGAGGATGGGGTATTATTGGCGGCTTTTAGTGAAGCGCGTAGAGACTGGTAGAAAACCGGACCAGAGGGGCCGGTTTTTGAGCTATTCTTTTTCTTCTGACTCGATAACCTGCTCTATCCCCTCCTTGATCTCAACAATGTCGATCTTTTCTTTCATTTGCTCAAGCTCTTTGTCCTCTTTTTTTGCTATTCCAAGACTTTCACGTAATTCATCGAGCATATGAAGTATTTTTGTTACTTCGTGTTCGGCGCGGACATCTATCTCTAAATCAATATGATGACGCACCTGATCGATTTTTTCCTGCCTGCTTTGGGTCATGAGCACGATCATTGATATGAAGATGGAAAAAAATGAAACCATCATCATGAGTAGTGTAAATGGATACGGATCAAATTGTGGAATACTCGAAATGAGTCCCGCATTAAGAAAAATCCATCCGATAATGAAAAGTGCGCTTGCGCACAGAAACAAGAAACTACCGAACACACGCGTAAGGTATCTTGTAAGCACATCGACTGTAGTTTTCTCAAATTCAACCCTTGACTTTAGTACGTCCTTTTCCTCGGAAGGATCGACACTTCCCTCTTGGGGAATATTTTTGTGCTCTTCGTTTAAATTGCTCATATGTTTCTGTGGAGCTGGGGTGAAAAAACGTCTTTTATCAGAAATTTACACGTGAATGAAATGTGCCTCGCGATTGATCCAGCATGAAACGATTAGTGAAAAATTTCCAGTTCATAATTAATCCTAATGTGCCTGCAATAATAAAGCATATGCGTATGATAATTTCGATCGAAACCTCTGTCACAAACGTGAGCGCATACATTCCAATCACGAATACGGCAGTAAGGAGCAAGAAACATCCAAGCAAAACAAGGGCCGGTAATGTCAGAAGGTGTTGTTTTTTATTTCTTTTTGCCACCTCCTCAGCATATGAGGTATTCCTGAGGTTGTGATGAAGGAGCGATAGGAGTGCAAGAATAATCCGCCAGACGGGCGGATTATTCTTGCACTAAATGTTCCGTTTTCTCTACTAATTCATTGTAACGAATGAGTGATGAGTGGACGTTGCATTGTTGTTTGCAGTGTCACTTGCCACAACAACATAGAAGTATGTTGTGTTGGGACTTAGTGAATGAAGATGTGCGTTATGACTGTTTGCAAACACCGATACGGGCGTCACAGAGCTTCCTGAAAACAGAAGTGGATTTGTCGTTCCATAATACACATTGCCTATTGTCGCTTCGTTGGTCGTCCACGAGATATTCGCTGTGGTGCTTGCAACTCCACCTGAAACAATATTGCTAATGTTTGGTGCTGTCATATCAGCGAGTGGTGGGGTCGTTAGTGTTGTTGGCATCGATGTCCTATTCCCTGCAGCATCAGTCGCAACGATGAGTAGGAAATAGGTGGTTCCTCCTGCAAGTGGGGTGAGGTTCACGCTATGAGCAGTTCTCGAGCCGCCCACCTCTTGGAATTGTGCGGTTGCCGTAGCAACAGGAGAAACCGTGCTGTAATACACCCGTGTGGTTGCCGCTTCGTTAGTTGTCCACGAGATATTTGCTGTTGTGCTTACAACCACGGTTGAAACCACGTTCGAGATAAGCGGTGCAGATGTATCACCCACTGGCTGTGATGTTGTGGTAATGGTGGTTGGCATCGTCATCGAAGTCATGTTCCCCGCGGCATCGGTTGAAACAACAAGAATATTGTAGGTCATACCTGGGTCCAGTTGGGTCAGAGTTATGGAGTGCGAAGTTCGGGAGCCTGTTACCTCTTGGAATGGTTTGAAGGTAGTGACCGGGGTGTGGGTGCTGTAATACACCCGTGTGGTTGCAGCTTCATTGGTTGTCCACGAGATTGTTGCTGTTGTGCTTCCAATTCCACTTGAAACAATATTGGTGATCACTGGTGCCGTTGTGTCACCAGAACCTGACTGTGACGTTGTGGTAATGGTGGTTGGCATCGATGTCCTATTCCCTACAGCATCAGTCGCAACGATGAGTAGGAAATAGGTGGTTCCTCCTGCAAGTGAGGTGAGGTTCACGCTATGAGCAGTTCTCGAGCCGCCCACCTCTTGGAATTGTGCGGTGGCTGTAGCAACCGGGGAAACAGTGCTGTAATACACCCGTGTGGTTGCAGCTTCATTGGTTGTCCACGAAATTGTTGCTGTTGTGCTTCCAATTCCACTTGAAATCACATTAATTATTTGTGGGGCTGTGGTATCTGGTTGTGGCGTTGTTGTACCGTTTCCGTTGCCATTGTTATTGCCGTTTCCGTTAGTGTTTCCATTTCCGTTTCTTCCGTTATTTACGAAAATGCTTACGGGGGATGAGGTAGCGCGGTTACCTGCTCTGTCACGAGCAACAGCAACGACAGTATGCATCCCATTTGCTACACCTCGTGAATTCCAGCTTGTGGTATAGGGAGCCGCCATGTCTTCTCCGCCCACAAAATAATCATCAACCACAAACTGCACACCGGCTACACGGACATTATCCTGTGCAGTCGCGCGCAACATGACATTTCTCGAAATTCTCGCTCCTGAAAATGGAGAAGTGACTGAGACTGTAGGTGCATCTACATCAGTGCTCGGTGTACTTGTTCCAGGAAAATGCAATTTTTTGGCAATTCCTGGTGGCAAGGTTTGGCAGTCTGGAACGATCTCGCGATTCCCTCCATGGCGACGCTGCCATCCTGGTGCAACGAAATGTCCTGGTGGAATACGGTGGCACACTACGGTCTCCGTTCCCGTGGTTGACTGAATTACCTGAAGCTCCATTTTCTCGTCATCATACATCTCATCCATTTCTAGGTATGTACGTGTGTCGACAGTGCCGACAGGTGCAAGGCCATGTTTTCTCTGAAATCGCTTTACTGCATTGGTCGTCATCCGACCATATTGCCCTGAGATAACGCCCTCGGGATACACAGATGGGTCCGAAGCAAGAAGTGCCTGGATCATGCGCACGTCATCACCCTGCGCTCCCTGGCGCAATGTTCTGGCGAATTCGATTACAGGTGCTATCTCCTCGCGCACTTCCTGCTGTGCTGTTTGGAGTGCCGTGATCTGTGCTTGAAGCTGTTTAATTTGTTCCATCAGCGCTGCAATTGTTACCTCATTTCCCTGCGCAGATGATATGGTGGGAAGAAGGAATGCAGTGACGAGGATCGCAGACACTGCGTATTTAAAAGATTTCTTCATGATTAATGATTAGTTAATGTTACGTGCATGAGTGCACAAACTATACTTTTAATAACGTTAATTATTAATTACTATCCTCACGTGAGGTGTGGATTCACGACTAAGCGTATCAGTACACCATTAAGTAATGATGAAGTAGGGGGAGCAAGAGTTGATACAAAAAAAGCGCATCAGCGCATTAATAATTCATGAAGAAAAAATTTCTGTAAATTTATGCGGGTGGATTAGCAAGAAGTACATTCTTGACTTGATTTACCACATCTTTTACACCGAGTTCTGAGGTGATTTTTGCTACGACATCATCCATCATCCAGTGCTCTTTTGAAAGATAGCTTAAATTGGGGTCCGTTTTCATTACGTCGCTAATCTGGTCGTCTTTAATTCCGGTCAGCACAACGATGGAGGCACCTTTTCCCCAGAGGTCTTTTCGCAAGAGTGTATACATTGTCACGCCATCCATTACCGGCATCATGAGATCAAGCATAATGAGATCGGGATGTTCTTTAAGTGCGAGATCGAGACCGATTTTTCCGTTTTCTGCTTCTATTACGCTGAATCCGGCATCTTCCATTGCACCGCGCGCAACTGCACGTAAAAGAGAGCTGTCTTCAATGATCAATATGGTTTTGGGTCTATTCATGATGTTGTTTCATATTATATATCAGTTTTAGACTTTTTGCTGAGATGTTCTTTTCTTGCATTGTGGGGCAATTCATATAGTGTGAAAAATAGCTGTACTTATCAATATTTCACACATGAGGTGAACACATGCTCAATGCATTCTTTGGAAGCAGAAAATGGTTTTTGTGGGCGTATGGAGGAGGTCTTTTCCTCCTTCTCTCCTTATATGCACAAGTGCAAATGACGGTAGCCCTCAATGAGTGGTATGGTCGTTTCTATGACATGCTGGGTGAAGTTTCAAAGCATACTTTGCCTGAATTTTGGGAATATATGCAGCAATTTTTCACCATTGTCATTCCCTATACAGCGCTCGCTACGCTAACTGCATATATCACACGTCTCTATTCCTTTCGTTGGCGTGAAGCTATCACCTTTGATTATTTGCCGCGGTGGAGAAATGTCACCACAGATATCGAAGGGGCGAGTCAGCGTATCCAAGAAGATGCGCAGCGATTCGCAAAGATTGTCGAGTCGCTAGGGTTACAGGTCATTCGTGCACTTATGGTATTGGTTGCTTTTTTGCCTGTCCTTTGGAAAATGAGCGACGGAATCAGTTTGCCGTATTTTGGCCCAATTGAAGGCTCGCTTGTGTGGGTTGCACTCATAACAAGTATTGGCGGAATGGTAATTTCTTGGTTCGTCGGAATGAGGCTCCCGGGACTTGAGTACAACAACCAACGTGTCGAGGCGCGTTTTCGCAAAGAACTGGTATATGGCGAAGATGACAAGGTGACGCATGCATTAATGCCTACGCTTACAGAACTCTTCACAGGAATACGATTCAACTATCAGCGTTTGTTTCTTCACTACGGCTACTTTGATTTGTGGTCGAACCTTTATGGCCAGAGCATGGTGCTCGTACCGTTCCTTATCTTGGGGCCGAGTCTGTTTCTCGCTTCGGGTGCGATCACTCTTGGTGTACTCATGAAGGTCTCAAATGCATTCGACAAAGTACACGGCAGCTTCTCGTTATTCATTGATAACTGGACGACAGTCACTGAACTCCGCAGTATCTGGAAACGCCTTCGTGAATTTGAACAAAACCTGGACAAACACCAGCAGCTCGCAACATAAAAAAAACCACCCCTGGGTGGTTTTTTCATACACAGATAAGTAAAGCCAAAAATTCCCTACCCAAGTAGGGCCTATAATACTGCTTTTTTAGATGAAATGTAGGAGAGTGCGACAAAAAGAAGCCCGATGAGGCCTATGATTACCTCGGGAATATCTATAAGAAGTCCGCCGAGCATTGCGCCAGCAAGACCGAATATTGCCCAATGTGCACCATGTTCAAGATATGGAAGTGTATCGAGCATACGCTCGCGGACTAAAAAGATTGTGAGCGAACGTACAAAGAACGCACCGATGCCGAGCCCGATGCCGATCACAACGAGATCAGAGGATAGTGCGAAGGCGCCCACCACGCCATCGAGTGAGAAGGCTGAGTCAAGTACGTTCAAATAGAGAAAGAGCGCGATGCTGCTCCCAGCGACATCTTTTGCCTCGGTATCAAATGAGCCCGCGATGCCTTCAATAACAATGAAGAGGATCGCACCTACAAGTCCTGAAAACAGCACAGTCGCCTTGTGGGTCGGATCAACCATTAATGAAAGGGCGCAAATACTGACAAGCGCGAGTGCTATTTCAATCGCCTCAATACTTCCCCACCGGGCGAGGTGTCGCTCAATAGCATGGATCCAATGAACATCCTTTTGTGAGTCAAAAAAATACTTCAGTGAGACAAGTAGGAGGAAAATCCCACCAAACGCACCGATTGCATAATGTGCATTGTTCACCATATTTGCGTATTCTTCAGGGTTGTTAAGTGCAAGAACGGTAACAAGCCACGGCGACATACCGACACTCGCGGCAACAATAAGCACTGGGAGTAGCACACGGGTCCCGAATACCGCGACAAGAATTCCCCAGGTGAGGAAGCGTTCCTGCCATACCGCATTCATCCGTTTCAAAATTTTTGCATTGACGACCGCATTGTCGAATGAAAGTGTTACCTCAAGTATTGCGAGGAGTCCACAAATAAGGAAAGCCTTTGTGCCTCCCCAAAGGTAGGCGCCAATGAGCCCGGCAACAGTTACAATCACAGAAAAAATAAAAATGCGGTAATTCATGATGTTTTTTTACTCCAAGCTATTGCTGGCTATTATACCTTTTTTATCAAAAAAGTCTGATATACTTTCTTTATGCACCATGAATCACACGCACGATCTATTGTGAAAGCGATATCCTGGAAATTGATAGCGGCGATTATCGCCTTTACAACAACCTACATACTCACCAAAGATGTGGGGTATGCATCAAAGTTTACGGGTACTTGGACGGTTGTCGGTGTTATTGCCTACTATTTTCACGAACGCCTCTGGAATAGCATCTATTTCGGAAAGGAACCTCTCCAAAATAGAGATACGTAGCGCCATCTTGTCAAAAGTTTTGAATACGGTGTGGACTTGCTAATGTCTGGAAAATATGCTATAATTTAAAATGGTCCCAACCACTCTTAAAGGAGAGATATCATGTTGAAAAGTGACATCACGTGCAATCTCGGAAATGCCCTTGTCGCTAAAATGGAATTTCACGATCTGAAGATCCGCCGCAAATTCAAGGTCGTTGATATGCCGCTCGATGAGTACATTGCGTTATTCTCTGATGAGATGGCTGACGAGCGGCTGGAAATCAATCGTCCATTACTTGCTGATCTTGCACAAGCATCCGGACTTCAAAATGTTGGGGTGCACTATCTCGCAAAAAAGGAGCCCCGGGGACTCCTCTTTTTATTGTTATCCTACAAAATCATAATTTAGGGTATCAATGACTGATATCGTCGGTAGTGATGAATTGCAATTCCTGCGAAGTCCTTGTTGCCCACAAAATGTGAATTAACTTTTATGAAACTATAATACCGGCAGTATCCGTATACGTAATGAGTATATTTCCGAACACTCTACTTATTCACATATTAATGAGATATGTTTTACCAAATGAAAAGGGCCCAAAATGGGCCCTTTTCCTATCTTTTTGTAACCCCAAACTATGGGTACCACCAATTTCCCGGGCTAGATTAACGGGTCCACATATCCCACCACCTCGCTCGAGTGTGGGGACAAACTAGTCTGTCCTGGGAACGCGCATGTGAGGTTCATTGTTCTTTCAGTGAGCAGTGTTACTGTTGTTGATTGTCGGATTTCATTCTCAATCTTATAAAACCTCAAAATATAAAATGCTACGAAAAAAAGTTAAAGTGATTCTCATTTTTTTTGCTTTTTTGTTCGGGATAGGCATTGCAATTGCGCATGCAGATCATGGAGAAGGTATTGATGATCTGATACTCGTCGAGGATGAAACATCTACTTCAACGCCAGGAATACTCAATCCTGCTATCGCTCCAACACCGGGAATCCTCAATCCTGCAATTGCTCCAACGCCTGCGCCATCACCAACACCCGGGATACTTACTCCGGCGATTCCCCCCACACCTGCACCCACGCCGACACCAGGGATTTTGCTTTGACACCCACATTCATTATTTCTTCAGTGAGACATGATAATCTCGTACATATACATGCTGTTAATAGCTTGCAATATCTAAATTTATGAAATTTTTACAAAAAACAGGTACGTTTGTTCTCATGTTTTTTACATTTTTATTTGGAATGAGTATGACTCCTACTGCATACGCAGCTCCTGGAGACAGTGCGACGTTATTTTTTGATGATTTTGAATCGGCGAGCTTTGGGAAATGGAATACGCCGACCAGCCCAAATTGGGAAGTGAACTTTGGTTCATTAAGAGGAATTTACGGAGCCGACGTGGAGGGAAACACTGATAGCAATGATGCACTTCAGAAATCAGTTTCTACTCTTGGATATGAGAACATTGAGATTTCATATCGTTTCAAAGCAGATAACTTAGAAAACGATGACGCTGTGCGTATTCAATACTCAACGAACGGTGGCGCCGCATGGACAACTGTTTATTCTATTGCCGATGGTGAAGATGATCACGTAGATGGCACACCAACAGGACTCTACCACAAGTTCCACACCCTTCCCGGAAATGCAGCAAACAATCCAAATTTTGTATTGCGCTTTGATCCGGACCTTGTTGGTGGCCCCGATGAAGCATGGATTGATGATGTGATGCTCACAGGGAAGGAAGTGCGTGGAACGGCACCAGCCCCGTCACCTACTCCTGTGTCACCTGCGCCAACTCCAGTGCCGCCAACAACTACCGCTAGTGAAACAAGTTATGTTGCATGTAATGACGGTAGGGACAATGACACAGATGGAATGACGGATGTTTTTGATCTTGATTGTCTCGATTACCGTCAGACACTGAGTGTCGTCACTCAGGTAGCTGGAGGGACACTCTCACCATCAGATTTTCCTTTCAGTGTTAGTATGGGGACCCTTACTCTAGCTAATGCTCTTCCCGGATCTCTCGCTGGAATAGAGATCACCAACCCGCAAACGGGAACATGGCGCATCCTTCCCCAGACACAACCCGGCTATACGGCTACTTTTGGAGGAGATTGTAACACTTCGGGAATGCTTGCTATGGGCTTCAATATATATGCCCGCTGCACCGTCACCCACACCTTTACTGTAGGCGTAACAACAACACCCACACCTCCCCCTACGAGTCCGCTTGGCGCCGAATCAGAGTACCTCACCTGTAGTGATGCGACCGATAATGATGGTGACGGATTAGTTGATGTGTACGACCTGGACTGTATCAACTTCAGACAAACAGCAGAAATTATTACTCGGGTTAGAGGAGGGACTGCGACTTCTTCTCAAGCACTCATGCAAGTACGCTTTCATGGGACAACAACGAGTGGCGTATTTCTCGGCAGTGCGGGAGTTGTCGAGGTAACCAACCCAACAACGGGTACATGGCAGCTTCTCCTAAGCGTACTCCCTGGTTACACACCAAGCTTTAGTGGCAATTGTAATGCGACGGGCGCATTTAGCATGGGATTCAACATGCGCAAACAATGTATCGTCACATATACATTTAATGAATAGTCAAAAAATAAAAAAACCGCAGCAATGCGGTTTTTTATTTTACTGTGGTGACGTGCCTGTGATCTTTAGCCCAGCTTGTTACTTCAACTTTTCCACCTCAAGCATTGCAATAAGATAGAGGCTTTCAGCCCAACCGAGCGGTATATTTTCATTGGGCTTCTCGCTGTTGGAATAATAAAGTTCAGGAAGTTTGCCCTCATAAAGCACCGCTTCAGTGCGGCGCAAGTATTCCTCGGCCTTTTCCCTGTCTCCTCGCTTGGCATAAATAATCGCCAGCCAAGGGAAGCCCATCGTCCATTCAGCTTCCTCACTCCACTTATCTACGGTATTCCGATTATAGTATTTGTCGGTTTTGTAACGGATAATTCCACGTTCTTTTACTAAATGATATTCAATATTTTCAAGAATGTGATTTTCGAGACTTCGATCTAAAAGATTGTACGGGAATATGAGTGAAAGTTGTGCGAGGTCACAAAATTTTGTCGGTGATTCACGTGGCAAAAGCGCGCGCAAGGCTTCTTCGCCTTTTGCGATCAGCCCCTCCGGAATAGTAATGAATGGAAGCGCGCTTATGCTCTTTAGTCCGGCAACACACGCCCCGATGGATGATGCATGCACCTCCTCATATTCTTCCCACACACCATTGTCCGGGTCTTTCCAATACTCGATAGAAGCAAGATAGTTTACCAAGTGCTGGAGAATGCGCTTGTCATCCTCTACACGGATAATTGGAAGGCCTTGCGACACCAGTTTGCCCACTTCAAAGAGTATTGCCCCAACCGCATCGTTTTGTTTATTGCCCCACTCATCCCAATATTCCTCAAAGGTCTCCGGGTGATAACGCGCATGAATATACTGCCATGTCTCATGCGGGCGATTGTGCGTAGCCCATGCGATCTTCGTTTCATATTTAAGAAAAATATCAAGAATTGCGTGATATACGGGAACAAGCGAAGCGGTATCCCCTGTCCACTCGAACGCAAGTGACGTATAGAAGTTGTCACGAAGCCATGCCTTATCGTAACCGGTGGTCACATCGGGAGCTGCCGCAAGGAAAAGTCCGCTCGGCGAACGCAGTGCGCGAATAGTGTTTAAGCGATCAATGATATGTTGAGGTAGTGATGTGTTTTCCATAAAAAGAACTTGGGTTTGCTGCTCGGTGCCATATTCAGGAGCGTTCGCTTTCTTGTCGGAGCTGCACAAGTTCATTTTCTGCCTCGCTCCAGATGCGCCCAAGATAAGGTTTTTGTGCCTCGAGCGCAGTCGCTGATTCGGGAAAATAGAGTTTCAGCTCAACGTAGTGTGCAATGAGCTTGTGCTCCATCTCATAAAAAGCGAGAATTTTTGCCGCAGCCTTTTCATAAAAATAATCATTAGCCTCGAGTGAGCGCTGCATGATTATTTCTGCGCGAACAACTTCTTGGTGTGCACGTGCCACCAGAAAATCACCGGCTGTTGTGAAAGGAAATGAGGACATAAGAATGATTAAGACCGCATGCCCACGAGTTCTCTTGCGATCTCCTCTCGGTTAAGTGAGCTCATAATCTCCTTGGCTAGGGTGGCATCCGCACGGGCGGCCAATTTCTCTCGCTCTGTTGGCACTCGACGTTCAAAGGAAGGTGTGAGCTCACCTGCCACACTTGATATCTCGACATTTTCTGCCTCCACAAACGTGTTTTTTTCTTCGTGCATAATTATTCCAACTTTAGCATGTTCGTACCGGGAGTCAAAGTTCTCTTCTGAAAGTGCACATGATACGAATTCCGTCCATGGTGAGCCTTAAATACTGCTGTGCTTGAACCACAAGACGGGGTGCGCTATCGTGCAGCATACTTAATATTCACCCAAAATCATGATCACCACTCCCCCAAAATTAGGATTATCCGAACCAGTAAAGAACGTCAGCCCGCTCGATCCGTTGCGGCAAGACAACGGGGCATTTGGAGGGCTGAACCCGGCGTTCTTTGCCGGCAATGAATCGGCCTCCGCCGATACGGATTTTAGTGCAATCCTCGCTGGAGAGCGCGAAGGCATTTGCACACCAGTAAAAATAGCACCCACATCTCCCCTCACATTCCCACCACAGGATATCGTCGAATATTTTGGTCGAGTGAGTTACGCAGCAAACGAACGTGTGCTCCAAGAAATAAAGGAACACATGACTGAAAGACCTAATAAGGAACTTACGCTGGTCGTGACTTCCAGCGGCGGGCCGACCGGTACTGCGATGAGCTTTTACGATACAGTGCGGTCAATATTGAGGGTAAACCTTACCACCATCGCATCAGGTGACGTCGACTCATCGGGAATAATTATTTTTCTTTCCGGAAAAAAAAGATACGTTACAACCCACACGACGCTTCTCCTGCACATGGCTGGTAGGACATTCGATAGCGACAAACGATTCACCGAAGAAGAGCTGGGTGCGATGATTGTGGAGGATAAATTAAAAGACCTCCATTATGCCTCAATTGTCGCGGCACATACACACTCATTAACCGTAGAAAAGGTATTACACCTCATGAAAGCAAATACTGTTTTGACACCAGAGCAGCTCGTGGAACTGGGGCTAGCTCTGAAAATCTTGGAATGAAGCAGGGCTCATGAAGAGCTGCGCGGGATTCATTCCCTCTTAATGGAGTCCCGCTACAATATGAGTTAAGTTCTTATTAGTTAACTATAGAAGACACTATGGATAACGAAGACAATAACTCGAGCGGAGGAACAAGCAAGCGAGGGTTTGCATCAATGGACGAGGCGCGACAGCGTGAGATTGCAAGTGAGGGAGGAAAAGCAGCTCATGAGAAAGGGACCGCACATGAGTTTACTTCGGAAGAGGCGCGCGAAGCCGGACGTAAGGGCGGTGAGGCCCGACAGTCCAATCAATCCAATTAAGACAGAGAATAATTTCTTTGTTTACGTTCGCTACTCACTACTTTGCATAGAAAACAAACGGCCTATATGGGCCGTTTGTTTTCTATGAGGAGCCATGGAATCCTTTTGGTAAAAATATTTATGTCGCTCGATAAATATTTTGATGAACGTCTTCATGAAAATATTCATTTTATACTCGACAAGAAGGGTGGGTGGTATAGAATACGAGGCCTCATGAAAAAATCACACTTCATTGCTTTTTCATTTTTAATTTTTCTTTTTTCTCCAAGTTTTCCTCAAAATACTGAGCCTATTGCAGAAACACTTATTACCAGTGCGACCCCTCTCGTGCGTGAGGCATCCGCCGCCGAGACTCCTATTATTGCCGAGACATCTACATCTGATAAATTTATTTTCGCTCTCGGAGTACCGCAAGCTCATCTCCTTCCGTACGCACCAATGCAGCCTATGGCTCCAGCTCTGAAACCGATTGTGCATCCGAAACAGTTAGCTCCTCGGCTCATTATTCCTTCTATCGGACTCAACTCAACTATTATAGAGGTGGGAATCAATGAAAAAGGAGAGATGGATGTTCCAAGTGGAGAAGGAAACGATGTGGGATGGTATAAATTTGGGACAGTTCTGGGAGAGATGGGGAGCGCGGTCGTAGACGCACATGTGTTTGCTGCGTTCCGAAAATTGGGCGAAGTAAGGGCTGGCGATGATATTTATGTTTTCGACAATGGAAAGACCCTCCATTTCAAAGTGGAAATGCGGGTGATCTATCCCCTTCCTGATGTACCACGTAATATGCTTTTTGAGCGTAACGATGCAAAACGCCTCAACCTTATCACGTGTGCAGGCGAGCTAACAAAAGATAGATCCACTTATGACCGTCGGTTGATTGTTTATGCAGTACTAGTGGAATCTCCTGAAATATAAATATCGCTCTGGGTGCATTTGAGACAAAAAAAACCGCCCACGGGGCGGTTCAATCACTTTCAACGATCTCGAACGGGCCTCTCACTCCGCACGAAAACTTTTCGGCAGCGGTAAGTGCCTGAAGGGCTCTCTCGCGAAGATCCATGTGCATGGTGCTACTCAGAGACCCTTTTGCCAGATCGTGTCCGCATCCAAGAGCAAAAAAGAGCTCTGCGGGTTCGGCCACCTGATTGTCGCTTTCTATTTCAAAAATGCGACCAAGCAGACCGACGAGAAAAGTACCTCCCCTTTCAACCTCTTCCTTTTTGCCTGCACAACCGCCATTCTTGAGGCACAACCTCAGGCTCGGAATAAATTTGGTTACCATGAATTTGTGGAGATCAGCACGCGCTTTCGCATTGACCTGTGGCAATACCAGTTCATAGTGAATCAATTGTCCCATTCTAAAGCTCCCTGCGAATCCAAAAAGCCATGTGGTTTGAGATTCGTCTGTTTTTTTAAAGACTTTTTTGTCTTTGCGCACAGTCAGACCATAGCCAGCAACACCTGCGGAGTCGCCACCCATAACAACGCGTTTCCCGTCCGTTACTGCAACAATGCATGTCATATTTAACTCCGCTATTTTCAATGTAACTAAAAACAGCCTATCTGTAATGGTGTGGTTGTGTCAAACCGAACGTAACATTAAAGACGATTTCTAAACTTTTTTTAAATAATTTACGCACTCTTAATTAAGAAGTAAATAAAAAACCGCCTGACCGGAGCCGTGCGGCTTTAGGTGGGCGGTGTGCGTAGCTTCTTGCTCCGGCGTGTACTTTTAGGGGGCGTAGCTTTTGATTTCGCCAACTGCAAGGATAGTGCGGGCTGATAGGCAGAGCGTTTCAACTGGCATTGAATATCCATTCGGCGATCTCACAAGAACGCGTCCGGAATCTTCCTCAAAGACTTCCAAAATTCCGCGAGGATTAAACAGAAGGCCACTCGTCGATAGCTGGACAGGCTTTCCCCTCAGGCGTTTGAGTTCTTGTGCGATGACCGGGCAGATATCTTTATTCATTTAGCTCTCCTGATGTATGTATGTGGAGCCGTGAGCAAAATCACTCACTAATTAATTATACCATACATACATTATGTGTCAATAACATCACCGAGGCGTGGATTTCTTCGACTGAATTCTCGGCTACCGCCGCATAATCGGCGGCAGGACTAAATGTCCGAAGTGCGGCAATAAAAAAGCCCCTCCGCTTGCGCTCGGGGGCTGTGACTCAATTGTTCTTAGTTGACCTTGACCACCAAGAACAAAGGAGTCGAGGTGTGTGTACTACTGTGGTTCGCTATTGATACAGAAATGTGTATTCAGTGTCAGAGTTGTTGCCCTTAAAGCGAAACGTGGTGCCAACTTCCCGCCTCGACCCGTCAGATTGATTTTCGAACTTATAGACGATTCTGACTGATTCTCCCTCGTCTCCCACAAACCAACCCTTATCGAGTAAAAGTGCTGACCGCATTTGGCCAATATCCATCTCGCCCGCGGCGGTCGTCCTCCACCCCCATGCTTTGCCAATCAAAACCGGTGATGCATTCTTGGATGCCTTCCAATATACCAACATGCCTTGATAGCCGTCTTGCGTTGGATCTTTGTACCACTTGATGTAGTGCCCGCCTTCTTCATCCGCATAGTTGTCGGTTTGAATTGAAGTGTCTAGCTCCCACGACTCAATCGCTGGAACGCGAACAGACGCGATGTTATTTGCAGCGAAACTGGCGGCAGCACTGAATGCAAAAACAATGGCAAATAGGAAACTCTTAAAAACTGAATGCATGACATTTTCTCCACTTGAAATTCCGTTATCAAACTACTAATAAATCGATTAGGAGTCAACTAAATTCTGTCGTTGGCTCCGGCGGCAGGAGTTTTTCGCCTTACAGGCGCAGTACACCTTTCCCGTTTCTTCGTGATAGGGATCACTCCAAATATGGGAGAAGGTCTTCGAATCCTGCACGAAAAGCCGTAGGGCTATTCTCGCCGGAGCACTCCAGAATACAGAAAAAGCCCTTGCGGGCTTTTTCTGTATTCTGTCGTTTGCTCCGAATGTTGGACAATGTCCGAACAGTTGCGATAGAGACGTGCATCCCTTCTCGCCCTGTAATGTTGTAGTCATATTTCAATAATTTAGGATATACTCAACACCATGGACACCCCAAAAGAAAACAATCTCGCATTCATAGACGGGCAAAACCTGTACTTCGGAACGACGAAATGCCACGTCTGCGCCAAGAGGATGAATATCTCGCTTCAAGAAATACGACTCACCGACTGTACGTGTGGCATCGCATGGGAAGTCAGCTTGGAGCGACTGCGCGTGTACCTCAAAGAGAATTACAGAGTTACCGAGGCGTACTACTTCCTCGGATACCTCAATGAGGAGAACGACGAACTCTATCAAAAGATACAGAAGGCGGGTTTTATCGTCCTGTTCAAGGAACACCACAATCTCGCCAAATCGAAAAAGAAAGGCAATGTTGATACCGACATCGTGTTTGAGATTATGAAAAATCTCATCGATAACAAGGGCTTTGGGAAAGTCGTGCTTGTTTCGGGTGATGGTGACTACAAAAAACTCGTGCAATATCTCATCACAAAGGAGAAGTTTAAGAAAATACTCTTTCCGAACAGGAAGTTCGCCTCTTCGTTATACAAAGAACTTGGTTCGGAGTTTTTCGACTACCTTGAATATCTCAAGAGTTACGTCGGACAAAAAATCGAGGAAAAAGAAAAGGGCTCCTAGGGCACGAGCACCCTTCGGATCCCTTTTCGTATTGATACTGCAATTGTAGCGACAGGTCAGCATGTCGTCAAGGGGGCCGTACAGTTAACCTTATGGGGTGACAACCTGGGTGTATTGGAGTGTTGCACTTCGAAGTTGAATGTACCTATGGGCACCTTGACTTAACGTAGAAATAGTGCTACCATGAGAGTGGGAATGTTCCCCTTCAACTGAGGAAATAGGTATGGAACTCTGGATTCACTCAACTGAGGAAATAGGTATGAAAAAAAAGGAACTCTGGATTCACTTGAGGCAATATCGCTTCGAGAACTTGGCCTCTGTCAGCTTGGCCGACAGGGTCAAGGGCATTTTCGGAAACATTGATGCATTCACCCGTGCCTTTGCGGCCAAGATCGCGAAAAAGCACGGATGGACGAACGAGTTCGCCTTCTTGGCAATACGTGAGTACAAAAAATTCATTTACCTCGGCATCATCAGCCACTATGAGGTCACGCCACCCAAGGTCATCGATCAGGTATGGCACGAGCATCAGTTGTTCACCAAGGGATACCGCGAGTTTTGCCAAGATGTGCTTGGGAAGCATTTCGATCACAACCCCGAGTTGCTTCCGTTCGATGACCAGAACGAGCTGTTCAATGCGCAGTATCAGAAGACCCTCGCTTTCTATGAACACGAGTTCGGCACCGCTCCGCCGAAAGAAATCTGGGGCAAGACGAAATTCAACCCTGCGGGTATCAAAGGCTCAATCGAGAAGCCGGCGAAGAAGCAGGCCGACTCCTCGCAGTCATCGTCGGATGATGCCACTCCTCTTTTCATGATGTTCACTTCGCCCCACGACGCGACCTACGCACCAGTGCCGGTGACATTCAACTCCGGGCAAGGTGGTGACTTCGGCGGCGGCGGAGCAAATGGCTCTTGGAGCGAAACAGCGACCCCAGCGGCGACACCCGACACAGCTCCTGCGAGCTCGGAAAGTTCTTTCACTTCAAGTTGCTCGTCCTCCTCCAGTTGTGGTGGGGGTGGCGACTAACTGTGCGCGAAGACGTTCTTGTATCAGCGCTCCGAATTTCGATTCGGAGCGC
Source organism: bacterium (assembly GCA_043736515.1). GTDB lineage: Bacteria > Patescibacteriota > Minisyncoccia > Phycocordibacterales > UBA6899 > MHLP01. The sequence goes on from JAYTCK010000061.1 coordinate 18,436, forward strand.
TTTTTTTAATGAAAATAGCGGCAGAATTCTCGACTACCATCGCAGGTGGATTTCGATCTCGAAGACTCAATAACGAAATCCTTTTCGAATCCTTTCGGAAGCCGTGCAGATGGCTTCCTCCGCTCGGAGCCAACGATCAAAAAACTCCCCTTGGGGAGTTTTTCGAAATTCTGTCGTCAGCTCCGGCGGCAGGATTCGAACCTGCGACCAATGCGTTACACGTAATCCTATACTTTCGTACGGGCGTGGACTATATCTTTACCATTTTCTCAAAAAA
>JAYTCK010000062.1:0-6492 GCA_043736515.1 bacterium
TCCAAATAAGGATCCTTTGATGTTCCCGTCTCCCCTGAGTCATACAGTCCAGAGTCTGCGCTGGCAGATGATGCCCATGTCGGTTCGACATTGTCGAAATCTCCCGAGAGGCGAAGTCCGAGGAATGTGGTCCCGGTCTTCGAAATATTGGAGAGTCCTGTGGCATTCAGGGTAAAGGTCCGGTATTGCGATGCCGCTGTCCACGTAGAGAGCGCGATACGGCTTGTTGCCTGCTCCACACTGTCCCAACGTCCAGATATGTTGTAGTCACCCACAACAAGGGACGAGGTGGAGGCGGGGGTGGGGTGATCGACAACCACATCCTGCGAAAATGCCGATCCGGTCATACGTGAATAGATATTATAGGTCGCACTAGAAACAGTATCCGCGTCGGGAATGGAACTCGTATCAAAACCATTCACAAAGCGGTACATACGGTACCATTGTCCTGATGTTGTATTAGTGCCAAGATATGCGCCGTTGTTGATACCGCTTGCTCCGACAACACCGCATGCCGCGGTTGCCGTGCGTTTGTTCACCCAGGTTTCGTTGCCGATGCATGTTTCTTCGCGATAGAGCACACCGTCAATGCTCGGGTAGAAGGTGAAGGTGGCGTCACTGCGGACGGGATAGGTTGCTGATTGGAGAAAGCTCATTGGGATGTGCTTCGTGAAGGTAATAGTGCCGTCCTGATTTTTGGTATAGGTGATGCTGATGGGGATGGTTTGGGGGGCGGTTCCCGTGGCGGTGCCGCTTGAGATGGCGGTTGGGGGGAGAATACGTGTGCGAACACCTTCGGCGTCAGTAAGGAGCACCGACGAGGAGCTGGTGAGAGATTCATCGGTTTGCAGGGTACGTCCACCCACAGTGAGAGTCAGGGCGCGATTACTTGAGATACTAAATGGAATGCTGTAATAACCCGTAGTGCTTGACCCGATTGCAGAGGCGCGCTGAATAACGACATCTTCGACAACTCTGCTATCACCAGTGGTAATTTCGAGATCCACTCCAGTACCGATAAGATCAGGATACACGAGCGCATATTCGCCTCTTTGCGTTGCATGAGCGCGATTCGCAGGCAAAGTACCGAGTACGTTTACCGAAAGTTGCTGTCCGTCATGCGAGATGTTTAACAAAGCACCTGTACCAGACATATCAAGCGCCGCATTGTATCCGGACTTTTTCATTACAAAACCACCAAATACGGAAACAATGCGCGGATCAATATCTTCAAGTTTCTGCGTTTCGCTATCTCTGTAGTGGACAGGAGCAGAAAAGAGACGATAGTGATTTTCCATCTTGCCGTCTTTTTGCACAACAAATTTCTTGCTCGTAAGAGTTCGATCAGTAACGATTTCTCGAGGTTTATTTAATACAAGCTCATTTTCTGCAACAGGAAATCCTGGAATCGGTTTTTTTGAATCGAGTGCCGCCCGTGCACGCGCAGCGGCAAACTCCTCTGCATCATTAGGATGAAATCCGCGTCTTGGTAAAAATGTATTTTGGAAGGTATGAAATGAGCGCGCTATCTCATCACTCACCCCTGAAGATGAGAGCGGGCTGGGAATATAAAGAGATGGCAAATTATCACTCAGTTCTGATATTTCACCAGGTACATCCATCATTGCAAGCGGCGGTGTGCTCTGCTTCATAGCGAGGAATCCACCACCGATAGGCACGGTGCTGCCCACATGAAGTAACTCACCGGAAAGAGACGACGTGAAATAGGTGTGAGCACGATCCTGATTATAAAGATTATTCGTCCCGATCTTATTTACGCGTTCAATGTATGGGAGCGACATTGACCAACCGTAGCCAAAAATGCTGTCTTGGCGCTTATCGGCGCTGGAGTAGTTTAGCGAGAGATCAGGTTGCATCCCATTGCGCCCAGGAGGAATAGTGAACGGATAACTGTATGTCATCGCACCAGAGGATTGTCCGACGCTCACTGCGGGTTTGGGGCTTACCGCCTCGCGCCCACCACGAAACGGGTCGTTGTTGGTGGCAAAAGAGATGAAGGGGCTGAAAAGGAGAAGAGCAAGAAAAGCGATGAACCGAAGCTGATAAACATTCTTTCTGCGTAATGCAGAAAATACAAAAGAACTCCTCCTCATATAAAAAAATAATTACCCCCTCCCAATAATAATGACTCCATTGTAGCTTTCTTCATACATAAAAGTAAACTTTTATGTTATTTCTTTCACAGCAATGGAGTTGTTTCTCCTGTCTGCAACAACCGAAGATGTATCAGATGACTATAAGTATCTGTTGTTGGTTACTATAACACGCGCACAAGCGGTACTGATAGCCAAGTTACCAACAATCTACCAACTGACCCATCCTGGACTCACTAGCGCCGTTGTGTCATCCCTTGATGTATGCAAAACACAAATCCGACAGAGCGCGTCAGCGAGCCAGTTATCAAGTATTGTCTTTATTCGAGAAAGTCGACGGAGGCGGACGATAAACAAGTCCTCTCTATCGAGTCGCAAGTAAAGGAGATGCTCGCCCTTGCCGATCGGGAAAAGCTCTTTGTTGCGGAGATTAAGCGCGAATCGCACTCGTCGAAGGAAGTTGGACAACGGCCAATCTTCAACCAGTTACTCACAGAAATACGGGAAGGAAAGTACAATGCCATTCTCACGTGGGCACCCGATCGCCTCTCGCGTAATGCAGGAGATCTTGGATCCATCGTCGATCTGATGGATCAGAAACTTTTAATTGAGATACGCACCTACGGACAAAAATTTACGAATAATCCCAACGAAAAATTTCTCCTCATGATTCTTGGATCTCAAGCCAAGCTCGAGAATGACAACAAAGCGGTGAACGTGCGGCGTGGTCTGCGCACGCGTTGCGAGATGGGAATGAGGCCGGGAGTGCCGCCAACAGGATACCTCACCAATCCAGATCGTAACAAAAAGTGCGAAACCATTGTCGACCCCCTTCGCGGCGTGGTTATCAAGCAAATGTATGAAAAAGTTGCCCATGATGGATGGTCCGGCAGGAAGATCTTCCATTGGCTCAAGGATGATATCCGATTCAAAACTCGAACGGGAAAACCGCTCACACTGAGCAATGTCTATCTGATTCTCAAAAATACCTTCTACTACGGAGACTTCGAATTCCCTCTCAAGACTGGAAACTGGTACAAAGGCAAACATGATCCCCTCATCACCAAAGAACTCTTCGATGCAGTGCAAGAGAAAATCGGTGGTGAGCATATCGTTCGCTCCCAAGGAAAGGAGTTCGCATTTACCAAACTCATCACCTGCGGACTTTGCGGATCGGGTATCTGTGCGGATGAAAAGTTCAAGAAGCAAAAGAACGGCACTATACACCGATACGTCTACTATGGTTGCACCAAGTTCAAAGACAAATACTGCAAATGCGGTTATGTCCGCGAAGAACTACTAATCGAGCAACTCGAGAAAGTCTTCGACAAGGTCTCGCTCGACGAGATCGGCATGAAGGAGAGGATCAAAGAAGAGCTCGAGAAGCATGCTGAATTCCAGCACCAGATTCTCGGAAAAACGATGAAGGAGAAATATGGGGTCAAAGACGTCGACATCCGCAACTACGCCAAATACATCCTCCGCGAACGCTCCATCTGGGAGAAGCGCGAGCTATTGAGCCATCTGCGAAGCAAGCTAGTACTGAGCGACAAAAAATTGAGTATTGTTTGATTCGTAAAACCTATCTCAGCTTCTTCTTTTTGTGTTTTTTGTATTTCTTTTTCTTTTCAAGACCCAAGTGATATTTATGGTAGTCATCATCGTCGCGCTCATTATCAATCTGCATTACTTCAAAAGCACGTCCTCTACGATATGGACCGAACAGTCGCGCAAATTCTCCCTTGAATCGATAGAAGGATTCAGCCTCTTCGCGCGAGTTATCCTCCTTGCGATAGTCTTCTTCCCACGGGTGACGACCATATTCATCCATCGCTCCACCTGTGCCATCTCTGTTGCCCCAAAACATTTGACCACCAAGATGAACTGGGCGTGGATCAGGCATGAGTAAGTAACCATTTCCATAAGTTCCCCAGTCGGATTTGGATACATGCCTTTCTGGATACAACCACTCTTCTTTTGCTGCAGCCACGAATCGTAGAGCGCGGTTCTTAATTATGAAGTTAATCTCTCTCACTTCTTGTTCACTCAGATGTCTGAGGGTTTGGATGTCATTAATTTTGAATATTGCGTCTCTAAAAGGCTTCGGATTAGGGCGGAGTCCCAGCGGTGATTGGTAGGGATTTCTCACCCATGAAAGGTTGGTCAAAATTAAGATCTTTTCCATCGAAAGTGGAAAAATGGCGTGTGTTCCTTGCAGCCATATTTCGGGATCATTAAACCCTCGACACATATCAGCATGTGGGCCACACCTGCGATTATAAACAGCGACCGGATGATCTGAAATAATAAACTTAGTCTCTGACTGCGTAGCATCTGCAATCAACCAAATGCACTCTGTCCATATTGCACTGTGCAACTGTCGCAAGCGTATCATCGCCTGGAGAATTTCACGCTTTTCGTTTGTTCCTATTCTATTTTCGAGCCAACCAAGCCCCTTTGGTGTGCGGAGTTTTTGAACACTGATAAAATTCATCATGTCACGAAATGAGTCTCCACCATCCCATGGGTGAGCAAATCTCTCGAAGTATTTAACGGCCTTATGTCCCCTACTATCAATTTGACCAAAGAAATACTGCTCTATGTCGGTTAATTCAATGTCTTTGAATTTTCTGGTGTAGAGGTCTTCTTCTGCAAAGCAATGTGCAAATCCTTGGTGATAGAGTTCTTTTTTCATGTATGTTGCACCGTTCGGTGCAACAAACTTATCTGGCTTCAGGTCGAGATAATAGAGTTCTTTATTTTTTTGACCTGCAGGGAGAAACAATTCCTGATACCACTGCGGAACATAATGGTTATTTTTGTATTCTTTTCCCATACGAGTTTACCCTAACATAAAGACCGCCGAATGGCGGTCTTTATGTCTCTGAATACGGCTCTCAGCCGGTATGTCGGGGTGGAATGGAGTGAATCTTTGAATTTCCAGTTCTGATGCCTCTCGGTCATCCGAACCTATTCTAGATTGCTGCGGGACTAGGACTCGAACCTAGATGACAACCTCCAGAGGGTCGCATCCTACCATTAGATGATCCCGCAATATTTAACCACTAAGCCTTTGCCTAGTAGATTCTAAATCTTAGCAGATTCTTCAATTTTTGCACCTCTTCTTTCCTTGATATCTGAATTTGCTTTTTTGACCGGTGGGGATGGAACCCCAGCTCCACGAGAGAGTCGAAAACATTGTCGAGCAAGGAACTGTGCGTATTTGCGAACTGAAATTTGTGCGTATAGGTTTTTTCGTGGTGAGAAATACTACCCTCCGCCTCATAAAGCCCGCGAAGATACCTTGTGGTGAAATATCGACTTGTTCTTATCCACTCGGGTATCGGCAACAGAAGATGTGTTTTTGCTCCCGGCTTCATGTTGAGCCGTTTTGCGATATGTTTTTCATATATTGTAATGTCCACGGCTTCTGTGCTGTTTCTTTTTTTTACGGTTGGAACTTTCCGAAATATTTTTTCAACAAGTTTGCTATATCTTTTGATAAATCCTTTGTTATTTGCACTCGCAACTATTCTTAAGACTTCGGTGCGAGGAAACGCACCGACATATCCATCCCCCAGAATAACCCCTATCAATTCTGCGAGATCGCCATTTTTACGAAGAGGAGGATAATGACTTTTTATTTTTCCCTCTGCCACCATTTGCTTGCGCCACACGGCGAAGTTGTCGACCTTTCTTGCCTTCATTGTTTCAGAAATTTTTTTGACTGATACACTATTCGTTTTCGACAAACCCCTATTCCATGCTTTATGCATATAATAATATTATCAGAATAGCCTATTTTTGCAACCATTAGACGAAATTATTTTTGTCCTATTTTCTGTTCGTGGGTACACGAGAGACATCGCCATGCAGGTCAAAACGAGCTACCAGCAATATGGTTTGCCTCCCCTACCTCAACAAGATACCCATTTAAAAACAGGCGAGCGGCTTGAGCAAAATTTTTAGACAAAAAACCTCGGAAAGCCCCGAGGTTTTTTTACTGATAATGCCTAGTCTGTTCGCTGTTGTTCTTACTTTTTTTCAACAGAACCAGATGCTTCTGCTTCAGCTTTCACGCGAGTTGATTTGAGCTCGTTGGCAATAATTTCAAAAAGATTGGGGATGCCCATAGCAGCTTGTATGTCAGCCTGGATGGTTGTCGTTGCCATTCCCTCTTTGATTCCCTTTCGCTCTGCGGCAACTGCGCGAGCAATATTCGACTGCATCGATGCTCTCGTCACATGCTTTTTCATAAAGATGTGGTACCAAGCGTATTTCACCTCTACAGTGTCATTTGCATCTACGGATACATGAGTGGTGAGTGTCGTTTTCATAAATCCAAAAAACTTTGCAGGGAGAACGTAGGCTACTTCCA
>JAYTCK010000063.1:0-17943 GCA_043736515.1 bacterium
AGGTCGGTCTCCTATCTGCTGCAGGCGTTGATTCTTGAAGAGATTTGCTTCTAGTACGAGAGGACCGAAGTGAACTGACCTCTGGTCTACCTGCTGTCATGCCAATGGCACCCGCAGGGTAGCTAAGTCGGGAATGGATAAGCGCTGAAAGCATCTAAGCGCGAAACCAACTCTAAGATAAGGAATCGTTAAGACTCGTAGGAGATGACTACGTTGATAGGCATTAGGTGTACGCACAGTAATGTGTTCAGCCGAGATGTACTAATTTGTCGACCTATTGGGAACCCAGAAAATCAAAAGTTTTATTTATAAAATTTTCGATTTTCGCCGCTCTGCACACTTCGGGAAGTGCAAGGGGGTTCTAAGAAAAATCAATTGCAACATGGTTTTGTGACCTGTTGCTCGATGATCATACCTTTTGAACTTTTATGCCAATTTTGGCGCCCTTCGAACTTTTTTTCATCGAAAAGTTTGGAAGAGCTATAACTCATAGCCCTTCTCAAACATTTTCGACTCGAAAAATTCGCATTGCATCCAAAATAGACACAAAAGAAATCCGTTATCCTGAAAAAGAAATTTGAACTTTTCGTTTTGGTGGCTTGGCGCTGTGGAACCACCCGGTCCCATTCCGAACCCGGCAGTTAAATGCAGTTGCGCCGATGATACTCTGCAAAACAGGGGAAAGTAGGTAGCCGCCAATACAAAGAGTTTAAATTTTTGTACATCGTTTTCGAGTATTTTGCATCTGGCTAGCTCAATTGGCAGAGCGTCGGCCTCCAAATCCGAAGGTTTTAGGTTCGAGTCCTAAGCTAGGTGCAAAGCACTCATTCTTCGTCTGCTTGTGCAAGCGGTAGGTTACTGGGTCGCTTTTATGACCTGGGAGTGGAGACGCCCTGTGCCTCCCGATCAACCTCTTCCACAAGCAGATTTTTTTTGTACAAAATTTTGTTGACAGAGATTTTTTGTAAAAGTATATTGAACACAGTGTTTATCTGACGCGCCGTAGCAAAGCTTGGCCATGCACCGGATTGCAAACCCGGGTACGCCAGTTCGAATCTGGCCGGCGCGTCCAAGTGATCGTTAACCAAGCCCCGCTCGTCGTCGGCTTTTTTTTATTTACTATTTTGCGCGTTCTTGATAGATTTACTGACAGTAACGTTCCAAAATAGTTTGAAACAACAAGGAGAATTCATTTGGAAAAGCCTGCTTTTGAATTGACTGGTAAAGTCGAAGCTGTCCTTGTGACAGCAAGCAACGGAGGAGTTGTATCCGACACTTATGGTATGGGATCACTTGTTACACGATCGGTACCCAAAATTCAGCTGGTTCGTGGGTATGGCATACGTGGTGATAGACATGCCGGCACACGACTTGCGGACGTCCGCGAGAAAGAGTTTCTCTCTTTTGGGTTTTCCAAAGGCATCGAGATCGCCAATCATCGTGAGTTTTCTGCAGTTTCTGTGGAGGAACTTGCAGAAGTAGCGCGAACGATGATCCTTCCTCAACCCATTGCGTATGGATGTCTGGGAGAGAATCTCGTCCTCAGCGGCATTCCTCGACTTACTGAGCTCCCCACCGGAACAATGCTGTTCTTCCGCAAAGATGAGAAGCAACTAAGAAGTGTGGTGCTCGTAGTGTGGGCGGAAAACATGCCGTGCCAGGGTCCGGGCGAAGCAATTCAAGAACAATTTCGGCATATTGTTGAATTGACACGACTTTTTCCCAAGGCCGCCATCGGCAAACGCGGAATTGTCGGGAGTATCTATTCCTCTGGAAACATTCACCAAGGCGACACGGTGATCGCAAAAATCCCTCAACAACGAATCTATAATCCCGAATAACTGCTTTCATAAGCAGATTTTTTTTGCACAAAAAACCCGCATGGTTTGCGGGTTGAAAATCAACGACATCCGCAGAGTGGACGGATTTTTGCGGCAGAAATGCGGCGGCCGATCACTTGGTATCCTCGTTCGAGCATTGCTGGCGTCAGACCACAGCGCTCTTTCACGACCATGTCTTTCTCGTAAAAATTTGTCGGAAGAATGAGGCCGCGCGTTTGTTTTCTGAACGCATATCCATGAAGCGTGATCGGGTAGTCTGTGCCGTAGACGATCCGCTGGCTGATGATTGGATCGGCAAGCGCGCTCATGAGTCGCGGCTTCCTGTGCGGAGCCATCATTCCTGCTATGTCGAAGTAGAGATTTGGATATTTTTCTACCAGGCGTCTCATGAGAGGAAATTCCCAGAGGCTAGCAATATCAAAAAACGGCATTGGCCATCCGCCACAGCAGTGTGCGGCAATTACCCTAACCCCAGTTTTGAGCACTCGCTCAAGACGGTTCAAGTGCGCAAACTGTTTATTGGCGGTCGGAAGCGCAAGCTCGAACCCTACATGCATAAGGATGGGCGTACCTGTGTCATACAAGCGCTGGTAGAAGGGATCGATACGTTTGTCAGCCGGATCGAAATTCATGACGCTCGGCAGCCACTTCATGAGGGCGGCTCCTTGTCCAAGACACTTGTCGAGCTCGTCTTGCCAGTCGCGTCGAAGGGGATTTACCGAGGCTCCAAGAAGAAATTTCGGTGAATCGCGCATGAGATCTATTACCGCATCGTTCGACACATACTTGATCGTCTTATGCTTATCCAGTAATCCTTTTTCGTCGTAAATTCCGTCGAATGCCAGCGCAACGACATGATTAAGTGGTGACTCCGATGTTTGGGCAACAAGCCGGGCTCGGTACATTTCATCAACCTGATCGAGACTCGGGAGCTTTCCTTGCATGGCGTCACGCCAACTGATGAGGCCAATCCCAGCGAGATACATCCGTATCCGCCAGCTATTGATAAATTTGGGGTGGATGTAACCACCATTTTTAAACGTGAAATGGTGACAATGCATGTCGATGGACATCCGAGACATATCAATCCTTTGAAAAGTGCGAAACCTCAAGTGACTCTACGGTATGCATGCAGGGAAGTCAAAGTGTGTGCGAGAGTTAATCTCACCTTAGGCTCACTTCATTTTGGTAGCTTCGATAAGGTGTGGGCTTACGGATTATCTCAAAAATTGTTATTATTGGCACAATTAATGATCACTCTATATATATTATGGAAACAAAAAATTTACTGATTGGATTGGGGGTTCTCGTTGTTATTGGCGTTGGTGCGTTCGCCATGATGGACAAGGCCGTGGATACAACCAAGCGCAGTGCCGGAAAATAAAGAAGCACCTGCACAGGCAACTGAGACTAAAGAAACAGTAGCTGCTGATTCGACAGTCTCTGTCGTTACTCCCGTTGCACCTGTGGCTATCGAAATTAATGGCACAAAGGAGTTTACGATGACTGCCTACTATGACCAGAAAGGAGTATGGTTTTCTCTCAAAGAGATGGCCGTTAAGAAAGGGGATAAAGTCCGGGTGAAAATCACAAATACCGCTGGGATGCATGACTTTGTTATCGACGAATTGGGCATAAAGAAAGAACTCCCACTTAACCAAGAGGTTGTCGTTGAGTTTGTTGCGGATAAGGTCGGGGATTTTGTGTATTACTGTTCAAAACCTGGTCACCGCATAAAAGGTCAATTGGGGACGCTTCGGGTAACTGAATAACTTATTTATTGTGGGTACAAGATGGAGGATGTAACAGTCCTCCATTTTTGCTATACTACAAGCATTATGTGGGCACTACGAAGAAGGGTGGAGATTATTGGACTCATCGTTGGGGCGATTCTACTCGTGGCAATCCCATATTGGCTCACGCACCGTGCTGTACCGTCATGCACTGATGGCAAACTCAATCAGGAAGAAGTGGGGGTGGACTGTGGCGGACCTTGCTCACTCTTGTGTAAAGGCCAAGCGCAGGATCTTCACGTACTTTGGACAAAAGTATTCGGGATTCGTACTGGGGTGTATGATGTCGTGGCATATGTAGAAAATCCAAACTTTAATATTGCGGCACCCAGATTTACCTATACCGCACGACTTTATGATGCAAGCGGGGAAGTAATTGCGACGAAAACAGGACAAGACTACGCACTCCCGAGTGAGCGTTTTGCTGTTTTTGCAGGAGGCATGCAGACGGGAGAAAAAAAAGCAGTACGCGGTAGTGTTGAAATCACGAATGATTTTCAATGGTTTACGAGACAAGAAAAACAAAATCCTTTTTTGGTGACAAATAAGGTGTTGATAAATTTTCAAAGTAAACCAAAGTTAAGTGCGACTCTCCACAATGATAGTGTTGATCTGTATCGGGATATTACGGTGGCAACGGTAATCTACGATAGCCAGGGTGAGGTAGTAGGGGTATCTTCCACAAAGGTAGACAAGATCGAGGCGGGCGGACAAGAAAATCTTTCATTCACCTGGCCAAATCCGTTCAGTTTCACAGGTGGCACGGAGCAGTGCGATGTTCCTGTCGACGTGGTCCTTCTCCTTGATCGGTCGGGCTCTATGGCGTCCGAGGGAAAGAATCCACCAATGCCGTTTACGCTCGTGCGCGATGCAACATCTGCCTTTGTAGATTTTCTTTCACGCAATGATCATGTCGGCATGGTTTCCTTTTCAACTACCGCGTCGAACCCTGTTGACGTGCCGCTCACTGATAATTTTACAAAAGCAAAAACACGTATTGAAACAACAGCGATGGGGATAGACGGAATTCAGTATACAAATACCGGAGAAGCAATCTCTCGGGCGACCGGAGAATTTGCCACACAACGCGCACGGGAGGACGCCCGCAAAGTTATTGTGCTTCTTACTGACGGGGAGTCGCTTGAACCAAACCGACCACTGAATCCAAAAGATCCGAATGATAAAAATTATGCGAAACAATATGCCGCCACTCAGGCGACTGACGCAAAAACGCAGGGAATTTTGATGTATACGATCGGCCTTGGGGTTAATGCAAATGATGAGTTTTTAAAGTCAATCTCAACTACGCCCGGACACTATTACCCGTCACCTTCGGTTGCTGATTTGAAAGGGGTGTATCAGCAAATTGCCACCTCGCTCTGTCAAAAAGGCCCCTCAGTTATCGAAATTATCCCGCGCACAAATGCGCTCTAAAAACCGGTTCGCACCAATAAAAGCTTTATAGAGAGCCGTTATTGGGGTGTGGTCTCTATCGTTGTAATCCTTTATACTTCGCCATATGTTTGCCTACTTCAAACATGTTGATTGGATACTCATTTGCGCCACACTTCCCATATTGGGCGCAGGTCTTATTTCCATGTACGCCTTTGTCGGGGAAAACAGCTTTTTTGCCAAACAGCTTTTATGGATACCAATCGCACTTTCGGTGATGTTCTTTTTGAGCGTTATAGATTTGCGCACACTACGCAAGACGAATACGATTCTTGCACTGTACGCTTTTTTTATTGCGCTCCTCGCCCTGCTTTTTTTAGTTGGCAGTGTTTTTAAGGGGGCAAGGGGCTGGTTTGATTTGGGGCTACTCGCATTTCAACCCGCTGATGTTATGAAGTTGGTTTTAATTCTCGTGCTTGCGAAGTACTTCTCGCGCCGGCATGTTGAGATCGCCCACTATAAGCATATTCTTATTTCTGGTGCATATGCGCTTATCCCGTTTCTTCTTGTGCTGGTTCAGCCGGACTTTGGATCGGGAATTATTCTCTTTGCTATCTGGTTCGGCATGACGATTGTTTCAGGGATCTCAAAGAAGCACCTCCTTATTGTATTTGGTGCAGGAATACTGGCGCTCATTCTTTTATGGTCCTTTGTACTTGAGCCGTATCAGCAACGACGTATTAAAACATTTCTCAATCCGCTGACCGATATTCGCGGAGCAGGGTACAATGCACACCAATCAACCATTGCCGTAGGCTCGGGCGAACTGTTAGGGAAGGGGATTGGCTATGGCACACAATCACGCCTTAAGTTTTTGCCTGAATATCAGACAGACTTTATTTTCGCCTCATTTGCAGAGGAGTGGGGATTTGGTGGAGTGCTTCTCCTTCTCCTGTGTTTCGGTATTGTGACATGGCGGATATTGGCGAATGCCATGGTTGGGGCGACAAATTTTGAAACACTCTTTGCAATGGGCCTCGCGATTTTTTTGATGACGCAACTTGTCATCCATGTGGGAATGAATATGGGCGTACTTCCGGTTACCGGTCAAACTCTTCCGTTTATGAGCTACGGAGGCTCACATTTGGTAACTGAGTTCGCAGGAATAGGCATTTTGATGGGCATGCGCCGCTATGCTCGGGTATCCCACCGCGAGCGCATGAAGAACGAATTCCTGGGGATATAGCAGCCGCTCGGGATGCTCTTTTTCAAAAACACGCCTTCAATTTGCCCCAGCCGGCAAATTGTTGCTCCCCTCGAAAGGGCGACTTTTCTCAAAGCAGAAAAGACCATGCTCGCCCTTCCTGCGAGAGGTTTTTGAAAAAGCCACCCCTCGCTTTCAGGACTGACGTTGGAGCTATGGTCTTATTTGTGCATCTAGTGGAACTTATTCCTTGATTCCGTCTCTTTCAAAGTCATTGAGAAGTTGCAGATACTTTGCAGTTAATTGAGGAGTAACTTTTGGTAAATCAAGCGGTTTCATTGACCCATTATTTTTTACTATATAAGCGGCAGTATCAAAGAAAAATCCCATCGGTGATGCAATAAATAACCATGAAGGATCCCACAATTCGATCATTTCTAGTGCAATTTTTTTGAGATCTTCTGGATTTGGGTTGCGGCGATATTTAACCTCCACAAGATGAATTGTTTTTGTGTCCTTACTAATAACAACAAAATCGGGCGTTTTTCTAATCCGCCTCACAGCTTCTCTTTGCTCACTTATTCCTTGGTAATGCAAGAGCTCGTGAATCGTATTTTCATATCCAAATGGAATAATAGTAAAAGCATCTGATTCTCTCATCATCAAATCAAACACCATTTCTGCAATGCGACCCTTAATTAAGTTGTGTTCAAAGTCATTTTTCATGGTTTTATTTTAACATAATCTTCACCACTTTTTCGTGTGCGGTATAATGTATTCATGATGCGAATCAACAAAACATCGCTGTGGCTTCCTTTTATTTCAGGAATACTGCTCTCACTGACACTGCCCACCTTCGGTTTGTGGCCTTTGGTATGGGTGGCGCTTGTGCCTTTTTTTGTTTTTATTTCTCAGAAATCACTTTCGCACAGAAAATTGTGCGTGGGCACCCTCTTCTTCGGCATACCCTATGCAGTAGCTGTGGGGTACCCCATCATGCGTGTTTCGAACTGGTGGTGGGTTTCGGGAAGCGATGCGTTCGGTTCTTTGCTACTTGAATTTCAATTCGCATTTATAATTTTCCTTGTGGGTGTGTGGGGCGCACTTCTTTTACTACCAATAACATTTATAGCTCGACATAGCGCAGAGAAAGCATATGGAGGAATAGTTCTTATACTCACGTGGATAGCAGTTGAGTGGCTACGCACATCCTTCGCATTATTCGGATACAGCTGGGGAGTGCTGGGGTATACGCTCTTGGATACACAATATCTTAAACATGCCGCTACATTTTTCGGAGTCTACACCGTCTCTTTTCTTGTCGTTGCGGTCAATGTGAGTTTGATGGGACTCTATCATTTGCTGGTCACTGAAAAACAAAAATTGGGGGTGCTTATTGATCAGCCCAAAAAATATATGTGCGTTTGGTTTGGGGTATTTATTTTCACGAGCATGCTTGGTTTTGGGATTTTTCGTGAAGCACAAGCAACTCTTACAAGTGAGCGCTGCTCTTCAACGCTCCGGGTTGCCGTGATCGGTTCACATATTCCGACTGATGAAAGTGTAAATGCTCTGGCGTACCAACACTATCGAAAAAAAATGGAGGAAGCGTTTGCGCGTGGCGCAAAGATTGTCGTTTTGCCTGAAAATGTGTTTCCGTTTTTTGAGATCAATGAATCTGATGCAACTCTGAACAACAATAATGCTGTCCCGCTTCCGGAGCAGGGACAACTCTATGCCGATTTTGTATCGCTGTCTCGCGCACACCCCGACGTATCGATCGCCTTAGGACTCCATACAAAGAAGGACGGTGCCCGTTATAATTCCCTTGTCATATTTGAAAATGGAATTCCCACAGCGTATTACCACAAGCAGAAATTAGTGCCCTTTTCCGAGTATGCCCCGCTCGGACTCAACATGTCCATCATCATGGGTTTTGTACAAGGGGAAAAGAATCAACATTTTTTGATTCAGGGAATGAAATCCACTGCGCTTATGTGCTCAGAAGTAAGTGATGCGAGTATCTCCCTCAATGGGGCGCAGCTCATTATTTCGCCCTCCAACGACAGTGTGTTTGAAGGAGAGGCAATCCAGCTCGTGCATGAGCGGATGGCTCGCATGCGCGCACTTGAGACGGGAGCCTTTCTCCTCCGAGCTACCAAGGGTGGGATTTCGAGCATTATTGATCCATCCGGCCATGTAGTAAAAGAAAATAAAGGGGAGGAGATTCTCGTTGCTGACATTTGTACTAATGCTACGCCTACTGATAGAGGGCAAGCGTCTCTTTAACCATACTCTCAAGATTGAATCTGCCACGAATGCGCTCGGCAATTGCAGTGCCGAGTTCTGCACGTCGTTCCGGGTTTTCAATCAAAAAGGAAAGTGCACGAGCAACCTCTGCTCCGTTTTTTGTTTGAATAAGGATTCCCGACTGCATATCATCAATGACTTCAGGAATGCCACCAACAGCTGTGGCGACAACAGGAAGCCCTACATTGCCGGCCTCGAGTATTGCATAGGGGAACGCTTCCGTGATAGAGGGAAGAAGAAATATATCGAAGGCCTCAAGAAGCCTTACGCCGCCTTCTTTGTGTCCAGCAAGAAAGACTGTTTCATCAAGCCCAAGCTTCACAATAAGTGCATCAAGGTGGGTGTGCTCCTCGCCTTCGCCTAAAATAATAAAAATACACGGAGTGTTTGTCTGTTTTTTCAATTGAGCCATTCCTTCGATGGCGAATGCAAGCCCCTTGTTTTTGTGGAGCTCCGCGAGTGTTCCTACGATGATGGGGTTATCCTTGAGCCACCCTGTTTTTTTGTCTCCAAGGATGTCATCAATCGCAGCCTTTTTGGAAAGAGTTTTAATTGCGCTGACTCCATTGTAAATCACTGCGAGTTTGTGCCCGACCAAGGGAAGCGTGTTCACTTGTTCGCGTGTCGTGCGCGAAACACAAATTGTTTTGTGCGCTAATTGTATAGTAAACCAGTGGAGAAATCCGATAACAAATCGCTCGGCGTCTGTTCGCTCTTCATTGAAAGCCCAACCGTGTCCGGTAAAAATAATGCGAGCAGGCTTTCCGTTCTTCCCGATAAATTTTCTCCCCCACTCCCACCCGTTCCAAATACGAGCCGCGAGCGCACCCAGGCCCCCCATTTTTGAGCTGTTAAGGTGCACTACATCGGGCGATTCATCAGAAAATATATCAAATAAATGAAAAAAAGTTTTTACATCACCACTCATGCGCACGTCACGCTCCAGAGAGGGAATAGAGATGGTGGGAATGCCGGCTTCAATAAGCCGATGCGCTAACTCACCGTTTCCCCCGAACCCAACGACAACATCATGACCCAATTTTTGGGCCGATGTCGCAAGGTCGAACACATAACGCTGCGCACCTCCGAAGTTGGACTTGGTAATAAGATAGAGAATTTTTAGCTTTTTATAAGGATCCATGTGTTCTTTACTATAACAATTTGGTATGGGCAGGGTTGTCTTGACGGATAACAATAACTAGTGTCTTCTGCTCACTACCCCGAACGCAGCTCTTGAGAGCGAAGGATGTTTTTTCAAAAACCTCTCACAGAAAGGGCGAGCATGGTCTTTTTCGCTTTGGAAAAAGTCGCCCTTTCGAGTGAGGGCATGGGTATGGGCCCCATGCCCGCAAGACCTTTTGAGATTTTTTCACAAAAATCTAAAAGGTGTACAGCTCCTGTAAGGAGGAGCAACAATTTGCCGGCTGGGGCAAATTGAAGGCGTGTTTTTGAAAAAGAGCATCCCGAGCGGCTACTTCCTTTCATGAAAGCTTTTTGTTATCGTTCCTATATATATGAAACGAATGCCGTCCCCCCAGATACTCCTAATATTTCTTGGGGATATCGCTTTCCTCTACTTTTCGCTCTGGCTGACCCTTCTTATCAGATACCTTGAAGTTCCCGATGAAGCACTTCTTGTGCAGCACGCCGTACCGTTTTCATTCTTATTTATCGTATGGGTGCTTGTCTTCTATATTGCGAGCCTGTATGAACCCCATACGGTAGTGTTCAAGTCAAAGATCCCGTCGATCATTTTGAATGTACAGGCGATTAATAGTGCAATCGCAGTACTCTTCTTTTACTTTATCCCGGCATTCGGTATTACTCCCAAAACGACGCTCTTTCTTTACCTCTTCGTGTCGTTCCTGTTTATCAGTTTGTGGAGGATTTTCGGTATTCAATTTTTGGGATTACGCAAAAAAGAGCACGCAGTACTCATAGGATCAGGGCGAGAGACACGGCATCTTTATCAGGTGGTAAACGATAATTTGCTGTACCCTATGCATTTTATTACGTGGGTAGACCTCGACAAGGCGGATGGAATCGATTTTGAGGAAGAAGTACTGAGTCGAATTTACAGCGAAGAAGTTAGTCTCGTTGTTATTGATATCGAAAATCCGAAGGTCACACCCATCTTGCCGAAGCTCTATAACCTTATTTTTTCGCATGTGCGTTTCGTGGATCAATATCGCATTTATGAGGATATCTTTGATAAGATACCGCTCTCTCTCGTGGGTTATAGTTGGTTCCTTGAAAATGTCTCTTCGCGCGCGCATTTTGGTTAC
Source organism: bacterium (assembly GCA_043736515.1). Classification (GTDB taxonomy): domain Bacteria; phylum Patescibacteriota; class Minisyncoccia; order Phycocordibacterales; family UBA6899; genus MHLP01. Next base: position 10,826 of record JAYTCK010000063.1, read on the forward strand.
GATTTGCTGAAACGCATAATGGACACCGTGCTGGCACTTCTTCTTTTTATTCCATCGCTACTCATTTATCCGTTTGTCGTACTTGCGATCAAACTCGATGATGGAGGTCCTCTCTTTTATGTTCCCGAGCGGGTGGGTAAGGGCAATAGACCAATTCGTATTTATAAATTCCGTACGATGAATGTGATGGATGACGGCAAACAACTCGGAGACAATCAAAGCCAGATCACACGCGTGGGAGGATTTTTGAGAAAGTCACGTATTGATGAATTGCCACAATTATGGAATGTGCTTCGCGGAGACCTTTCGCTCATCGGACCTCGTCCCGAATTCCCCAAATTGGTCACTCTCTACCACGAGCAAATCCCTTACTACAACATGCGCCACCTCATCACGCCCGGTCTTTCCGGCTGGGCGCAAGTCCACCACGACAAACCCCCACAGACGATCGACGAGACAAAAGAGAAACTCGCGTATGACCTCTACTATTTAAAGAATCGTTCCTTTGTACTTGATATCAAGATCGCACTTAAAACAATCAAGACACTTCTCTCGCGCACCGGTCTTTAAGCGACAAGCACGTTTCCTGTGGGGCAAATATATTATGAAGCTTTATCCTGAACTTAACCTGCGAAGCGTAAGCCTTGCTGTGCTACGAGTCACCCTGCTCACCTATGTGTTGCTCGGCGCACTTCTCTATGTACGACAGGACGGGATGATTTATTTTCCTGACCAGACACCATTTGCTGATTGTGATGATTTATCAAGGGCAGAGAGAATAGATATGGGAGGTACGCGCGGATACTTTTTCCAAAACGGCACGTCAACAAAACTTGCAGTTATTTACCATGGCAATGCGGGACGTGCATGCGATCGTGCATATTATCAAGCCGCACTTACTCACGCAGGATATTCGTGGCTCATTGTTGAATATACCGGTTATGCGGGAGATGGGGCAAAGCCTACGACGAGCACGGTGCTCGATGATGTGACGCGTGTCAGCGCGTGGATAGACAAACAAAATTTTCTTTCTGTCGCGGTGATTGGCGAAAGTATCGGAGTGATTCCGTCCTCATATCACGCTCATCTCGGCAAAGTAGACAAGCTTGTTCTCATTACGCCTTTTGAGAGTTTGGGCAGTGTTGCAGAGGACTACTATCCCGTCTATCCAACATCATTCATGATCCGTCACAATAAAAGCAATAGTGAATGGGCAAGCTCTGCAAAGAATGTGCTCGTTATTTATGGAACGCAAGACACCCTCATTCCTCCCGCGCACGCAATGGAGCTTTTTGCCGCGTTGTCTCAAGGAAACAAACAATTGCTCGCAATAAACGGTGAGCACAACGATGTCCCCGCTTTTGGAGAGACCCAAATTTCAATCATGGGATTTCTCAAAGAGTAGAGTAAAATTTCCTCAAATCCCCATCACTCCTCGCTTTTTTTCATTTTTCGGGTAAAGTTGTGAAATGCGTATTAATCTCTATTTGGCAAATGTGCTCGGTATTTCCCGCCGTGCTGCGGATAAGGAAATTGAGCTCGGAACCGTCCGACTCAACACAAAGAAGGCTGTTCTTGGCGATCAGGTAAAAGAAGGGGATACCGTGACTCACAAAGGAAAGCCGGTGATAGTGACCCGAACAAGCGCCACAACGATCATGCTCAACAAGCCCGTCGGATACATCACTTCCCGAAAACGCGATGATACGGGGGCGCCTACGGTGATGGAACTCTTGCCCAAGGAGCTCCAGCACCTAAAGCCAATTGGCCGCCTCGACAAAGAGAGTAACGGACTACTTCTCCTCACGGACGATGGAGATCTCCTCTATAAAAGCACGCACCCGAAGTTTAAATCTGAAAAGGAATATCTTGTAGCATTTGAAACGCCGCTTTCTAATGCCGAAATTGCAATGTGGACGCGAGGCATGAAGCTTCCTGATGGAATTGCCAAGGCAGATCACGTTGCGCGGACGACCGATAAAAAATTTATCATCGTCCTTCATCAGGGCAAAAACCGTCAGATACGCCGTATGGCCGGAAAGACGGGTAATAAAGTGATCTCGCTCACCCGGACCCGCGTGGGAGAAATAAAACTGGGAACCCTTACAAGCGGAACTTGGAAGAAACTAGAAAACAAAAAGCTGTAACCTCGGTCTTTACCACAAGGTGTACATCGCGTAACATAAGAAGAGTAGTTTGTTGTAAGGGGAAACAAATGCCCCGTGTGTACTTTACCATTTCTAGTATTTCTCTACCGACCTTCGATACCGTTACTGCGGGCTACCACAAACAAGTTGATGAAAAAAAGAGTAGTATCCGATTGCGCGCCGCATTTTTGTTCACGTGTGTCAAAAGTCTTTGTCGAGAGCGAAAGTTGCCTCAAAAAGTAATTCCCACCAAAACACCTCGCAGCATCTCTCCGATTATTGACCCCCAATTTCTTCTTTTTGCCATTCTTGTCGCGGAGTACATGAGGCAAGGGTATCAAGTCGGACACATGGGAGGCTCCGGAGCATTTGTGCATTATGCAGAATGCTCGCTTGCTACTTTTGTAACGAGTACAATCCAGCTTGGTGAGCGACATACATTATCTATAACTCCACATAAACATAGTGTTGAAGTCAGTGATATTCCTGAATATGCGCGACTGCTTAAGCTAAAGAGTTTGACTCGCGACGCTTCACTTTCTGCTCTCTTAAACAGGCTCGCACTCTGGCTCTATCTTTTTGTGCAAGTCTACCATTACGGTTGGAAAATTGTTCTCTATCATCCAAAAACTAATGACAAGAAAGAGTTGTCGAACATATTTTTTTCTAAATTCTCACCCGACATGCCCCTGTAATAAACATCTCCCACACGAGATGTTTTTCTTTTTAGCCATACTCTGCTTGGTTATTTGTACGTCAAAACAATCGTGTATAATAGCTTGAGTATGAAAGACACAAAAATAAAAAAACTCATTACCAAAGAAGAAAAAAGAGAAAAATCAGTCGTGAATCTCATCGCCTCGGAGAATTATGTGTCAAAGGATGTACTCGAAGCGCTCGGCTCTGTCCTTACCAACAAATATGCGGAAGGATATCCTGGTCGTCGCTACTATGGCGGCAACAGCGTTGTAGATGAAGTAGAACTACTTGCAATAGAGCGCGCACTCAAGTTATTTAAACTTGAAGCTAAAAAATGGCACGTGAATGTACAGCCACTCTCCGGCTCGCCTGCAAATATGGCTGTGTATCTTGCGCTGCTGCCTCATGGTGGCACCGGAAAAATTATGGGAATGCAACTTGCCCATGGGGGGCATCTCACTCATGGACATGGCGTTTCCGCATCAGGTAAGTTTTGGAAACAAATTCCTTATGGAGTTTCTGCAAAGAGTGAATTGCTCGATTATGATGATCTTGCGCGGATCGCAAGGCGCGAGAAGCCGCACATCATTGTTGCTGGGTTCACTGCATATCCGCGACGGATAAACTGGAAAAAATTTCGTTACATTGCGGACGAGGTGGGCGCGTATCTCATGGTTGATATGTCTCATATCGCCGGACTTGTTGCGGGAGGTGCGCATGCGTCGCCGTTTCCATTTGCAGATATTGTAACGACTACCACACATAAGACCCTTCGGGGTCCGCGCGGCGCTATGATCTTTGTGCGCAGAGATGAGCGGAAGCTTGATGAAAAAATCGACAAAGCGGTATTCCCTGGATTGCAAGGTGGTCCTCATGAAAATGCCATAGCGGGAGTTGCAGTCGCACTCGGTGAAGCTCTTCGACCGAAATTCAAAACCTATGCCGCGCAAGTAGTGAAGAATGCCGCTGCACTTTCCGATGAACTAAAAAGACTTGGATGGCGTATTGTTTCAGGCGGGACAGATAATCATCTACTTTTGGTTGATACATGGGGGAATGGCGTTTCAGGAAAAGAGGCATCGTTAAAGCTCGAGTGCGCGGGGATTATTGTAAATATGAATACGATCCCGTTTGATACGCGGAAACCAATGGACCCTTCAGGCATTAGGCTCGGCACAGGAGCAGAAACAACCAGGGGGGCGAAAGAAAAAAACATGGTTGCACTGGCGCGTCGTATTGACACGGTATTACGAAAGAAATAATACAATTTTGACTATCCTTGTGCAGATGAAGTCGTGCGTTATAATGCCTTCATGATAATAGATGGAAGGGCGATCGCCTTCGAAATTGAAGAAAAAGTGAGGGTCACACTCCCCCAGTTTTCCCATCTCCCCCAATTGGCAATCATTGTTGTGGGGAAGAATCCCGTTATTGAAAGTTTCGTGCGTATAAAAAAGAGAGTAGGGGAACGCCTCGGTATTGCGGTCATAGAGCATGTTTTTCCCGAGTCGATCACCGGCGAGGAATTAAAGTCGCAGATCCTGAAAATTGCAGCAGATTCCAAAATGTCCGGTATTATCGTTCAACTTCCGCTCCCGCAGCATATTGATGTGCAAGCGATGCTCGATGCGATACCACTCGAGAAAGATGTTGATATGCTTTCTCGTGAGGCAGTTGCAGGGTTTGCGCGTGGTGATGCACGCATCCTTCCACCTGTTGCAGGAGCAATTCAAGAAATTTTAGAACGGGGAAAAATCGATGTCGGTGGAAAAGATGTGCTCATTTTAGGTTACGGACGTCTTGTCGGAGCCCCGGCGTCTATTCTTTTACGGCACAATCATGCACACGTAACGGTGATTGACCGCGATGTTGCCAATCTTGCGCAACATACACGCGAATCCGAGATTATAATTTCTGGAGTAGGGAAGGCGCGATTCATCCTTCCGGAGATGCTCACTCCCGGCGTAGTGCTCATTGATGCAGGAACAAGCGAAACGGGAGGGAAGATTGTTGGTGATGTTGATCCTTCGTGCGCCGAAATTGCGAGTATTTTTACTCCCGTTCCCGGAGGAGTCGGACCCATTGCCGTTGCGATGATATTTAAGAATTTGTGTATATTGGGACGCCCAAATATATAAATGCGGTTTAACCCGGGATAAGTAAATTTGGTATACTCAAGAGATGCTTGCCATGCTCGCCTCTCTTGATCAATGGATATTACTAATGATTTATAATGCTGCCGCAAGTGCATCGATTTTTTCAGCAACATTTATTTTTTTTGCAGAATGGTTACCGTATTTAGTGATTGCATCGGTCATTGTGTATGAATTCTACATTCAGGATGGAATACGAAAAACGCTCAGTGCACTGTTTATTACAATGTTTGCACCAATGCTGACAGGAGTCGTTGTTGCTTTAATGAAAACCTCCCTTCCTTCTCCACGACCCTATGTCACGAATCTCGACATCACTCCATTTGTTGCGGTAAGTAATTCATTCGGCTCTTTTCCTTCGGCACACGCTGCGGTTTTTAGTGCATTGGCGGGAACCATGGTCGCGCAAAGAAGCACTGTCTGGAAATGGTATGTTGCTGCGGCATTAATTATTGGAATTTCTCGCATCGCCGTCGGGGTACATTTTCCGATTGATGTTGTAATGGGAATATGTCTCGGATTCAGCATCGGTGTTCTCTCGGGAATTTTTTTCCTCAAGCAAAAATAAATTTTTTTTATTTCAGATATACAATCAAGTGTGGTGGATTGTAATTAATATTTTTTAAAACATAGCGGAAATAATATATTACAAACACTTTTATGTGTCCCTTATTTTATGTACTAAAAATAAGTTATGTGTTCTTTTATATTTTGCGTTCATGATGATAAAAAATTGATTTTTTTGTCTCAAAACTGTGGATAACGGGAATAAAATATCCAATCTGCACATATTGAAATAAATGCAAGCGCTGTAATAAAAATACTCCCCGAGTTATCCCCTTATTTCTCCTCAAAAACAATAAAAACATTGTGTTTAAATGATAAAATAACAGTTACTGAGACCGCTATAGTATGTGCACGTTGGAGCGAAAAAAGTCCAGTATTTGCTTGTGAGCTTGTATCATTTTTTTGGTTCTACATTGAGGAAAACACTTTCAGGAATTTTGCTCCTGAGTTTCTTTTTGATACCAGCACAAACAGTTTTCGCCCAAACGTTTAGCGCTCCACGACAGATAAACTATCAAGCAAAATTAACCAATGCGAGCAATGTCGCCGTCACTGACGGAATATACAACATTTGGTTCCGCCTATACACCACTCCGACAGGCGCTACCACATCAAACATTTGGGAGGATCAGTACATCGGTGGCGGGAAAATCCAAGTTACAAATGGTCTTTTTTCCGTGATGCTTGGTGCAAGCTCCTCACTTGCTTCGGTTAATTTCAATCAAACTCTCTACCTCGCACTTGAAGTGGGAAGTACTACGGGTACTCCTGTGTGGGACGGTGAGATGACACCACGCAAACAACTCGGTGCGGTTCCCACTGCCTTTGTTGCAGATACGTTGGATAATTTAAACTCCACGCAATTTGTGCGCACCGATGCAACGAGCTCGATTGCAAGTTCTTCTCCGGTGACTTTACTCACACTCAACCAAAGCGGAGCAGGGAAGGTACTTGATATACAAAGCAGCGGGGTATCGCTTGCGACATTTCTTTCGAGCGGGCTTGTGGGTATCGGCACATCTTCCCCGTATGCAAAACTTTCCGTGGTTGGAGAAGTTGTTGCGGCGTTCTTCACTGCAACAACAACCGCAACTTCTACATTCGGAGGAGGACTCTCCATCGGCACGACAGGTCAGCCGGGAATCCTTTCTGTTCTCGGGAATGCAACCTCGACGTTCGCAAACGGCATCACCCTTACAAATGGTTGTCTTGTGGTGAATGGTGCTTGCGTGGGAGGAGGATCAACTTCCGCTGTCGGTGGAACTGGGGCTATTCAGTTCGCAAGCGGAGCATCGTTTGATGGCGACAACACAAAGTTCTTCTGGGACAACACTGCGAAGTCGCTTGCGCTTGGTACTACCACGGCATTTGCACGACTCTCGATCCAGAGTTCAAACGGCTCCCAAACCCCACTCTTTGATGTTGCCACTACCACCGCCTCCACCTTTGCCACTTCCTCTCTATTCCGCATCAACGCTGACGGCAACGTCGGTATCGGTACCTCATCCCCATACGCAAAACTCTCTGTCGCAGGCCAAGTCGCCGCCGCCTT
>JAYTCK010000064.1:0-6163 GCA_043736515.1 bacterium
GTCCCCACTTGGCGGGAGGTGAGCGGTACACCACCCGAGCGTCCTGGCATCGCTGCTTTGTCTGAGAGCGCCCATCTAATCTGTGTGGTGGTACCAATGTCCGTCCACGTGTTTGCTGCATCAGTATTGTTCTCCCATTGGAGTCTGTACTGTGCGGTCGAAGATGCCTCTCCAGTATTGTCTATCTGGATACGCGCGATGAGCTTCTCCCCTTTCTTCACACTGGAGATTGCAGTTGACGTAGCGGCGGAATGCGATCGTGTGTATGTATCTGTCGTGGTGCCGTTGTCGTTAAGAAAGATGTATGCGGTTTGGGCGACAAATTGTGGAAATCTTTTTGCCATAATCACTGTGACATATGGCGGAGTATGATTTGTGCTCGAAAGAGATACGGTGATTGAGTGCGTGTGAGCAGCCGTAGAAAGGCTATAATCTGTACCAGCCTCAGTAGCAAGTGTTGCGCTGGGTGCCCCCGACACGATAGCAAGGTTGGAATGGGTATGAGTTGATGCACCGTAGGCCGTTGTTGAATATGTCGTCGAAGCTCTAAAAAAACTATTATTAAGTACACCTCCCGTATTCGAAATGATACTCCAAGAATTAGTCGGGGTATCATCCCAAAGAGCAATAGGCTCACCTGAAAGTGTCGATGTCGCGTTGAGCTTTCCCATAATCATGTCAATATACGGCGGAAGATTTGAGCCAGCAGCACTTGTGCCATTCCCTGTATGAGTATGTACACCTGTACCCGCAGCAGTGGCACCACTGTCTCTAGAGGTGTTTGTCACACTCGGAGAGCCTGTGGTCATGCTCACAGGATGTGTGTGGGTCTCCGCCCCTCCTGCGACACCCACGGTGGAAGAGGCCTGAACAAAATAAGTATTTTGTGCACTGTATGCAGTCCACCCAGTTGGTACTGTCGCATCGAAAAGCAGAATGATACCTGTAGGCAGTTGTGCGGGGTCCCCTGCGGTGTTGTAGCGGATCACCTTCAATCCGCGATGAGGCGGGCGAGTGTCCGACGCAGTAACGGTCTGACTGCCCAAGCTGTTGTGTGCATGCACATCAAGTCCGTACGTACTGTCGGCGCGGGTTCTCACAGCAACGGCTCCCGAAGAGTTGGTGGAGGATACCCATGCTGCAGTATGTGCAGTTGTCGTGCCTCCTCCCACTGTGCCGTAGGTAGCTCCACCCATAATAAATTTTTCATAAAATGGATCGCCTGGATTGCATGAAACGCATGTCCAGCCAGTAGGGATATAGCTACTGCTATCATCCCAAAATGCGATCATTCGTCCGTCCCCTGCCGCAGCCTGAGCATTAAGTGCAAAATAAAAGCTCACCCACATTATTGCCAAAAAGAGCGGCAATGAGAAAAGCAAAGGTACCTTTTTTGTGTTGAGAAAAAAACTGGTGGAAAATTTTGGGCCTTGCTGTCTGTTATAAACATGTGCATCACTCGAGATCGCCGTGCGGCGGAGATGGTGACTTAGTAAAATAAAAAATGTCGCAACTTTGCCCAGATGCGCAAAAGCCGATCGGGACAGCGATCGCACAGAAGAAGAAACCTTGGGGGTGTGCTTAGAAAAAACCGACATTATGTTCTGGGGTGATGAGATGAGGAAATAAAAAAAACGAGTATCTCGTTTCAGTAGAGACGTATAAAGAACGGGGGGGTGGCCTTTAACGCTGTAGACATTAAAAAGGTGGTACCTGCGTACGTTTTCCTTCAACTCCTTTATTATACAGGAGATTTAAGCATAGGATGCAAGAGGTTACTGCTAATACTGGGGATAAATGTCCTTGAGAATTTTCACGAAAATATAAAAGAAAACACGCTTTTAGGGGTGCTTGGGAATACAATTGAGGAGGCGTGTGGTGACACTGCGTTTTCCTCACTTCGTTATTAAACTACCCCCCCCACCCTGGCTACTCCATATTATAGAGTAGCCAGGGCAAGGACAAGTCATACCCTGTCGAGTAGTGCAGAAAGCCCGTCCATATACTGGAACGGGCTTTGGTTGTCTGAGTCTGTGCCTCACTATTATGGGGTTGGCGCGGCGTCTAAGTAGAGAGGAGTTCAATAACATCACGAAGCGCATCCATCGTCTGACGCACCTCCCCTGCCGGAATCTTTGACATATCCGCCTGATACGTGAGCTGTGTGCCACCCTGAATATCTAAGCCATACTTAAACAGCACTATTCTGGACATGTTTTCGGCGGGACATCATTCGCAAACTCTACAATCTTCTTAGAGAGTGGGTTATAAAGAATAGACTTTCGCGCTACGCAATACACGAAGACCTTATCGCCTTTTTGAGCATTTCTGTAGAAGGGTTGGCCGAGGAGAAGCAAGGGGTTACTAATGGTTGCGATAAGCGGTGTCTCTCCTGCCGGCAGTACCATGATCTCAGAAAGTTCTTCTGTAATGGCTGCTTGCTCGGATAGGCTAAGAACACCGGGTGTTACACTCTCTTGTAATTGAGCGTATGCTCTATAGTAGTGATTTGCCAGTATGAGGGTCAAGATCACGAGGAGAAAAAGGAGGATATTTCCTGCTCTGAGGATGAGGTATGGGAAAAAACCCTTTTTACCACGAGGTTTCGGACTCAGGTCGACGGTGTTGTTCTGTCGTTTATTGCCCCAGATCAGCATGGAGACATTATACCCAACATTACCCCAACTACTCAATCTCTCGTGATTCTATAAAATATAATTAGCTTATATAGTGCCCACGCGATAGAATATCAACATCATGAACGAGCGTTTTTCTATTACATACAAAAATCTGCTTATTTCTGGTGCTGCCCTGTTTATTTTTGCAACTTTTTTTTGGGCTTGGCACCAAATGAATAGGGAGAGGATACCAGAATGTAAACGTGTCCACACATACATTAATCCCGAACTTGACTGCATCAATATAGACGCGGCATACTCAAAAATTCGTACGAGCGAAGAAGGCGCGCGTAAATATATTTCACAGTACACAAAAGATACGCATGCTGTTCGCATTTCTGTTTATTATCGGGATATAGAGACGAAGAGGTGGTACGGAGTAAATGAAAATGATTACTTCACTCCATCGAGCCTCCTCAAATTGCCGCTCGCAATCACCTATTTCAAACTTGCCGAGATTGATCCGAATATCCTTTCACTAGAGTTTGATTACAAAACCGGCGATTCATTGAATGTTTACGAGCACTTTAAATCTGCTCCTCCCCTTGTCGCAGGCACACCATATCGCATTGACAGTATGATTGAGCGCATGCTCGTACATTCCGATAACGATGTGGTCCCCACTCTTGTCCAATATGTCGACAAAGGTTTTTATAACAAAGTGTTGGTTGATCTTGGTGTAAATGTACCTCCTGCGGCATATGGGGGTATTCATTCTGATTTTCTTTCCGTAAAGGTCTATGCGGCAATTTTGCGTACCCTCTATAATGCCTCCTATCTAAATCCCGACCAGTCCGAAAAAATACTTGCTCTGCTTACCCAATCAACCTTCACCGAAGGCCTTGTCGCCGGGGTTCCAAGAGGTACGGTTGTTGCACACAAATTTGGAGAAGGGGTCGAGATGGATCCCGCAACAATGAAGGTGACAACGAGAGAGCTCCATGACTGCGGGATTATTTATCATCCCAAAAATCCTTATATTCTCTGCATTATGACAGAGGGACAAAATTTTGATGAGCTCAAAGACATTATTGCGGACATCTCACGTATCGTTTGGGAAAATAGTAATCTGGAATAGCCCTAAATAATCCCGCTCAACAATCTTGTAAACAAAAAACCCGCGAGGTAACTCGCGGGTTTAGTTTTTCATCAACCGGGGTGACTCGAGAAGCTGTTGTCGTCGCTCTGAGAATATTACGGTGGGGTTGTTGTCCCCGTACCGCTCCCCTCTTCGGGAGGTGTTGAACTTCCGGTTTCCGTAGGTGGCGTGGAAGTACCACTCTCTAGAGGCGGCTCGGGCGGAGTGGGTGGTGGAGTCAGACTTCCTCCCCCGCTTGGTGGGCTAGCCGGAGGTGGTGGCGGAGTGCTTTGCGCACTTGCTCCCCCCCCCGCATTGTAGGTGCCGACCATAAACCAGTCGAACGGCACATCAACTGGTCCCGGGTTGGTCACACTCACGGTAAATCCGGATCCGGGAATAATATCCGTCACCGCGATTGGGGTTGCGAGCATGGTGCGCGGAGTGATGAATATCTTTGCGCCCTCTGACACATTGGAGTTTGCCACAAAGAATGTTGTCTCGCCGGATGGAAGCGTGTTCGAGCCCGCGATCTGATTAATTCCCGCAGGGATATTGATGGTGCCGCCCGGAAGGATGGTAAGTACTTGGGCGAAGAAATCTTTGACGACTGCGGTTTGAGCGACGATCTTTGCCACTGCAAGCTTGGTGTATTGTCCTGCTGTGGAGAGGGCGATATCTGCAAGATCGCTCACAGCCTGCGCGACATCGGTGACTGCACTCACCACATCCGATACAAATCCGCCGCCAATGCTACCGTCATAACCGATACCGAGCTGAAGAGCGATGGTGCCGACACAGGTACTCGTCGCCGAAGCGGTGCTTGTTGCGGTGGTGCCATCGGTGCAGACGCCAACATTATTTACGGGATCGAATCCTTCAAGTGCGCGGCCGACCACATAGCCCGCGCGTGTTGCCTTCATGCCGACACCTTCCATGTGCGAAGTCACGATGCGATCACCGACCACGATGGGGCCGTTTTCAAGCGACACCAAGACATTGGTGCGGCCCGTGAGTGCGAGCATCACGTCTCCTGTCTGGAGCCCCATGAGCTCATATGAGCTTGCCGGAATGACACCCAGTACGCGGGAATCATAAGGGGCATTGCTGGCGCGTATGCGCACGCTTGTAGTAGCAACACTTGTTGTTGCCACGGACATGATCATACCGTAATTCCTGTGGCCACCTTCATAGGCAAGCGGGTACCATGCTCCGATGCTACCGTTTGTCGCAAAATCGCTGCTTTGTGGGGGCGGGCCAAAGGAGAGTCCTGTACCTCCGTTTGTATCCTCACTGATAGGATCATCGATCCATGTTTGAATACTCGAGACATCCAAAATTGCATCATTTGTTGCGTTTGCTGCGCTTCTTCTTACTCCAACATTCACCATTGGCGCAAGGAGAGTGGTTGTCGAAACGTTGGAACTGATTTTTGCAACAACGGTATTATCAATCAAGTATATTGCCTCACCACTATTTGCTGCAGCACTACTTGTCGCAGTAAGTTCGATGCGGAAACGCTTAAAGTCGCGGAAGGTCGTCGAAGTTGCGACCCCCGTATCAACCTTTGTCTCGCGACCACCTGAGCGAGCGACCGCCTCCCAATTTGCCGATGTGGAAGCGACGAAATACACACCGTTCGTCGGCAATGTTTGACCACCCACATCAGCGCCAAAAGCGATATTAGTAAATCCGAGGAGGAATATCGATGTCGTCGCAGTGGAGCTCGTTGCGGAAGCAGCCCTTACGCGCGCTTCAAACACAGGAGATGAGGATGCCATGACCATTGCGGCGGATGTGCGGAGACTTGCTCCGTCGCCGAGCGTGGGGGATGCACCGCCGACAGTTATACGTACATAAGGCGGGAACGCATTGGTCGGAGTAAGAATCGTATTTGCGTCCACATCGAGCGCAAAATCACCACACAATCCACTTGTGTCTGCGGCAATAGAAGCTGCGGCGAGGGCCGACAATGCATTGCAGTTTAAATACTGCCACGTTGAATAAATACGCCCTGAAACCGTAAACTGATCTCGCAACCCTGCACTACCCCATGGAGATGTAGTGCCCACCGCAACACGCGCAAAGTCCATAACACCAGTTGAGGTACCTGTCACAAAAAGATACGGATGAGTCGGTCGTGTTGAACTTGCGACGATAAATGCCGGACTGAACATATCAGTATCAGCGACGACACTGAATTTTCCCCACGGAGTTGAAGAGCCTACTCCGACGTTGCCATTGGCTGCAACCCTAAAGAGACTCGTCACTGCATCGGCCGCAGTCGTCGAAGAGATGTTGAATAGATTAGCCTGAGAACCGAGTGTCCCCACAAGATCAAGCTTCGCAAGCGGTGTTGTTGTGCCGAGTCCAACCCAACCATATGGAAGCAGTAAGCCAGCAGAAT
>JAYTCK010000065.1:0-16990 GCA_043736515.1 bacterium
TATTCCTCAACAACTTTTTGATTCGTCATAATGATTTCTGCTGCAATCTTCTCAAGGGCGGCTGAGTCACTCTTTTGTATAAGTCCTTCGCGCTCTGCAATTACTTTCGGTTCACCGCCTTCCTTATACATGATGGCGAGGGTATCTTTTGCACCTCGGGAGGAGAGATCGCCGTCATGCACCATCGTCATAAGCGCCGCAAGAGTTTCCGGTGTCAGTTTGCCGAGTGTGCCATCCCCACTCTTCATGAGTGATGCCACATCCGAAGAAATATAATTTGATGCCAATTTTACTCGTTCCTTGTTTCCCTTACACGCGAGCACAGCAGCATCAAAGAATGCGCCAAGCACCGTATCGGTCACATAAATCTCCGTAATGTGTTCCGGAAATCCGTATTCCTTGTGCAAGCGGTGTCGTTTTTCCCATGGAAGTTCAGGAAGTGGGGGAAGTTTCTCATAGTGCTTTCCGAATACCTCGGTGACCATTAGCTTCGGCAAATCAGGGTCAGGAAAGTAACGATAGTCGTTGGCGCTTTCCTTTTTGCGCTGGCTAAATGTCTTGCCTGTATTTTCGTCCCAGCCGCGTGTTTCCTGCACAATCTTTTCTCCGCGTGAAAGCACCTCTTCGTGACGGGAGAGTTCAAATGCAATCGCATCACCAACAGACTTGAATGAGTTAAGATTTTTGACCTCTACCTTTGTGCCAAATTCCTTTGTCTCCGAGATGGAAATGTTCGCTTCAACACGCATCTCCCCTTTCTCCATGTTAGCATCTGAAGCTCCAAGCGAGCGGAGCAAGAGTTGCAATTCTTTTGCAAACCGCATCGCCGTCTCTGCATCATGAATAACCGGCTCGGTCACAAGCTCCATAAGTGGGACGCCCGCGCGATTGTAGTCTATGAGCGAATAATCACCGACATCGTGACGCGAGCTTCCCGTATCTTCTTCAAGATGAATACGTGTCAATTCTACTTTGTTGAGGGAGCCGCCTGCGACAAGCGGATATTTATATTGAGATATCTGATATCCTTTGGGAATATCGGGATAGAAATAATTCTTACGATCCCATTCGGTGAAATCTGCAAGTGTCGATCCGAGTGCTTTTCCGACACGAAGGACATGCTCCACCGCTTTTTTGTTGATGACGGGCAATGTGCCAGGCTGTGCAGTGCATACTGGGCAAATATTCCAATTTGGTCGCTCTTCGTCAGGGTCGTTTTTGCAGCGACAAAACATCTTTGTTGTTGTCTTCAGCTCCGCATGTATTTCGAGACCAATAGTCGCCTTATATGCCATATATAAAGGGTATTCTAGCATAGCCTTACCGACACATCGCGTTGACAAAAATGTACAATATGTTAGTTTTTTTCCAGATGTTGGTAACGGTACTAACTCTGTTCTCTTGAAAGGAGAATTTGTATGCATCGACAAAAAGGCTCAGTTGTTCCGTTCCTATTTGTAGGCATTCTGGCGGTCGCCGCCATCGCCTATTTCTGGGGACCAATCATCGCATTTTTTGGCGGATTATTTGTGGGCGGATTAGCACTCACAGGAGGAATTCTTGCCGGCGGATGGCTCTTGTCCGAAATGACGATAGGCGTAGGGCTTCTTTGGCTCCTTTGCCTTGGTGCTCCGCTCGTACTCATATCACTTCTTGGCGATCGCGGTGACCCATGTGTCACCTGGTGGTGGGAATATGGTGATGAACAAGATAACGCGGAAAGCCACGAAATTGCGGTGAGTGCCATCTATGTCATCATGTTGGCCATCCTTGAGTGGGGCGGTGTACCTATCATCGCAACGCTCAAAGAATATTGGTGGGCCGTCATTCCCTATTTGCTGTTCGGCTTCGGGGTCTGGAGCATGAAGCGGTGGAATGATCTGTCGGCGTATCTCCATCGCAGACGCACACAGGTGATCAAAAACATCATCGCATCACTGGGTGAGAATATTGAGGACCTCTTAAAAGTCGGCAGTCAGCTCCGAGGAGAGCCAACTTCGGGAGACCGATGGGATCATGACCTCGCAGATCAAAAAGCCAAGTTAACTCGTACTCTTAAGGAAAAAATCGGGCCTGATGAGGATCAGCTCGAGATCACTGACACGTTACTGGCACAATGGCAGAAAGAACTTTTTGCAAAAGAATCCGGAGAATTCGGAGCACCCGCAGAGTTCCAAAAACACATTGAGGAATTCATAAACGCACCGGGAGTCCGTGTTGATGTATGGGACCACAAGGGCCAAATGTATGTCTGGACCATGTTCTGGCCTACAAGCGTCGCATTTTGGCTCGCACGAAAGCTGGTGACACTGCGCATTCTGCGCGACGTTTTCAACTTCGTGTTCAATCGTCTGCGTTTCATTTACGACCGCATTGCGGCACGGCATGAATCCAAGATCGTCTTTGCGCCACGTGATGCCAATCCGCCGGCTCCAGCCGAAGGTCGACCGAATCTGGGCGTTGTCACCAGTAATAACATCAAGCAGGTCTAAAAGCGATGCGCACTCATGGTGAGTGCGTTTTTTTTATTTTATTTTTAAATTCCACACAAAAGCCCAAACGGCACCTTCTGGTGCCGTTTTTCTATGCTTTGTCCTTTTTGCTGGGCTTTGCTTCTTCTGCCGCTTCGGCAATGACGTCTTTCTTGCGGAGGATTTTTACAAACTCATCGGTCAGGGATTTGATCGCGGGGTCATCATAAACCGATAAGGTAAATATTTGCTTCTTCAATTTTGCAAGCTTCTTTTTTGCCGCCTCAACTTCCTCTCCACTCACCATGTCTGTTTTTGTCAGAATGATGATCTCGTCTTTCTTCGCAAGCTCGTCACTATAAGCTTCAAGTTCTCCCCGGATCGTTTTGTATGCCTCGAGCACATCCTCATTTTCAAGTGAAATCAAGTGCGCGATCATTTTTGTCCGATTGATATGGCGGAGGAATTTATGCCCGAGACCTTTCCCTTCCGATGCCCCTTCGATGAGTCCGGGGATGTCGGCGAGGATGTATCCGTAAAATGCTCCGAGGTTCGGCTCGAGTGTCGTGAATTGATACGCCCCTACCTTCGCACTCGCATTCGTAAGTACATTCAAGAGCGACGACTTTCCTGCGTTTGGAAATCCTGCGAATCCGACATCAACGAGAAGCTGAAGCTCTATATAAAAGTCTGCTTCCTCGGGAGGATAGCCGGGGGTAGTTTTTGTTGGGCTTTGATTCGTAGAGCTTTTGAAATGCTCGTTACCAAAGCCACCGTCGCCGCCTTTAAGGAGGAGCACCGGTTCATTTTCAGTGAGTATCTGCGTAACGGCTCCGGTTTGCTTATTCGTAATTATTGAGCCGACGGGAAATTTTATTATGAGGTCTTCGCCGTTTGCGCCATGCAAACTGTCTTTTTTACCTGCCTCACCTCTTTCCGCTTTGAATGTTTTTTCATGGCGATATTTAAAGAGCAGTCCAAGGTCGCGTGAGCCCACAACGTAGACATTGCCTCCTTTGCCGCCGTCGCCACCCGAGGGGCCTGCAAATTCCTTCCCTTTTTCGTGGCGCATACGATAGACGCCGTCGCCTCCTTTTCCTGCTGTGATATGTATTGTGAGTTCATCTACGAATGCCATAGTGTGGTGATACTACGCGTCGAGCGCCATATGCGCAAGTTTGAGCGCACTTTCTTTTGTTTTAGTCACGGCAATATACAGGCGATTGTGGCAAAATACAGCATCGGAAATTCCTGTGACAGCCGAAAGCTCCTCCTCAAATTTACCTCCCCAAGATAGAGGGAGATCCTTTCGGTTTGCAAATCCGTTAATGCTGTCGCGCACGCACTCTACCTCCCAATAGTTATTCTGGGTTTTGGGTTTGACCACATATAAAGGCTCGGGATGTCGTGCGAGTACTTCGTGCCACGGATACGGACCATCGAGAATAACGACCCGCTTATCTCTCGCCTGCTCATACGATGCTTCAACAAAGCGGCTTCCCTCGATACGGTTTTTCTCAACAATAATTTCGAGTTCAAGTAGCCTTTTCAAAAACGTCACGAGTTCCATAAATCGCTCATCGTGAGTTGCCTCTCCTTTCCAAGTCGGGCGGAACATTGCTACAACAAATTGCAAAATAAGTGGCTCGGTGTCGGGGCGTACCGTGTCGTAGTAATCCATCCCGTTGTCGCCCATATCAACAGGGTGGCCGATGTGGCGATCGATCGCATCGGCTACTTCCTTGGATCCGCATATTGTTTCGCCATACTTTTTCCACACCAATCCGAATGCGGAATATGGGATGCCGTTTTCTCGTGTCCCCGCTCCTCCATACTGATGATGATCAAATCGATTTGTTTCAGGGTCATACTCCGCACCAACATCTATCACAAAATCTCCCGTGGTAATGATATTGGAGTCACGGGTCCGAATAATCTCGTAAGGCTTACCGTCAAGAAAGATAAGAATCGCCGCGCACGCAAACAACTCGTCAGCATGGAATGTACCGCTGTGAGTGATGATGCGAATGGGTTTCTCTATTAGCTCTGCCATTGTGATTATTACCAATTTTTTGCTACGCCCCATTTACCGTCAGCTCCGAGGATTAATCGGTTGGAAACAGTTGAGATTGCAGATACAAGGAGTGCGCCCAAGACTGCCCACCAAAAACCATCCACGGTAAATCCTGATACAAATTTTGTTGCCAACCAAAAAACAAAGCCGTTGAGCACAAACGTGAAAAGCCCGAGTGTGATCAAATTGATGGGAAGTGTCAGGAGAAGCAGTATGGGGCGAACAATTGCATTCAAGATTCCCAGCGCAAGCGCTGCCCATAGTGCCGTCATATAGTCAGCAATGTGAATTCCGGGGAGAAGACTTCCTACAGCGAAGAGTGCGAGGGAGGAAATTAACCATTTTACAATAAGTGTGGCCATAAATAGACAATAGCACATTTATTGTTTATTTCAATAGATTGATGTGGGAGCGAAAAATCATGGAAAAACTATTTTATTGCGGTTCACCTTGATGAGCTGTTCGTTGGCAAGTTCGAGCAGCATCGGAGCAATTTCACTTCTCGTTTTTCCAAGGAGTCTGGGGAGCTCTGATACAGCAAGTGTGCGCTCATGAGTAAGCAATTTCATTATCTGCCCCCGATAAAAACGTCGTGAATCCTTAAATTTTTTCTGTGGTTTTTTATATACAAAATCAGCAACGGGTCCGTGTAAGATCATGAGTGGACACAAGTCGGAATGATTTCGTGAAGAGCAGTAGGACGCCCCGAGATCAAGCATCGCATAATTCCACATTCTCCCCTTCCCTTTGGGAATGAGTGAAGCTGCAAACTCATAGAGCTCCTTGTCGCTAGGAAGTTTGCTTAGCTTAGAGAAAAAAACGCGCACAAGAATACGGCGAATGTTCGTATCGATCATGGGAGTATCCGCACCGAATGCAAAAGCGAGCAGTGCTCCTGCTGTCGAGCGACCAATACCCGGGAGGAGCACGAGTTCATCGTACGTATGAGGAAATTTACCTGCGTAGGCTGTGACGAGTTCTTTTGCACATTGATGAAGGTGTTTTGCTCTCCGATTGTAGCCGAGCCCGGACCACACCGTGAGTACGTCACCAAGCGGTGCGTCAGCAAGCACCGTTATAGTCGGGAACTTTTTCAAAAACTCCGCATACTTTTCTCGTACGCGGGCCACCTGAGTCTGCTGAAGCATTATTTCCGAGATCAAAATGCGGTAGGGGTCACTCGTATTTCGCCATGCCATGGGGCGATAATTTTTCTTGTGCCAGCCAAAAAGCGTGCGGTTGAATTTTTTTTTCTTCTCCTCCGTCGTCATGCTCACATTCTTGCACACAAAAAAACCCCCGACAAATCGTCGGGGGCAATGTCATTTCGCAAGAAGCCCCAGATGAATAGCGAGCGCTTGGGGATCCAGCTTTCTGCCGCAAAAGATCTCAAAGCTTTCTGCCATCGGTCGCTCGCTTCCGGGAGCAATAATCTCATCGAGGAGTCGCTGTCCTACCTTGCGTGAGAAAATATCTCCCTCTTCTTGAAACGCCAAATAGGTTTGCGCTGCGAGACCAAGTGCCCAGTAGTAGCTGTAATAGCCTGCCGAATAGCCCCCCGAAAAAATATGCTTGAACGAGTTGGGAAACCGATTGACCTCATCGAGTGGACGAACATCCATTGTTGCCACTATCTTCCTCCATAACTCATTCGGGTCCACAGGATTTTTTTCATCGTATCGTGAGTAGAGCTCCCAATCGAAACTCGCGAACATTGCCTGTCGCAACGAAGAAAGTCCTGTGTTGAAGAACTTGGCTAGAAGCATGCGCATGATGAGATCTTCGGGTATTGGTGCTTTCGTCTCCTCATGCTCCGTCATCAGGCGAAGCATTTCCGGCTCCCAGGTCCAGCATTCGAAAAGCTGGCTCGGGAGTTCGACGGTATCCCATTCAACATGCTCCATGGACTGATCCTGATATTCGGAAAGACCGAGCACGTGATGCTCTGTGTGTCCAAACTCATGAAAGAGCGTTTCTACTTCACTATGCGTAAGGTAGGAGTCTTTTCCTGTTTCTGGCATGCGCGCATTGCAATTGAGGTACGCAATAGGGATCACGACACCATCAGAAAGTTTGCGCGAAGCCAAGAGTACGTCCATCCATGCGCCAGGCTGTTTGCCTTCTCGCGCGTACATATCAGCGTAGAAACCACCACGAAAGACACCACGCTCATCATGAAGCTCGTAGAATTTCACACTCGGATGCCACACTGAGACATCCTTGTTTTCTGTCATAGTCACACCATAAATCTTCTGAAGAAGAAATGCGATGCCTTTCATAGCCTTTGTGAACGGAAAATACCTGCGCACCTCTTCGTCGTCAAGGGCATAGAGTGATTGACGCATTTTTTCTGAAACGTAAGCGAAATCCCAAGACTGAAACTCTGTAATCCCCAGCTTTTCCCGGGCAAAAGTTTTCATCACTTCGAATTCAGTTTGTGCCTTCGGTCGCGCAAGCGCGGCGAGATCTTCGTTAAACTTCCGAACTCCCGAGACACCCACAGATGCGGCCATTTTCTTCACGAGCGATTGATGTGCGTATGACGGATATCCCAAAAGCTTTGCCGTAGCATCGGCATTTTTGAGGAGTGCGGGCATCACCAGAGTGTTATCAAACTTGTCACTGCCGTCTCCCAAAAGTGAGGCGCGAGTGGCATATGCCCGACTTACTACTTTACGAAGCTCTCGATTATCTGCATGTGTAATAATGGCCACAAGCACAGGCGTCTGGAGAGTGATGCGGAAACCTTCAATTCCTTTTTCTTGAGCGCTTTCTCGCATCCCCTTCTTGTCGGTTTCGGGCACGCCCGCGAGGTCAGCCTCAGTGACTATTTTTTCCCATGCGTCCGTTGAGCCCAACACGTTGTTTGAAAATTGCTCTCCCAAAAGAGTACTTTCTTCGTTGAGTTTTTTGAGTTCAACTTTTTTCTCGGGCGATAAATTCACACCTGCGAGTTCGAAGTCCTTGATGGTCTTTAGAACGAGATACTGCTCTTTCTTTGGAAGGGCTGCAAATTCAGCACCTTCCTTGAAACGTACGATAGCGTTGTGGAGACCTTCGTGAAGCGAAATATCCGTGCCGTAGTCAGAAAGCAATTGCCGCATCTCCGTGTTCACTTCTTTTAATCCCGGATAAGCAGTTTGCATAACCGAATTAAGGTGGCTCGCAGGTCCGACAATCATGCCGATAAGCTCCCCCAAATTTTCAAAGCGCGTCACGATATCGTGAAAGGTGGGCATACTCATGGCAGCAATTTCGTCTGCCAATGCCCGACCCTCAGCAAGAAGAGGTTTGAGCTCGGCGATCACCGTATCCACAGCAAAAGTGCTCCAGTCAGGAAGCGAGAGGACACGTCTTTCGTTTGACGGTGTGGTAGTTTCTTTGTGGGAATAATTCATCATGTTTCCTTTGTAGCTGACAGCGAACTCTGTCCGCGGTCAATCCTATCACAATGTCCCTCAAAATATCCTTGCCATCCAAGGAATTTCATGGTTTCACCGAATCATTTACTCTACTTTGCTACTGAATCATTTTGAATGAACGTGGTGAAAAACCGAGTTTCATCAACGTTTTTTGCCACGTCGTTCCAGCAAGATAAATTTAGCTATTTCTATCGCCGTGAGATTGAGTACTATCACCGCAGCAAGAATCGGGACGGCGGCTTTGAGATCGAGCGGAACCAATCGCAGAATTTCGCGCACGGGAGGAGCGTACAGTGCGATGCCCAATCCAAAAAGTGCGAAGGAAAGCGAGCCAAGAAGATATCTGTTAGACCACATTTTGATATGGAAAATAGAGGAGCGTAAATCTTTAAACGCAAAGGCTGCAAATATCGTTCCGAGGTTGAGCGCGACGAAGACAAGCGTACGAGACTCCTCGGGAGACAACTGCTGTATCGTGAGCAAAAACCAATAGAGGCCGAGGAGTATGAGTCCTGATATTGCACCGACAGCGATAATAAATATCGTGAGTGTTTTTGAAAGCATCATGCGCGCCCCCGAAACTTTTGGATCACGCGTCATGAGATCCTCTTCTTTGGGTTCAAAGGCAAATGCAAAATTCATAAAGCCCTCGGAAAGCATATTTGTCCAAAGAATTTGTGCGGGAAGTAGTGGTATGGGGAAACCAAGAGCCAGCGCGCCCCCCACAACAATGATCTCGCCGAAAGAGGTAGAGAGGAGGTAGGCGATGATCTTACGCAGATTATCTATAATGCGTCTTCCCTCTTCTATCGCGGCCACAATGACACTGAAGCTGTTGTTCTGCAGGATAAGGTCTGATGCCTCTTGTGCAACCTCAGTCCCCGAACCAAGCGCAACCCCTATGCTTGCCGCACGGAGTGCTGGTGCATCGTTGACACCATCGCCCGTCATTGCGACCACCTCGCCACTCCCGGTGAGAAATCGGACCACGCGCATTTTGTGCTCTGGAAGCATGCGCGCGAAGACCGAAGAGTGCTTCAGTAGTTTTGCGAGTTTTTCATCATCAGAAGCGGCAACATCGGTGCCGAGGGATACATGGTCACCTTCTTTCCATATACCGCATTCCTTTGCAATGTTTTTTGCTGTCTCAGGATTGTCCCCGGTCGCCATAATAACGCGTGTCCCCGCTGCCTTCGCTATATGGATGGATTCTAGTACATCCTCGCGTAGTGGGTCGTGAAGAACGATCATGCCAACAAAAACAAAATTATCTATCAGGGCCTCGCGAGCCGTGTGATTTTCCTTAGTGAATACGCTTATGTCGGTCTCTTGATAACCGACACCGATCACCCGCATGCCTTCGCTGGTGTGTTTTTTGAGCGCATGGAGAAATCGCTCCTCTAGGGCTTTTGTATACGCATGTGTTCTCCCTTCGAGATACACATGCCGTGCAAGAGGGAGGAGATATTCAGGAGCACCCGTGACATAGATGCGGTGGCTTTTCAAGCCATGGACACGGTTGAGTGACAGCGCCATGCGGTACTTTGATTCAAAAGGAAGAAAATCGATGCGGGGATAATTTCTAAGTAACTCATCTTGGTCGAGTCCGGATTCGAGTGCTGCCAGTACTACTGCCCTCTCGACAGGACGGCCGCGCACGATAGGTTCAATCTGGTTGTCGATTTTGGCAGGAGAACGTTCAATGTACGCATCAGCTCCGAGTGCGGCATACTGGAGTGCGTCGCGCTCATCGCCGTGTGCCTCGTGTTCCTTGTGGCCGTTTTTGTTTGCCTCGTCCTCAAGTAGAAGTGAGCCAAGTGTTACCACGCGAGCAACACGCATCTCGGCTTTTGTGAGGGTGCCCGTTTTGTCGGTAAGAATAATCGTCGTTGAACCGAGTGTTTCAGCTGCCAAGAGATTGCGCACAAGACCACCACGCTTGAGAATTGCCTCCATGCCGATAGCGAGCACAACGGTAACCGCAGCGGGGAGTCCCTCGGGTATTGCGGCTACCGCAATGGCGATAGAGACGAGAATTAATTCAGTGATTGGCTCGCCCCGCAGTAGGCCAAGTGTGAAAATTCCTACCAGTGCGGTGAGGATAATATACGAAAGAAGGCGTGCAACATTTGCGACATTTTGCTGTAGAGGTGTTTTTTGTTCTGCTCCCCCTCCCAACCCTTCAGCAATTTTCCCTAATTGGGTTTGGTTCCCTGTTGCGACAACAATTCCCCGGCCACCTCCCCCGGTAATGAGTGTGCCCATAAAGAGCATATTTTTTTGCTCGAACGGAGGGAGCACGGTTTGGTATGTCTCTTCGCGTTTTTCTACTTCATTCCATTCTCCAGTGAGGACGGATTCATTTACTGCGATATTGTTTGAAAGGATGATACGTGCATCAGCGGGAACACTCATTCCTGTTTCGAGAAGAACAAGGTCACCGACCACAAGCTCATCTGAAGGAATGCGCAGTTTTTCGCCATCACGAACCACGAGTGCAAATTTCTCTTGTGCGGCACGGAGGCGTTCGAATGCGCGACTTGCTCTTCCCTCTTGATATAAACTAATGGCGATGTTAATAATAACCGCCAAAAAAATGACAGTCGTATCCACATACGACCCAAGAATGGTGGTGACTATACCCGCAGAAAGCAATATAAAAACAAGCGGACTTCGTATTTGATCAACAATGCGGTCAATGATTGTTTTTTTTGACTGTTCGGTGAGCTGATTTTTTCCGAAGCGCTTGAGGCGCTCGGCCGCCTCCTTTCCCGAAAGGCCAACGTGAACACCGACGGAGAGTTCCCGCTCAACCTCTTCCTTTGTTTGTTGATACCATTCTTTGTGGGGAACGTGCTGCATTGAGTTTAATTTTATTCGCCGTTAATTCGATTACCCTTCACAATTGCAGGATAGATCTTAAGAAGCGCGAAGAAGAAGACGAGCACGATGGGGCCCGCAAGAAACCCGATGGGGCCAAAATAGACGAGCCCACCGAGCACGGAGAGGAAGACGAGGAACGGGTGCATGTCTATCCCCCGGCTCATGAGCACTGGCCGCACAATGTTGTCGCTGGTCCCAACAAGAATGCCCCAGATGATGAGTCCGATTCCTTGAAACATCTGTTGATCATAAAGAAGAAAAGCGGCGGCGGGAAAAGACACAAGTCCTGTTCCTACCGTAGGAATGAGTGCGGCAACAATCGCCACAAAGCCCCAAAGTACAGGGTTCGGAACTCCAAAAATAGTAAATCCGATGCCAACCAATGTGCCTTGCATTACTGCAGTAAGAAGGGAACCTCGTACAACCGAGTGCACACCGAGCTCGAGCTTGGCGATAATACTCGCGTCATAATTATCCGAAAGTGGGCTCCATTTGACCGCAAAGTTTTTGAGCTTCTCTCCGTCGCGACAAAAGAAAAATAACGCGATGATAACAATTATGAGATCAAAGAGAAAGAGCAGTATTCCCGAGAAAAAACCCTGTAATTGTCCGACAATCCATTGAAGAAAACTCTCTAGGTATGCTGTCGCGTCCGACTGGATTTCAAACGAAGGAGCGATTATGCGCACCTTTGCCACAAGGAATTGAAAAAATTGATCTGCTACACCGCGCACACCATTCTCTGCAGTAATCGCGTCATACGTCGCTATCGCCTCCTGTAGCATGAGCACGGCAAAATACACGAGCGGCAAGAGGATGAGACACAGCACGAGGAGTGTGGTCAACAGCGCAGCAAGCGTTTCTCGCCCACTAACAAATTTAAGTATGCGCACATGGACAGCCGAGAATGAGATTGCGAGTACCACCGCCAAAAAGAGGGGGGCGAAGTAAGGACTCATTATCATAAACGCAAGAAGTCCGATTATTGCGAACAGGATCCAAAAGAAAACTAACTCTCCTATATTTGGCTTAGACATATACACCTATTATAGCGGATAAATCTTGAATGATAAAAGGGCTTTATGAAGCCGTTTTCATCTGGCCATTATTTATAAAATAGAGCCCAGCGACAATTACTGTTGCGCCTGCAACAAAAAGAGGCGCAGAAGGGGCAGCGAAACTTGCTACCACGCCAGCTATGAGTGGAGGAATGGTCATCGCGAGTGCATTGACACTGCCAGAAAGTCCCAGTACTTCGCCCTGTACGCTGGGTCCGACTGAACGAGAAATGAGTGCGGAGAGATTGGCGTTCGACAAACCGATCGCCGCGGCAAAAAACGGCACAATAATATAGAGTGTCCCCGCCTGCGGAGCGAGAGCAATGGCGATGATACTAATTCCTGACGCAATGAGGGTGTACCTCAAGATCTGGGATTCGGTAAACCATCGGCTTGTATACCGCGTGAGCACTGCCTGCACCAATACAATCCATATCCCAATATATGCAAAATAGTTGCCCAGCATTCCCTCGGTAAATCCAAATCGTGTCAGCAAAAAAACAGACGCAAACGTCACATAAAACGTAAATCCAACTTGATAGATAAAAGTAGTAAAAAAAAGCGGGCGAACTTGGGGAAGTGAGAATGCCTGGGCGACGTTTTTGAGCGACTTTCCCCAATCGACGGTGTGGTCATGTTTTATGTGTTTATTGGTTTCCGGGAGGTAGCGGCGCACAACTACAACATTCGCAAATGAGAGCAGCGCTGCAAAACAAAATGGGACCGCTGCGTTGAACCATGAAACAATATTTGGATCTGCAAGCTTTCCGCCAATAAAGGGTCCGAAAATAAAGCCGAGTCCGAATGCCGCTCCTATCAGACCAAAGTTTTTTGCGCGGTCAGGTGGCGCTGAAACATCAGCGATTGCTGCTTGGGCGACCACAATGTTTCCTCCAGCTATGCCTGAAAATAATCTTGCTGCGAAAAGGAGCGGAATATTGCCGACAAAAATAGCAAATGCAAAAAGTGCATGACCAACACCGGTGCCAAAAATCGAAAAAGCAAGCAAGCGCTTGCGTCCGAATTTATCTGAGAACTGCCCAATTATGGGGGCGGCAATAAACTGACCGAAAGAAAATAATGCGAGTAGAATTCCCAGAAGCACATATCCGGTTTCAGGAGAAGTTCCAACGGGGAGAAGATAGTGAGACGATGATGGCTGTGCAAACAAAATAGGAATGACGGGAATGAGCATTCCCACTCCAAGCATATCAAGAAAGATGGTAAAAAAAAGAACAAGGAGAGGGCTCCGTTTTTTATGCATCAACGTATTATACATGGTTCAAGCAATTGATGAGTTCAACTTAATCACAACTTCACATAACTGTGATTTGATTCCTTGGGTCGATGTTGACATGATTATTAATTTCATTTAATCAATACACACCATGCCAAATCAAAACCAAAACAGCAACAAGACCGAGTTGAATCAAGGAAACGAACAGGATTTAGAGGGTGCGAATCAACGTGTTGAACTTGAGGAGGAAGAAGATCAGATGTCAACAAAAATCTAATAGCAGAGGTAGCATAAGGGCAACATAAGGCAAAAAACACATACGCTGATCAGCGTATGTGTTTTTTTCTTCCTTACTGTCCTCAAAATTCAAGGCTCAAGATGTACGGGTGTGGTACGGAGCGCTTGCTTCGTATATTCTTTCTTCAACTATGTTTCACTCTCGAGTACTCTCACGAGGTTATAGCATGTCTGCCAATCATAGCGCTTGTAAACCTCAAGCATTATGGTGCACAATGCGGTCTTTTGTTCATTGCTATTTTCCCTAATCATTCGTTCGAGCTCTTCCCGGCTTCGTTCGTGATACATGTTGAACAAGTTGTGCAGTTCAAGAATGATGAGATTTTTTGGGAAAGCTACCAGCTCCTCAATCAAGTAGAGATCTTCAGGCTTAATATTTCTCCTCTCAATAAAACGCTGGAAATTGGGCTGTCTGAGAACTGATGTGCTGCCCTCGATCTGCTCTCCTGTATCAATCTCCTCTTTGTTTGGTTCATGCTCCATGACACTTCTTGAATTTCTTGCCACTGCCGCAATGACAGGGGTCGTTCCTACCGATATTGTGTTCTTTATCATTTTTTGCTGCAGCTGGAGCGGGTTCAGTGCCACCACCTGCGAGGGTCATTTGCGCAGCAACTTTTTTAAGCTCTGCTTCACTCTTCAGAAACGCTCCCGTTTGGAGGCGCGGAATCATTTCAAGAATACGTATCTTGATACTCTCTTCCATTTCTTTATAGAGCCGGAGAGCTTCGCGCTTGTACTCAACCAATGGATCGCGCTGTCCGTATGCGCGCAGATTTACCGATGAACGTGCGTAGTCCATAAGCTCAAGATGGTCAACCCAAAACATGTCATTGGTCTCAAGAGCCAATCTTCGGACGACGTCATAAAATGCATCCTCGCCGATCGCAGCGATCTTCTCGTCCACATGCTTCTGTGAATCTTCGCCAAACTCCCCTGTTTCAGCGATCAATTCATTAAAATAGTCTTTCACTTCTTCTCTGGTACCAAGCAAAAGCTTTCTGCGACGGGCGTACATTGTCTGGCGGTGGAGATTGATGATGTTGTCGTACTGCAGTACGTGCTTGCGCGCATCAAAATTGAATCCCTCAATTTTTGTCTGTGCACTCTCGAGCGCTTTTGTGATCATGCGGTTGTCGATTGCTTCATCCTCGGGGATACCAAAGCGTCCCATCATTGTCTTGATGGCATCGGAGGCAAAAATACGCATAAGTGAATCCTCAAGTGACACAAAGAATTGCGTTTCGCCGGGATCTCCCTGTCGTCCGGAGCGGCCGCGGAGCTGATTGTCGATACGACGCGCATCGTGTCGCTCTGTACCCATCACAAAGAGTCCGCCCACTTTCTTCACCTCGTCATGCTCTTCTGGAGTACCTGGGTTACCGCCGAGCTTGATGTCCACGCCACGACCCGCCATGTTGGTAGCGATCACGACGGAGCCCTTACGTCCCGACTGCGCGATGATTTCTCCTTCCCGTTCGTGATTCTTTGCATTCAAGACTTCGTGCGGAATTCCTTCGTGCTGGAGGAAGGCGGAAAGCAATTCATTTTTTTCGATCGAAACAGTACCGATCAAGACCGGTTGTCCCTTCTCATGCACTTCTTTGACTCTGCGTGCAATTGCCTTGAACTTCCCTTCTTCTGTCTGATAAATCTGATCATTACGATCAAGACGCGCCGATACGCGATTAGGTGGCACAGGGATCACCTCAAGTCCGTATATCTTATAGAACTCCTCTGAAGATGTGGCCGCAGTACCCGTCATTCCCGAGAGCTTTTCATAAAGCTTGAAGTAATTTTGATAGGTGATGGAAGCCATGGTGCGCGATTCCTGTTGCACCTTCACTCCTTCCTTTGCCTCGATCGCCTGATGAAGCCCCTCGGACCAACGTCTTCCCGGCTGCATGCGACCGGTAAATTCATCAACGATAACCACCTCGCCGTTACGCACAACATATTCGCGGTCGCGGACAAAAAGCGCCTTCGCGCGCACGGACGTTTCGAGATGATGCACATATTTAATACCCTTTTCTGTGTAGATATTCTCAATACCCAAAAGCTTCTCTGCCTTGGTGATGCCCGCATCGGTGATCTGTATCGCCTTTAGCTTTTCATCTATAGTATAATCCTCCGTCTCAGAAAGCTTCGCCGCGATGTTAGAAAATGTCGCGTAGAGTGATTCAGATTCTTGTGCGGGAGCAGAGATGATGAGTGGAGTACGAGCCTCATCGATAAGGATGGAGTCAATTTCGTCGACGATGGCGTAGTGGTGTTCGCGCTGTCGCAGGTCCTTTGCGTCGTAACAGATATTGTCGCGCAGATAATCAAAGCCGAATTCATTATTCGTTCCATAAGTAATATCCGCTGCGTATGCTTCGCGCCGTGTGCATGGCCTCAAGAATTCGTAGATAACACGGAAGGAGCCCACCTCGTCTCGCTCTTCATCAACCTCTTTTTCTGGCTGAGACAAGTGTGTAGCATCGTAGAGATATGAAGAATCATGGTTGATCACCCCGACAGAAAGCCCGAGGAATGCATGTACTTGTCCCATCCACACCGCATCGCGGCGAGAGAGGTAATCGTTGACGGTGACAACGTGCACACCTTTTCCCGTGAGTGCGTTGAGATATGTGGGAAGTGTCGCGACCAGCGTCTTGCCTTCACCGGTTTTCATTTCAGGGATCGATCCATTGTTCAAGATCATTCCGCCCATAAGCTGTACATCATAATGCCGCTGACCAAGCGTGCGCCGAGATGCTTCCCGCACGGCAGCAAACGCTTCGGGGAGAATATCACTCAACGTTTCTCCGTCCGCGAGTCGTTCTTTAAAGTATGGGGTCTTCGCCGCCAAGTCCGCGTCCGAGAGCTCCAAAAGCTCCGCTTCGTACGCGTTTATTTTTCCTACCATCGGCATGAGCTTCTTAATTTCCCCCGCCGCCGGATCCCCAAATATTTTCTTTAAAATTTCCATGCATTTCCCTCAAAAATTGAGTATTTCCCACTATAGCGCATATCCACGCCATGGGCAAAAAAGACGGCCTAAGGTCGGGCCTTGGCTTTGAAAGACCCGACCTTGGAGAAGTTGGCCGTCTTTCTGAAGTTTGCTGTTATTGGGTTTTTGGGTCAAAAAATTACTTCCCGTCTTCGTCTTTCTTCTCGGCATCCTGATCCTGCTTACCAAAATGCTTCCCGTCTGTGCATGCACAAGCCTCAAGCGGCACGCCATGCTTCGGGCAAGTCACCGCCTGGCAAACCCCCTCAACCTCCGATTCGCCCCCGCACCCACCCGTACAAATATAATGTGTCATATACTTATAGTATAACACGACCATTCATGTGCAAACCGTGAAGTTATTTTAATAGAGCGAAACTTATTTTTACAGTTAAGTCTCCCAAACACACCATTGTTTTTATTTGAAGCATGTTGCGTTTCAAGCGCTAATTAAAGTGCTTTAATTAGCGCTTGAACTGCAGCACTGCCCAAACACATCACAAGGAGTACGCCAGCGAAGGATTCTACGCGGTCGATGGTTCAATCTCCATACGAC
>JAYTCK010000066.1:0-6114 GCA_043736515.1 bacterium
GCTACGCAACATACTCATCGAGAAAAAGTCGACTGCGGGGATTATCGCAAAAATTGAGACAAGCGGGGCAATGGACCGTATCGAAGAAATTATTCACGCCGCTCGTGGGGTCATGGTTGCGCGGGGTGACTTGGCTGTAGAGATAGACAGAGCGGATGTGCCACTTGCTCAGAAGCGTATCATTCGTGCAGCGAACGTAGCAGGAAAAACGGTTATTACTGCTACACAGATGCTTGATTCCATGACTACTGAATCCACACCTACGCGCGCAGAAATTAATGATGTTGCAAATGCAATCTTCGATGGTACTGATGCAGTCATGCTTTCTCAGGAGACTTCAATCGGGGTTGACCCAGTACACGTTGTCGCCACAATGGCTTCTATCGCACTACACACCGAGCAGAGTCAGCTGTATCGAGAGGAAGTAGTTCGACATCGCGGGTTGGCTATTGGTGTGGTTGACACCGTATCTTCGGCGGTGGCGCAAAGTATTTTGACCTCAGGTGCGGTAGCAATCGTCGCACTTACTGAATCCGGATTTACTCCGCGCATAGTGTCGCGACACAAACCCAGCGCTCCGATACTGGCACTTACACACATCGCAGAAACGCATCGTCAGCTTGCCCTCACATATGGAATTTCCGCACATATGACAAAAAGTGTGCACAATATCACGGACGCACTCGCATTGGCGCGGAAAGAACTCGTGCGCACAAAACTCGCACAAAAGGGTGACGTATTTTTACTCGTCGCCGGTATCCCCTTTGGCAGAAGGGGTGGTACAAATGCACTAGTCATACAAACCGTGTAGTGCATATCCGCATTGCGTAATCCTCGTTGAGGAGAGGGGTCAATACAGCCAAAATATTCTGCGCAGCAATAATATAGCACGGATAATATTAATCAACCCTGAGGTCAAGGAGAGGGAGAACTGTGGGAAGTATGTTCTCTTTGGCAATAATACGAGCGCCTTCCGGGTTCGGGTGGATGCCATCTGCTTGATTGAGTGCGGGGTCAAGCGCAACGCCCGCGAGGAGGAACGGTACAAGTGGAACATTATATTTTTTTGATAAGGTCGGATAGACGGCATTAAACTCATTTACATAATTTTCCCCGAGATTACTAGGGGCATACATGCCCGCCAAAATAACACGCACATTTCCTGCTTGGAATTTCTCAATAATTTGGGCCAGATTGTTTTTGGTGTTTTCGGGGGGAATGCCACGAAGTGCATCGTTGCCTCCGAGCGCGATAATAACAAAGTCTGGTTTTTGCGCGATCACAAAATCCACACGACGCAGGCCACCTGCCGTTGTTTCTCCGGAGACGCCAGAGTTTATTACTGATATGACTGCACCGCTATCTTCTAGCAATTGCTGGAGTACCGCAGGATATGCATCATTTACGCTAAGACCGTAGCCTGCGGTAATACTGTCTCCAAAGGCAACAATGGTTTGGCGCGGTGTATTTGTTACAGGCAGAGTCATGCTCGATGTAGCAATTGGGACCAGAGTGAGAGTGTCACGAGGTTGAGTGGTCTCGGTTTTCCCTAGGACTATAAATGAGGAAATAATGAGTACAACAAAAAACCCCAGAATGAGTTTCCACCATAACTTCATCAAACCTATAATACTATGTGGATACATATTGAAATGATAACATATGCCATATGATTGAACTCACGAATGTTTTTAAGTCTTATACGCAAGGAGAGACCGTAATCCCCGTTCTCCGCGATGTGAATCTTTTTATTGAGGATGGTGAGCACGTCGCCATTATTGGCACCTCGGGCTCAGGGAAGTCGACTTTACTTTCTCTCATGTCAGGGATGGATAAGCCGGACAAAGGAACTGTCGCAATAGAAGGCAAAGACCTCTCCAAACTTTCTGAATCAGCACTCTCGCTTTTTCGTAATAAAGATATTGGTATCATCTTTCAGTCATTTGAGCTCGTTCCCTCTTTTTCTGCACTAGAAAATGTTATGCTCCCGCTTGATATTGGGAAAACGGGCGGTACTACTGAAGCCATCAAAGCGCTCACGGAGGTAGGACTCCTCCACCGCAAAATGCACCTGCCCTCCATGCTTTCAGGTGGTGAAGAACAACGCGTCGCTATCGCCCGTGCCCTCGCACAGAACCCAAAGATACTCTTTGCAGATGAACCTACGGGGAACCTCGACCCTAAAACTGGTGCCGAAGTGCTTTCCCTTCTAAAAAATGCTGCAGGCGGGAGGAGTCGCACGCTCGTCATCATCACTCATGACCCCGCAATTGCGAAAATGATGGATAGGGTTATCGAAATAACAAATGGCACTGTACGCGAAAAGACATCATGATCATAACTACTCTTCTTCCACGGCTGATTCACCGGAACGGCAAACGGCTCATGCTCGCCTTCGGGAGCTTGCTCGTTGGTGCGCTCACGCTTGCTGTTGTGCTCGGTCTCATTGGCAGTGTTGAGCGTTTTTTCGTATCCGAATCACGTACACTCCTCGGAGGTGATGTGACAATCGAAGATGATGTCGCTATTGATTTGTCTCATCCCCTGCTTTTGCGACTGAGTGACGAAGGAGCCCTGCTTTCGCCCCGCATTGAGACAATGGTCGTAGCACGGAAGGAAGGTGCAGTAAAAGAAAACGCCATCGCAAACTTACTTGTGTCATTGAAAGTAGTCGACAACAATTACCCGCTCTTTGGAAGTATGGGTCTTACTCGCGCCGAAGTGCGAACACCATCACCGACAGAGATATTTGTTGCAGAGGACTTACTTGTGCGTATGGGGGTCACGATTGGAGAAACGCTGTACTTGGGGAATACTCCATTCCTAATCACCAATGTGATTACGAGTGAGCCAGACCGCGTCGGAGGAAGTTTCCGCTTGGGGCCACTTGCCGTACTTTCACACGAAGGTTTTCTGCGCACTGGGCTTCTCGGAAAGCAAAGTCGTGTCGACCACATTCTTGCAGTACGCTACCCCGCGACATTTACAGGGAGCGATGCCGTCAACGCAACGGCAGAAATTAGTGAATCGTTTCCAAGACCAAAATACCGAGTAGCAATAGCCAAAGACGGACCATCTTCGCTGTTGCGCGTACTTGATTCGGCAGAGCGCTTTTTCTTCACGATGATTGTACTTGCGCTTTTCTTGGTTATCGTAAATATTCGACTCAACCTTGTTTATTTTCTTTCCTCATTTCAAAAAACAATAGCAATCATGCGTTCACTTGGAATGCGAAAAAGTCAGTTGCTCGCACTTTTTCTATCACTTCTCCTCTTTGGGGCAGTGTGCGCAGGGGTCCTTGGCGTGCTCATGGGCAATATCATCGCCAACACAGCACTTCCATTTGCGAGTGAATATATTGAGAGTGCACTTCCTGTCATTCCTATCCTTGATAATGTTATAAGGGTCACGGTATTCGTTTTTCTATTGTGTTTATTTGCGACACTTGAATTTTTTGTTCGACTGCTTTCGATTGAGCCGAGAATGTTGCTACACGGTTACGACTCCTTGCGGGGAAGATTTTCCCTCCCACTCAAAGAGTTGTCCTTACTTTTTCTAACACTCCTTTCTTTCTATGCTGGAGTCTACTACCTTACCGAACGGGCACTCGTGGCACTGACTGCAGTGGGAGGAATTACAGGGGTTTTTGCAGTTCTCTTTCTACTTTCCCGTGGTGCAATCGTACTCGGTCATCAGGCACGATTTGCCCTGCCATTTTCGATACGAAGTATTCTGAATTTCCTTAAGCACCAAGGGATTCTCGGTACAACTGCCATTGCATCACTGACAATTGCCCTTGCAAGTGTTTTTGCCATAGCCCTACTTGAGAAAAATATGCTTAACAACTTGAGTGTAGAGTTCAAGGAGGATGCGCCTAATATATACCTTGTTGATGTTCAAGAAGACCAGCTTAGTGGCGTACGTGAAATCATGGGGAGTACATGGAAGGACTTTGGAAGAGTTCCTGCGCGCTTTACCAAGCGTGATGGATATGACATACAAGCAAACCTCGCAACGGAGGATAGTGAGATGCGAAGAGAATTTAACGTCACATCAGGTAGCGCCCTTATTGATGGTGAGCGATTGATAAGTGGAACATGGCATGGACCGACAGGAAGGGGTGATGTGTCGGTGGAGGAAGATTTTGCAAAACGCGCAAAACTGAGTATTGGTAGTCGCGTGGAGTTCACCGTGCAAGGCTTCCCAGTGGAGGCAACTGTGACGTCTATACGAGCCGTTACAACAACAGGTGGGTTGCCATTCTTTTTTCTTGTATTCAGTCCTGATGTCCTCCTGGGAATTCCACGCACAAGCTTTGGTTACGCATATGCCCCCGCAGAAGAAATACCAAAGCTACAAAACGAGCTCGCGCGTCGCTATCCGAACATTACTTCAATTCCTACGACAGAAATAATCAAAGCAGCAACAAAAATAGTCGGGGCACTTTCTGTGGCAGTCGTGGCTACCGCCTTTCCTGCACTTGTGCTTGGACTCATTCTCATCATTGCAATGCTTGCCATTTCTGCGCGTGAGCGCACCAACGACATGCTTGTCTTTACTGCATATGGCGCACGTACGAAATTGCTTTTTCTGATTTTCCTCATTGAATCAAGCGCTATTGTTGTACTCGCAGGAATATTTGCGACACTCCTCTCCCACGTAGGGGTGTATGCTTTGAATTATTATGTATTTGATTTCACTGGTTTTTACTTTGCGATAAATAATGTGTACCTTTTTGGAGTGATACTCACTGCGACACTCTTTATTGCGTATTTGTTTGCTCGACGATTTGGGAATATTTCTCCCGCGGAGTTGCTTCGTAAAGAAGGGCTATAAAACTACGAGAGAAACACTTCGAGGCTCCCCTCACCTCCATCTTGGATTTTTGATTGATTGAAACGGATATTTCTTTGGGTAAGATATGACTTCACAAAGTCACGGAGTACTGGCCCCGACCTACTGTGATTGCCTTTTCCGACAACGATGCGGACGTGGGGGTATGCGTGTGCATCGATGATCTTCTGCAAGATAGCCTCCGCTTCACGCGTGGTGTGCCCATGCAAGTCGACTATTACCCCTGGCTCTTGCGCGTACTTGTTCATATGATTCTCATAGTATACACAAAGAAACCAACAGGGCATGTTCACAAAACGCACCTGCAATTGCAAGTGCGTTTTGTGTCGATACTGAAGTATCTACTGGCTACTCTTTCGTCATCAACTTTTGAATTTGAGGCTGGTATTCTTTCATAACCGTCATGGTGGCCATCATTTGATCAGCGCCAGCGTCCGTCTTTTTCTTAATCTTCATGGCGATCTCTTCAAAAAGCTTAGGGTTCTTTGTGACGAGCGTCAAAATAAGGTCCTGCTCTTTTTGAGGAAGGTTTTTCAGTTTTGACTGAATAAGTTTTTTCATTAAAAATTCTTTGAACATAGTGGGGATTTTAATATACAAATTATACGAATGCAAGAAGCCACGGTTTTAGCGGCGTTCGGAGTTTTGATCAGCGAGCAAGATTAATCTAGTCCCACGCGGGTTTTTATCTTTCTGACGACGTCTTCGATATTCCAATCTGACTTAACAAGAAAATCATAAGAGCCAGCTTCGGTAGCTTGGGCTACTTTTTCAGGATCATTAATGTTGGTGAGCAAAATAACTGCTGCTCCCCTTCCATATTCCGGGTCAAGGCGAAGTTTCTCAAGCATAGTAAGTCCGTCCATAACCGGCATCATGAGATCAAGGAGGATGAGGTCGGGATGTTCTGAGAGCGCCAGATCAAGTCCCTCCTGTCCGTTTTTTGCCTGAAAAACCGTGAAACCTTCAAAGGTGAGGATATCAGAAACCGCATTGCGGAGTGGCGCTTCATCTTCAACGATGAGTATTTTTTTGTTGAGTGGTGTTGTGGGCATATACTATTTTTTTATATTTTCATTAAGCGCGAACTCAATATCATCGATGATCTGATTAATATCATAATCTGACTTTGTGTAGTAGTTTACGGCTCCAAGTTGTATATATGAACGAATATTTTCAGTAGATGATGAGTTGGAAACTACAAAAACTGGGATTGTTTGCCATTCGGGATTGCTTTTGATTTGAATGACAAAATCAAGC
>JAYTCK010000067.1:0-16982 GCA_043736515.1 bacterium
TTGGGATCAAATTATGAAGACCATTGGTGCTGCCGAACGGATGATTTTACTTGATATGTTTTTGTATAACGATTTCCAAGGAAAATCTCCCGAAGCAACACGTCCACTTTCTCGCGAGCTCACAGAAAGCCTGATTGCCAAAAAAAATAAAGATAAGCACATTGCAATTGCCCTCCTTACCGACCCAATTAACACCGTATATGGAGGCATACTAAACCCAGACTTCGAGCGCCTCTCCTCTTCGGGAATTCTTATCCAGGTGACCGATCTGCGTGTTCTGAGAGACAGCAATTTGTTGTGGAGTGCTTTCTATCGACCGTTTGTCTCATGGTGGGGAAATTCATCTACAGGTGGGTGGCTTCCGCACCCATTTCAATTTGAGGGACAAAAAGTAACACTACGTTCGTGGTTTGCACTTTTTAATTTTAAAGCCAATCACAGAAAATTATTGGTTGCGGACGAGCCCATCATGAAGGGCGAAAAAAAGGTAGGGCAAAAAATTGTCACCATTGTTACTTCTTCCAATCCGCATGACGGATCAAGTGCGCACGGAAACGTTGCGCTCAAAATTGATGATTTGGTGTGGCAGGACGTCCTTTTAGCAGAAAACCAACTTGCAGTTCTTTCTGGGGGAGGCCTCCCCAACTGGCAGATAAGTGAAGTAACGAGTCAAACAAACGGTCTCCGTGCCACAATGCTTCGTGAAGAATGGATCCGCAAAAAGGCGCTCGATGTTATCAATCGGGCGCGACGCGACGATCAAATTGATATTGCTATGTTTTATTTAAGTGAGCGCTCAATTATTAATGCGCTCAAAGATGCGGCAAAACGCGGCGCAAAAATTAGGCTTATTCTCGACCCAAACAAGGATGCATTTGGGTTTACCAAAAATGGAATCCCGAATCGCCCTGTCGCGCGCGAGCTTGTGCGGTATTCTGGGAAGGATATCGTCGTGCGCTGGTGCGATACTCATGGTGAGCAATGCCACGCGAAACTCTTAATTGGGAAATTTGCTACATCCAGCGTACTTATGCTTGGCTCGGCAAATTTCACGCGACGAAATATTGGTGGTTTTAATCTTGAGGAAAATATTTTGATTGAAGCTGACGAAGAGTTTACCGCCTTTAAGGATGCACAGAAGTATTTTGATCGTTTGTGGAATAACACTGACGGGGGATTTACTGTCGACTATGCAGTCTATGAAGATACGTCATTCTGGAAATCCACTGTCTACCGCATGATGGAACGCACCGGCCTGAGTTCATTTTAAAATTTCTCGCTGATTTATATAGTTAAAACACATTCATTAATATTTGTGAAGTATCCGCAGGGGGGGGGTAAACAATTATAATGTTGAAATATTAGCAATTACTTTTCCCAATGAAAAAACTTTTCTTGTTTTTCTTTTTTTTATTATCAACAATCATTCTTCTCCCATCTCCTGCACTCGCCGACACCACCATCACGTCCAACATCACCTCCAACACCACATGGACCACCGCAAGTAGTACTTATATCCTCAGTGGCACCATCACCGTCAACGCAGGTGTCACCCTCACTATAAACCCAGGAGTAGTGGTGAAGTTTCTCGATGTGAACTCAGCGCTCGCTGTCTCAGGAACCCTCAATGCCTCGGGAAGTACTTCCTCTCCCATATACTTCACCTCATATAAAGACGATAGCGTTGGCGGCGATACCAACGCCAACGGAAGCGCAAATCTACCCCTAGGAGGTGATTGGCGCCGTATCTATGTCACAGGAACCTCCACCATGGATCATGTAGTTATCCGTTACGGCGGAGGAACATCCGCATATCGTATGCTCCAAGTCCATGGAGGAACTGCCACTGTAACTAATTCTGAAATTGCCACATCAAGTTATACTGGAATTTCCAATGCCAATAGCGGCACCCTCTCCATCAGTTATTCCGATCTCCACGACCTCGCCACAACAACCAGTTCGTCATATTTCGGCCTCAACCATCAAGGCGGCACAACTACCGTCACCAACAGCACCATCCGTAATAATTCAAACTATAGCCTCTATTCCGACAACTCTTCTGCGGGTGGTACCCTCACGCTCACCAATAACACCTTCACCAACACGAGAGGTGGTGCCGTGTATCTTTATCTTGCACCTAATGTCAATTTCATCCACTACAACAATGTCGCGAGCGGAACAGGAAAGAAGGGTATCGTGATTGAGGGCGCACCGGGGGGAAACCAAACTTGGTATGCCGACCCATATCTCCCGTACATCATCAATAGTGCGACAGGAACCATCACATTCAGTGGCCAACGTATGATTACCGTACAAGCAGGTTCAGTCTTTAAGTTTGAAGGGGCAACTGCGAAGATTGAGGTGAATAATGTCGGAACACTCATCGCAGACTCCTCTGCATCCACATCTCCTATCTATTTCACCTCTATCAAAGATGACACGGTGAGCGGCGACACCAATGGCGACGGAAGCGCAACAACTCCTGCCGCAGGGAATTGGGACATGCTGAAGAATAACGGTACCAGTACATTCAATAATGTTGTGATACGGTATGGAGGAGCAACAAATGCAAAGATGTTGTGGAGCAACGCAGGGACTATGACTCTGGTCAATTCTGAAATAGCGAGCAGTTCAGGTTCCGGAGTCTATAACGATGCAACACTTACTGCAACAACAAGCTCATTTCATCACAATCGCTATGGTTATTACAACTCAGGGGGAACAAACAATATTGCAAACAACGGTAATAGCATATACAAGAATAGCGTCTATGGTATCTACAGCAGCATCGGGACAGTTAACGCCGAGCGTATCTACTGGCCCGCGAGCACAACTGGAGCGACGATGAATGGGCCATACAGCACGAGCACGAACCCGGGCGGACACGGAGATGCGGTGCTACCGACCCTTATTGATTTTGATCCGTGGGTATCGACGTGGTCAGGGAATATTTCATCCAACACGACGTGGAATGCTTCCAGTACCTATGTGGTTGACGGGACGCTGACGGTGGATGCGGGGACGACGTTGACGATATACGATGGGACAGTTATGAAATTTAAAACCGCCGCATCAGAAATTGTGGTGAACGGGACACTTGATGCAAAAGGAGGAACATCAGATTTATGGAAAATACACTTCACCTCGTACAAAGATGATACGGTGGGCGGAGATACGAATGGAGATGGCGCAGCGACGAGTCCTGCAGCAGGGGATTGGAATGGGATATTAGTGAATGACAATGGAACCCTAACAATAAAGGCTAGTAGAATTACATTCGGTGGCTACTCAGCTGGTCGCAGTACACAAATTTATAATGATATGGGTACGGTTAGACTTGAAAACACGGAAATTGCGACGGGAACGAC
Source organism: bacterium (assembly GCA_043736515.1). Lineage (GTDB taxonomy): Bacteria > Patescibacteriota > Minisyncoccia > Phycocordibacterales > UBA6899 > MHLP01. Next base: position 3,369 of record JAYTCK010000067.1, read on the forward strand.
ACATGGAATTTATAATGAGTTTGCAACTTTGTATACTCAGTTGTTAGTCACGGCGTGTGATATTCACGGACATGTTAATGGAATTTACACAGAAACAAACAATCAGGTTACAATAACCAGTAATAATATTCACGGCAATTCAAGCTATGGCCTTTATAATTTCTCCTGGTTTAATGTTGATGCGGAATATAACTACTGGGGAAATGCATCCGGTCCTTATAATGCTTCGCAAAACGCATCTGGGACAGGCAACGCAGTAAGCAATGATGTGGATTTTATTCCTTATCTGGACCAGATGCATTACATATACAAAAATATCGATGGTTTTAATTCTGCAGTTGATAACACTAAGCGCATCAATTTCTCCATCGGTACTACGGTGTATACAGATGCCTGGTATCGCGCGGTTAACACGTGGAATACATATGGAAATTTAGTGGGCAACGGAGTGATTATCGCCACGAGCACAGCGACAAGCTCACCAGTGCTTCAGCTTGAAGATCTACCCTATGATTCAAGTTCAATCATTGTGGGACAGTACGTTTATTCTTCACAAAAGCTGCAATTTCAACCATATGGTATGGGAAGCACTACAAATTCAGCGCTCTGGAATACACAAAGAAACACCACCACTCATGAACTTGGCCATGCTCTCGGGCTTTGGCACAGCTACCTGAATTCTTCGGGCAACATGATGAATTCCTACGTTACGGGTACCACAACCCTCGGCGTACAAGACAAATTAGATTACGATTATTGTTGGGCAGGGAGTAATAGTGTTTGTCGGCAATAATAAAAAATACCATGAATAAACAAAACAGATTTCAATACCCACTTTTTTTGAAAATTATATTGGTTACTTTACTTGTATACCCCACATGGGTGTTTGCATTTGGAAAAACATCGATGGAGAGTGTTGTTAACTTCTTGCTCCCCCCCCTCCTATTTCTTGGGTTGATAGTATTTTTTTGTGGTCTAATAAAGATATGCATCGATATCTGGAAAAAAAGAAAAAAGAATGTAGCCTTCTGGCTAATGTTCACAGGAGCACTCCTGAGTATTTTAATGGTGGGTTTGTGGGGAATACTTGGTTATTTCCAGCAACCTCTGGTTCTGGAAACTTCTTCCGGACGAGGTGGAATTATCCTTATGGCCGATGTCACCCAAGGCCCCATCCTCCTCGGAGCCTCCCACAATGTCTTTGTGGGCAAGGTCCTCGCACAGACAGGAACAACAGAACCGGTTGCGGGAATCCGCACTCAGTATTCAGTTGAAGTAGTCTCCAATATCAAAGGGTACCTGGAGGGCGTGATTACTGTGGAGCAAGAAGGTGGACTTAAAGACGGCATGCTGTACAGCATTGAAGATGCTTTCCCAATGCTTGAACCGGGCTCAACGTATGTTCTTGCCACTCGGTATAACGAACCAATGAATGCTTATACAGTTATTGCAAATGAGAATGCCGGCAAACTCTTAAGTAGCGATTCAACCCTCGATAAAAAAGACATAAAGGCTCTCATTGATAAAGACCACAAAATAAAATCTCTTGAGGCCGTATACGCCAATGAAGTATTGCTCGATGCCGATATTTCCCACAACAACACCCGCAACTCCTTTCAGTCTCTCCCACCGGAAGCAAAAGCTGCTGTGGTGGCGCGGGCTGATGCAGCAAGAGCATCGCTTGATGCCAGTGCTCATGCGCAGTAGTTACTCAACACCCATAACCACACACTCACTCGTTCATGTGAAATGTGATACAATTTTCGCATGAGATTACTGATTAAACTTTCTGGGGAGAGTCTGAGTGGGCCGCATCATGAGGCAGGGCGTGAATATCATGAGCCGACTCTTGATGCCATAGTAGGGCAAATAAAAGCACTACTCAGTGCGAAGCATGAACTTGCGCTTGTTATTGGTGGAGGCAATCTTTTTCGTGGAAGCGAATTAATCGGCAAGCTCGCAATTGAGCGAGGCACTGCTGATTATATTGGCATGCTCGCAACCGTGCAGAATGCCCTTGTTGTGCGTGATTATTTTGAATCAAAGGGGATTGAAACTCGCGTCTCATCTGCGATTGATATGCCACAAATATGTGAAGGCTATATGCCGCGCAGAGTACTTCGTCATATGGAAAAGGGAAGGGTTATCATTTTTGCTGCCGGGCTCGGTGCTCCCTATTTCACCACTGATTCAACTGCTGTTCAGCGCGCTTTGGAAATCAAGGCAGATATCCTCATCATGGCAAAAAACGGCGTTGACGGACTTTACACCGCAGACCCCGGGAAGGACAATACTGCAACCTTTATTAAAAGCATTACCGCAAGTGAAGTTCTGGAGCGCAAACTTAAGGCAGCTGATCATTCAGCAATTGCATTGGCGCGGGAACAGGGACTTACAATAAAAATTGTCGGTACTGACGCGATGAGCAAAGCACTTGACGAGGGTGTCGGCTCCGTTATTATTCCAAAGTAATATGAGCCACGAAGGAGATGGGGAAATATCTGATGAGTTATCACAGCAGCTCGCAAGAGAGGAATTTTTCCATGAAATTGCTGAACTTCACAAAACGAATCAGACGACACCGACCATTTGCGGAATAGAGCTCGAAGAGAGAATGCGAGACTACGCGAGCATAAGGGATGAATACAATGCACGAATAAAAAATGATGTCGATGGCAAGGAGACAGAATTTATTGAAGCGCTCGAAAAAAAACTTGAAAGGTACAGTGACTATTTGGAAAATCTTCAGGCAGCCTACGAAAGAGAATTCGATGTCGCACAGGGAGTTACTGAGAACGACGGCACCCCAATACACGCACCGGAGCCTAAAAGTTTTACTCATCCGGGAAACTTGACCCTCAATTAAAATTACAAAAAACTATGTCACGATACGGATTTGAAGATGACGAACTCGATGAAGATGCTGAGGAAGCCAAGCAGCAGGAAGGCAATACTGATGATGATATCGCCTCAGTAATTGCTACTGGGGGTGTGGGTGTTTTTCCCACTGACACCCTGTATGGGTTGATAGGCTCAGCGCTACTTCCTGATGCGGTTGACCGCATTTATGAACTGAAGCGCCGCGATTTGCACAAACCGCTTATTGTCCTTATTTCCGACCTTGTTCAATTAGAACAATTTGGTATTGAGCTATCTGAGGGACTAATATTGCAACTTGCGAATTACTGGCCAGGTGCGTACTCGATCATCCTTCCATCGATGGACGATCAATTTGAATACTTAACGCGGGGTACAGACACCATTGCATTTCGGTTGCCTGATAAGACGGAACTCATTGAATTAATCAATCAAGTAGGACCGCTGGTTGCCCCCTCCGCAAACATCGAAGGACTTCCTCCTGCGACTTCTGTCGAGGAAGCACAAAAATATTTTGGGTCCGACATTGAATTTTATGTAGACAGTGGAGACCTCGAAGGGAAGCCTTCTACGATATTGCGGTTTGATGGTGATGGCGTGGAGATAATCCGAGAATAAAAAAGCCCACGAATGTGGGCTTTAAATGAGTCAAAAAATTACTGGGCTGAAAGTGTCTCGCTCCTTGTTTCGGGGTTCTCTATGGCTTTTCTCAAGAATGTTTCCATCCAATGTGACACACGGATTTTCGACGGAAGGCGATACCACATGGCACCAGAACCACGATAGGTGAATGTTCTGTTTGTCACACCAAAGATACTCATGAGGAGAGATGGTTGAAACTCAACCTCAATTTCATGGCCGCCACCAACACGGTCAATTTTTTTCACTACTCGTTTCATTGAATACTCCTGTAAAAGGTGCAAGGAAGAGGCAAAACGCCCAACCTGGGTAGAATATGGCATGCGAAATATAATATGTCAATACATTGAATAATACCGCTACCGTTATAATCTCTCCTATGCTTACCTCATCCGAAATCCGTTCGCGATTCCTAGAGTTTTTCAGACAACGCGGGCATGCCATTATTCCGTCGGCCTCTTTGGTGCCGCTCAATGATCCCTCAGTGTTGTTTAATACGGCCGGCATGCAGCCATTGGTCCCATATCTCCTGGGCGAGCCTCACCCCTCAGGTGTGCGACTTGCAGACTCACAAAAATGCGTCCGAACACAGGATATCGAAGAGGTTGGCGACAATACCCATGACACGTTTTTTTAGATGCTCGGCAATTGGTCATTGGGCGATTACTTTAAAAAAGAAGCGATCAATTGGAGCTATGAATTCCTTGCCTCAAAGGATGTGGGGCTCGGGCTTGATCCCAACAGACTCTATATCACCGTTTTTGGCGGCAACCATGATGCACCAAAAGACGACGAAGCATATGCAATTTGGAAGCAAATCTTTGACGAGCAGGGAATAAAAGGCGAGCGCATCTATTACATGACTACATCACCGAGCGGCAAGGAGCCCAATTGGTGGAGTGCAGGCGACAGTGGCCCGTGCGGACCAGATACAGAAATGTTTTACGACGTCTCCGGAAAGCTAAGCCACGGGATGACCAAAGAGGAATATATGGCTGCAGATGACCGCCAAGAAGTAGTGGAGATCTGGAACGATGTTTTTATGGAATATCTCAAGAAAGACGGGAAGGTGGTCGGCAAACTCGAAAAGCAAAATGTTGATACCGGAAGTGGACTCGAACGCCTGACAATGGTCGTCCAAGGGAAAAATAACATTTTTGCGACCGACATGTTTTCGGAAATGATGAAAATTATTGCCGACAATGCGACCACCTACGATGAGCGTGCTGCGCGCATTGTCGCAGATCACATTCGCACTTCGGTCTTTATAATTGCAGACGGTGTGACTCCGTCAAATACTGACCAAGGATACATATTACGCAGGCTTTTACGTCGGGCTGTTCGCTATTCCGATGTGCTCGGCATGAACAATGGATTCAACGCACTCATTGATGAGGTTGCTGCAAAATATAAAGGTGTATACGAAAACATTGAAGCAAATCTCCCACAAATAAAAAATGAAATAAGCGCCGAAGAAGAAAAATTCAGAAAAACTCTTGAGAACGGAATGAAAGAGTTTGAGCGGTTTGCTGCGGCCGGCACAATTTCAGGAGCTGATGCGTCCATGCTCTATCAATCGTTCGGGTTTCCATTTGAGATTACAAAAGAACTAGCCGAAGAAAGAAAAATAACTGTTGATGAGGCAGGCTATAAAGAGGAGATGAAAAAGCACCAAGATCTCTCGCGATCAGGCTCGGAGCAGAAATTTAGAGGTGGGCTTGCGGATCATTCGGAAGCGACCGTAAGGCTCCATACTGCGCATCACTTGCTTCTACGGGCTCTTCAGCTCGTTCTCGGCCCCGATGTCCATCAGCGCGGCTCAAATATTACCTCGGAGCGTTTGCGTATCGACTTCGCGTATCCGCAAAAAATGACCGACGAGCAAAAGAAAGAAGTTGAACGCATTGTTAATGAAAAAATCTTGGAAGATCTTCCGGTTCTCCGTATTGAAATGAGTCTAGAGGAGGCCGAGAAACTTGGAGCTGAACATGAGTTTGGGGCAAAGTACCCAGAGCGAGTCACCGTGTATTCTGTCGGTATCAAGGGTGCGACTCCTGAAAATCCACAAATTGAAAAACGTTTCTCCATCGAATTTTGTGGTGGCCCGCACGTCACCCACACAGGCGAACTTTCGCATTTCAAGATATTGAAGGAAGAAGCTGTCGCCCAAGGAATTAGACGAATTAAAGCCATACTCGAGTAGGGCACTTGCCGGAGGCGGTAGCGAAGTTCATCATATGAACTTTTTTATCCGACAGAAGAAGCAGTTGCTCAAGGTATCCGTAGAATAAAGGCAGTTCTCGAGTAAAACACCCACAAGGCACTTGCCGAAGGCGGTAACGAAGCTCATTCTTATGTGCTTTTTAATCCGACAGAAGAGGCGGTCGCCCAGGGGATTAGACGTATCAAAGCAGTACTCGAGTAAAGCACTTGCCGAAGGCCGTTATGAAGTTCATACAATGAACTTTTTTATCAAAGAGCTGCTCAGACAATTCATAGAATAAAATCTGTACTCAAGTAAAGAATGCCCCATGTGGGTAAATGAGAATTCGTTGCGATATTGTATGGTATAATTAGGCCATGTCTCTGTTCCAGCGTAACCAGAAAAGTGGGCAGCGTTTTGTCATTGTTTTTGATATTGGTTCCAGCTCTATTGGCGGCGCTTTTGTGAGTATTGATCAGGGTAAACCACCAGAAATCATATTCTCCACACGCAAAGATATCCCTTTTCAGGAAAAACTCAATTTTCCTCGGTTTCTCCAGCTTATGATCAAAACCCTGGAGGAAATGTTCACGTCTATGCAAAAAGCCGGTGGGGGAGTCAAAGTAACGCAGGCTTTTTGTGTCCTCGCTTCTCCTTGGTACGCCTCACAGACAAGACTCGTACATTATAATCAGCCCGAAGAATTTACTGTTACAGAAAAAGGCTTGAATAAACTCATTCAAAAGGAAATTGATATTTTCCGTGAATCTAAACTATTCACTCGCGGAAAGCTGGACGATGCGATGCCGGAAATCATGGAGTCAAAAAACATCCAGATGAAGTTGAACGGATATGCCGTAAGTGATCCATTTGGCAAGCGTGTGAACGAACTTGAGGTCGCGCTTTACATAAGCATGATCCCTTCAAACATTTACAAATCGATCAACGAATCGATCATGAAATTTTGGCATGTCGATAATGTCCACTTTGCATCATTTGCCTTTGTGGCATTTGATACTATCCGTGATATTTTTTCCGACGAGTCATCATTTCTTTTCATGGATATTTCCGGTGAGGTAACAGATATTTCACTCGCAAAGGATAACGTGCTTCTTGAGTCCATTTCATTCCCAATTGGAAAAAACACGCTCATTCGTAATCTTGCAGAAGAAATGGGTATACCTGTGTCACTCGCCAATTCTGAACTCAATCTTTATCTTGAGAATAAATCTACTCCCCAGCACGTGAAGCAGGTAGATGCCACACTTAATCCGGCAGCCAAAGAATGGCTTCGTCTTTTTGAAAATGCACTTGTCGAACTTGCAGCAGAATTTCCCATTCCGCGTACGTTGTTTTATACTACAGATAATAATGTAAATAAATGGTTTCGTGATGCTCTTGATAAAACTGACTTCAGAAAATTTGCACAGGATGACGGTGAGTTTGCGATCCGCTCACTCGGAGGAGAGTTTTTGGGAAGGTTTGTAAAAGTAGTGGAGCCAGCATTTCAAGATCAATTCCTCACAATAGAAGCAATTTTTGCTAAAAAATTTATCTCTTTAACAAAATAATTATGGGAAAATACGTGATCCAAGATATTGTGCCAGCAGGGAAAAAACATCATACACTGAAAAAAACGGACACTGATGCAGTGCATTCTGTGCCTCATCATAAAATCGCTCACCACGGCGGCGCTCCCGCTGCTGACGGACACACACTTCATATACGGAAACATACGCCCGCTATCCCAAAGATCAAAGAAGTGCTTCCAGATATTGATAACGAGGACAAGCAACCCCACCCTGAAGCAGTGCAGCAAGACGAGTCCGAGGTAAATGATATTATGATCACCAAGAGTGGAGCCTCGCTTCCCCCACCGATTGAGCCGGATATGTCGTTCTATGCAAAAAAAACTCCAAGCATAGCCACAAGCGATGCTGAGCGAAATTTGCTTGGTCGTGTCCCGCCACCAATTACCACAACGCGTCAGTTTGAGTCAAGCGACGATGGTCAACACACCCCATGGTTTCCGTGGGTATTAGGTTTAATGGTTATTTTCTTAATGTTTGGTTTTGTTTTAAACTATTTTTCCGGCGCAACGGTGTCTTTGATTCCAAAAAGCGACAGTATGCCCATCGATCAAAAGTTTATTGCAATGAAGAATTCCACCTTAGACGAACTGCCTTTTGCGGTAATGAAAGTAGAGGAGTTCGCATCATCCGAGGTACCTGCGACGGGGACAAAAACAGTAACCACCAAAGCATCAGGCAAAATTGTTATTTATAATAATCAATCCGTTGCACAGCGATTGATCAAGAATACGCGCTTTGAAAGTCCTACGGGAAAAATTTATCGTATCAATGAGTCAATTACTGTTCCAAAGATGGTGAGCACAAAAATTGGCAGCCTCGAAGTGACAGTATACGCAGATGAGGCAGGGGCTGCCTATAATACCGAACCGGTTGACTTTACTGTCCCTGGGCTCAAAAACACCTCACAAGCAGCAAAGGTATATGCCCGTGGAAAAGGCCCAATTACTGGCGGTGCATCGGGAACAATTAAAACTGTTGAGGATGTAGATCTTAAGCAAGCACAAAACGATCTTCGAGTCTCGCTTGAAACAAAACTTCGCAGTAAGGCACGAGGCAATCTTTCTCCCTCACAAATTGCTTTTGATCAGGGAATCGCCGTCGACATTAAAGACCCTGCGCTTACTAACGAGAAAGCAACGAGCGAGGAGAGTGCTGTTGTGTCAGGAAGCGGCACTATCTATGTCGTGGTGTTTGACAGGCAGCAGCTTACGGAAGCAGTTGCCAAAGCATCGGTGCCAACTTATGCAGGTGAGGAAATACGACTTGCCAATCTTGATAGTCTGACATTTGCAATGGGAGCTGTAACGGGGGAGGTACTATGGAATGCCAGCACGCTCGAGTTCACCCTTTCCGGTACTCCGCAATTGCGATGGGTCATAAACGAGGATATTATCAAAAATGAACTACTCGGACTTTCGAAGGCAGACTTTAATGCAAAGATGGCTACATATGCCACAGTAGAGCGCGCCAAAGCCAGTCTTCGGCCATTTTGGAAGCAACGTTTTCCGGCTGATGCCAGCAAAATTAGCATAAAAATAGTCGATGAAATTACCAACTAACCTCGGGAAATATTTCCTGTGTACAAAGTCCTTGACGCAGTTAATGGTCCCTGCTAGTATGCTAGGCACCACTTTGAGATGAGAGAAGAGAAACAAAAGGAACCTACCACCCCCGGGGTGGTCATAGAAGCACTCCCCAACACTTTATTTCGTGTTGCCACGGAGGATGGGCAGGAAGTTCTTGCGTATCTCTCGGGAAAAATGCGTATTCATCGCATCAAGGTGCTCATCGGTGATAAGGTATCTCTTGAAAATAATCCCTACGGTGGCAAGCAGAGGATTGTCAAAAGGCTGTAATTACCCTATAGTATTGTTTATTCGACTATCCACTCGTCTCGTACGGCAGAGCCGTATCGAGTCTTGTTTTTATCATTATGCGCGTACGAGCATCAGTAAAAAAAATTTGTGCAAAATGTAACACCGTTCGCCGTCATGGTGATCTTTACGTTATTTGTACAAACCCCCGTCACAAGCAGAAGCAAGGCTAACTGTTTCTAGTGTATTTACTTAACTACCCAATACTTACTAAACCATATGCGCATCCTAGGTATCACTGTTCCGGAAAATAAACAATTGTGGGTAGGTCTCACCGTGTTTTATGGTATTGGCTTTGCCACCGCAAAGAAGATACTCAAGGAGGCCGGTGTTCCCATAACAAAGAAGCCAGGTGAAATTAACACTGAGGACGAAACCAAGATCAGAAAGCAAATTGAAGCAATGAAGATCGAAGGAGATCTTCGCCGTGAAAAAGTTGCAAACATCAAACGACTCAAGGACATCAAAGCATACCGCGGCGTGCGACACGCACGAGGACTACCGGTCAATGGACAGCGTACAAAAACCAACTCTCGAACAGTACGCGGAAATGTAAGAAAAACGATGGGTTCGGGTCGCCGTAAGCTTGATAAGAAGTAGCTTTAATAGTCGATTGCGTCTTGTATATATAACCAACAACCATGGGTAAGAAACGAATAGTAAAAAAAGCAGGAGGATCGGTAGATCAGGGGCTGAAGGCCCGCTCTCTTTCGCGTGTACCAAAAAAGAAGGTATCGCACGGAGTACTCAACATCCAATCCACCTACAACAACACGATCGTATCGCTTGCCGATGCTGAAGGTAAGGTGCTCATGTGGTCAACCTCTGGCTCACTTGGATTTTCTGGTGCAAAAAAAGGAACACCATTTGCAGCTGCAAAAATTGGCGAACTCCTTGCTGAGAAAGCAGGGCTCATGGGACTTAAATCTGTGGATGCAATTGTGAAAGGTGTTGGCAGCGGTCGTGAGTCTGCAATACGCGCCTTTATTTCAAAAGGCATTGAAATTCATTCGATTAAGGACAAAACTCCGGTTCCACACAATGGCCCTCGTGCAAAGAAACCTCGTCGTATTTAATACTCTCATTCTCATCCTTCACTCATAACTCATCACTAATTATTATGTCTGACCAGAAATGCAAAACATGTCGTCGCGCCGGAGAAAAACTCTTTCTTAAGGGAGAGAAGTGTTTTACCGCAAAGTGTACTTTTGAGAAGCGCCCCACTCCTCCAGGAAAGCCCCAGAGTGAACGCAAGCACCGCAGCATGCTGACTGAGTATGGAATTCAGCTCCGCGAGAAGCAGAAGATCCGCAACGTTTACGGTATTTCCGAAAAGCAATTCTCAGGTTATGTGAAGGAGGCAAGCATCACAAAGGACGGCGGAAGCCCCGTTGAACAACTTTTTAATTTACTTGAGCGACGATTAGACAACGTCGTCTATCGTCTGGGATTTGCGGCAAGCCGCACACAGGCTCGTCAAATGGTCTCACACGGACATTTTGTGGTAGGAAAGCACAAACTGACCATTCCTTCGTATCGTGTACACGATGCAGATGTCATCACTGTCCGCGAGGGAAGCCGCACATCACCGCTTTTTGCCGCTATTCACGAAAAGATCGCAAAGCACCCTTCTCTAAACTGGATTGAAATTGACTCCAAGACACTGACCGCAAAGATCAAGGGAGTGCCGAAGTACGATAAGAACGAACTCGGTTTCAATTTTCAGTCAGTCATCGAGTTTTACAGTCGCTAAGTTACAAAGTTTTGATTTGTTGTGTTATACTCTTTTAAGTTTACGTTGTTATTAAGCCATAATAATTGCAATTGCTATGCCTGACTATTTTGTCGCGTTGCCATCAAAGCCAAAGCCTGTCCGTGAGGAGGGTTTTCTCGGGGTCTATGAAATCGAGGGTTTTTACCCCGGCTATGGACACACGCTAGGAAATTCTTTGCGCCGTATTATTCTTTCGTCTCTACCTGGAGCAGCTATCACACAGGTGAAGATTGATGGTGTACTTCATGAATTTTCCACCATCGAAGGCGTAAAGGAGGATGTGATTTCCATCATTCTTAACCTAAAGAAGGTACGCTTTAAGATGCATACCGATGAACCTCAGACCGTAAAAATTTCAATAAGCGGAGCAAAGAAAGTGCACGCATCCGGTATCTCACTTTCCAGCGAGATTGAGGTTTTGAATGGCGATCAATATATTTGTGAGGTGACCGACAAAAGTGCAAATCTTGTCATTGAGATGAAAGTAGAAAAAGGACTCGGCTATCTTCCCAAGGAGGCAATTCAAAAAGAAAAGGTTGAGATTGGTATGATTGCGCTTGATGCAGCCTTTACCCCAATTCGCCGCGTGAACTACGAAGTAGAAACAATGCGTATCGGTGACCGCACTGACTACAATCGTCTTAAAATCACCATCGAGACAGATGGCACGCTCACACCCCGCGAGGCACTTGAAAATGCGATTGAAGTTATGATTCACCAGCTTAAGGCAATTATCGGCTTTAAGGAGGAGGAACTCATTCAGGAAGAAATGCCGATGATTGAAGGAGATAGCGAAGAAGGGGTCGGAGGAGAAGGCGGAGAAATGGATACGGAGTTCCTCAAAACCCGCATCGACAGCCTCGACCTCTCAGCCCGCACACAAAACGCACTTACAACTGCAAATATCCGCACCGTAGGTGGCCTTGTGAGAAAGAACGAAGAAGACCTCCTCGAACTTGATGGACTCGGCGAAAAGGGCTTGCAGGAGATCAAGCGGGCACTTTCGAACTTTGGCGTTACGCTCAAGCAGTAAGCAACGGCAAATTTTGATGCACTACTCGTCCTTCCCGCCCTTGATTCGACAGACGTATCACTCATGCGTCAGCCGAACACAAGGTCAGTCCAGGACTTCGTATTGCATTCAAAATTGACCGTTACATGGACTCACTTGCTTTTCAATCGAATATCTAGTAGAACATATCAGACATGAGACACCATAATAAAAACAAAAAATTTGGACGACAGGCGGGTGAGCGATTAGCGCTCATGCGCTCGCTTTTGGTGTCTCTTATCGAGCACGAAAAAATAACCACAACGGAGACGAAGGCAAAAGCCATCAGACCTATGATCGAAAAAATGATCACCACGGCACGTGAGGCCACCATTGCAGATGTGCGTCTTATTAAGTCGCGCTTGGGCAACAACAGCACCGCAACCTCAAAGCTTGTGAAGGAGATTGCTCCAAAGTACCTTGGACGAAACGGCGGTTATACTCGTGTGACAAAACTTGGAGTCCGCAGCGCAAGCGGAGATGCAAGCCCAATGGCACTCATTGAACTTATATAATTGATCACCATGGAAAAGGAAAACACTTACATTATTGATGCAAAAGGAAAGTCACTCGGGCGAGTCGCTTCAGAGGCGGCAAAGTTGTTGCTCGGCAAAAATACAACAACAGTAAAAAAGAACGCGGTTGCTGAGGTGACGGTACGCATCACTAATGCAAGTGGGCTTAATATTGCCGACAAAAAAATGACGCAGAAGACCTATCACAGCCACAGCGGCTATCCTGGTTCTGACCGTCAGCGCATGCTTAAAGATATTGTCGCGATCAAAGGATACAGTGAAGCACTCAAGCGCGCAGTTAAGGGCATGCTTCCAGGCAACACACTCCGGGACAAGCGCATGAAGCATTTAGTAGTTGAAGAATAAATATGGCACTCGCAACAACCACAAAACCCAAAGTAGCAAGCAAACCCAAACAAAAGACCGGTGAGGTCTATATGGAGGCTGTTGGACGCCGCAAGACTGCTATTGCCCGCGTACGCGCAACTCCAAGCGCAAAAAGCTCCTATGTGATTAATGAGAAGACACTCGAAAAATATTTTGGTACTCCAGAACTTCGCGCTATCGTCAGCTCACCACTCGATCGTGAAGGTTTTCCTGGTAAGTATGCTATTAGCATCCATGTCGAGGGGGGAGGTATTCATGCTCAAGCAGAAGCAATCCGCCACGGCCTCTCCCGCATCATCGTCGGCGAGGACGCAACCCAAAAGAAAGAACTCAAGAAACTTGGATTTCTTAAACGCGATTCCCGCAAAAAGGAACGCAAACATTTTGGCTTGAAAAAGGCCCGCAAAGCTTCCCAGTGGAGCAAGCGCTAGAAAAAAAACTCCCGACAGGGAGTTTTTTGTTAAGTTCTCGCAGCCTCAAAAAATAAATACAATCCTTTTGTCACAACAAAACCCGAACGCAGCTCTTAGAAGCGAGCCAGCCCCACTTTTGGCTTAGTGGAAGTTTGTGACTGATCATAAGTGTGGCTGGGTGAGCGGCTGCTCGTATTCTAATCAATAGCTTGGAATCACTTTGTAACTAATTGTATTGGCGATTGGAGTGAAATCCCCAAATGCAGCCGCTTGGTATTGTAGTATGGTA
>JAYTCK010000068.1:0-16870 GCA_043736515.1 bacterium
GGTGTCACCTCTCGTGCTGCTTCTTTTTGGAATGCCCCGTCTCTCTTTTGCGTTGCCATTCTTCGATAGCGACCAATAGTGGTGACGCGATAAAGCAGACTATTCTTTATGCTACCCACCTGCCGCCTTGCGTCAATGTGATATTCTGAGGTTATTGTATTACGTTTATCTTCTCAAATGTGCGGATGGCACTCTCTACACGGGCATCACGACAGACGTCGCCCGAAGATTGAGTGAGCACAAAAGCGGCAAGGGTGGCAATTATACACGCGCAAAAAAGGCGATGAAGATTCTCTATACCGAAAAGTGCACAGATAGAAGTACTGCCTCAAAACGGGAAGCAGCAATCAAAAAAATGTCGCGCCAGCAGAAACTCGATCTTATTCGTGTTACCATAATTTAATGAAGACAATTTTCTTTATCAGCACGCTCCTCCTTGTTTTTTCCGTGGGATACACGGCATATGCACAAGGAGCCGACGGCTCGTCGGGCGCAGAACCTGCAACTACTACTTCTCCGGGGAGCGCCGCGGAGCCGAGTTCTCCGGCAGGAGGGGCGAGCGGCACAGCAGGTGTGGTCCCCGCACGTGGTGAGCTAGGAGTTGTGTCACCACCTTCCGTCACGCCACGAGCAACCTCAAGTGGTGCTCTATCGCCTGCGGAAGCTCCCGCACTAGAGAGCACACCCACACCTGCCGGGGCCTTTGAAGTGCCCATTGTCCAACCAGAAATTTATGCAGTAGCGCCCAGCACAAATAACATTGTGCCGCTCGCTCTCCTGGGCGCCGCGCTCACCTTCTTTCTGGGAGTTTTCTTTGCGGCACGCACAAATAAAAAAAGTAAAGGTAATAAAGATCCCTGTGGAGCGTTGAAAAAAGATCTTGAAGCGGGAGTAACGGCGTATGATCTGATCACTGGTGAAATCACCGTGCAGGAGCTCCTCGTTCTGGAACTTAAAAAGAAAATAAAAGATATTGAGCACAGCCTCAAAGAGGCGGCAAAGGAATCCGCAATGAAGCGCGCACGGGAAGTAGCAGAAGACATGCTTACAAAGGAGACAAGAGAAGAGATGGCAAAGGCGGCAGAGCTCGCAGCGGATACAAAGGCTGCCTACGATGATTACACACACAAGTATAAGCTTGCACAAGACCTCCTTGAAATCCTCAAAGGGAGACAAAAAGGATTAGCCGATCAGGTGCGGGAAAGGGCAGCCGCGTTCAAAATCTGCACGCAAGGTGTAGCACTTATGGGTGTGGGTAGAGAGAGTGGAGCGCCGGAAATAGTTCTCCACGGCAAGGAGGAGAGGCTGCTCTCCGGCACAATCCGGGAAAACAGCCTCGAAGATAAACGTATCTTTGAAGATATAAAAATCAGGCGTACGTGGAAAGAAGAAGACGGAACGCTCCACGATGTGGAGGTAACAGAAAAACAGGCACTTGCATTCCAGCAAGTTCTGAAAAAAGGGCCGTGGCACCTCCATTTTAAGGAACAAGGAAATGATAAAGTCATCGTCGTATTTTCCGATAAGATATTTCGTATTCGAGGGGGAGACAAAGATACATGGAAAGAAGCTGTTGCTTATGGAAAAGCCCTGGGTATTCCCGAGGAGCAGCTTGATTTTGCGAGCTGAATTTATCTCCCAAAAATTCATCGTATATTGAGGTGAAACTTGCTACTATAGAGCTCATTAACCACAAACAAAGAAAATCATGTCCACAAAAATTTTTGTAAATCTACCAGTAAAGGACCTGGAAAAAAGCAAAACATTTTACACCGCACTCGGATACACGATCAACCCGCAGTTCACCAATGAAGACGCCGCATGCGTGGTGATCAGTGAACACATCTATGCGATGATCCTTCTTCCGAAATTCTTTAAGCGGTTTACAAAAAAGGAGATCGTCGATGCGACAAAAAGTACCGAAGCGATCATTGCGCTTTCTGCAAAGAGCAGAGAAGAAGTCGACGAGCTCGCAAAGCGGGCAGTGAGTGCGGGAGGAGTGCTCTCGCGCGATGTCGAGGATTATGGCTGGATGTACAGTCGTAGCTTCGAAGATCTCGACGGCCACCAGTTTGAAGTGGTATGGATGGACGAAACCAAAAAAGAGGAGGTCGCGGGATAGATTTCCCGCATGATTCTCGGTAAAATTATGAATAATATTAATAAAGCTAACTTCGGTTCTTTTTTATGAACAAACAATATCTTATTATCGGCGCGGTTGCAGCACTGCTTCTCCTCGGAGGTGGCGCCGCCGTCATGATGTCGCAGAAGGGGGGAGGGCAAGACGGCATCAAAAATACATTAGGAGTGAGCGTCGCCAAGCTCTTCAACGCCGAGTGTCGCTACAACGACCCTGAACTTTGTAAGTTTATGAATAATTGGGCTATGCCTTCTGAGTACTCCATGCGTTCAACCATGTCCTCAAAGAGCACACCCAAGATGGAGTTCGAAAGCCATGTTGATGGAGAAGATTCACATACGATCATGAGAGAGGCGGGAAAGGTAACGAACGAGACAATTACACTTGGAGGAGTCGATTACATTAAGGACCTTTCCGATAACATATGGTGGAAGATCGCAAAAGAAAAGGTGCCCGAAACTCCTATGGACGAGGCAGTAGAGACCGATTTCAACTTCACCGAAAAGATGGCCGAGGTTGAAGATAAGACCACCTATGTACGCCTTGGCAAAGAGGCTTGCGGCACTTCAACGTGCTACAAATACGAAATTATCGACCCCGAGAACAAGATGACCAAAGAATATATTTGGTTTGACGATGAAGATTATCTTATGAGAAAGATGCGCAGTGAAGAACAGGGTGGAGGAATGATGATCTCAGAGTTCGAGACCACCTACGGAAATGTTTCGATTGCCACCCCGTCACCCGTCAAAGAAGGCACCGCGCTTGAAGCGTATGGAGCTTCATCGGGTATGAGCAAAACAGAGATCGCAGAAATGAAGAAGATGCAAGAAGACATGGAAAAATCCAATGCAGAGTATCTCCAAAACATGCCACAGGATGTGTCGGCAGATATGACTTATTAAATCAGCCAATAACTCAACATGAAATACACCGGTGGATGTCACTGCGGGGCTGTGACCTATGAAGCAGAAATGAAGCTTACCAAAGCAATAACGTGTAACTGTTCGCATTGCAGCAAAAAAGGATTTATTTTGACGTTTATTCCCGCCGAACAGCTCACACTGCTTTCGGGTGAGGAAAATCTCACACGCTACGAATTCAACAAAAAGATGATTCAGCATCTCTTCTGCAAAACATGCGGGGTAGAGTCATTTGCGCGTGGGAAGGGGCATGGAGGGGCTCCAACCGCAATGATTAACGTACGCTGCCTCGACAATGTTGATTCACGCACGCTCCAAATCACCGAATTCAACGGGAAGGATTTATAGCCCTCAGTACAGCCCTCATTCATTGGACGTATTGATTATTTTATACATATGTGGTAGTATGTTTGGGTTATGAAAAAACCACCAGAAATCAAGCTCAATGAACTCCAGATAACTCAAGGCGAGTTTTTGAAATCGTTCAACCAGCATATGCCGGAGGCCTATCCGCGCGCCACGGTTTCTCTCCTCAATCGCTTCAAAGAGGCCCACTCCGCCCTATTTAAGCACGGAGATATGTGGTCGCTCGATATCCATCGCAAGAAAGTTATGGATTGGCTCCCTCGAAACACCCTCTAATATTAAGCAAAAAAGGCCTGCACTCGTGCAGATCTTTTTTTATTCACACTGTTAAAAGGTTTCTTGTGAGACCCCTCAAATAAGTAAATTGGCGTGGTGGATTAATATTGAACATACGCTATAATTGTTATTCATGGGGATCGTATTTATCACTATTCCGGGCGAAGCGAAACGGGCCTTTGCAAACTCACTTCACGAGAAGACAGGCGGCGCTGTTGATCTTATTATCGTACAGAAGCCGAAACGAGTGAATGTTATTGAAAGTGTTCTTCGTCTTGCCAAGACTGTTGGCTGGCTCAATCTTCCACGTGAGCTTTGGCACGGACTCCTCTTGCGACTAGACGGCACAAAAGAGGCACTTGAATATTTCCGCGCACACACCCCGCTTGCGGGAGGGGAATACGTTCCTCCGTTTATTGAAGTTGACTCAATAAACAGTGATAAGGTTCACGAATTACTCAAGCGTATTTCACCTGACCTGTTGGTGATTTGGGGCACCACCGTTCTTGAGGATCGGGTCGTCAAGACGGCAAAGAAGGCGATTAACCTCCACCTTGGGTACTGTCCGCATTATCGGGGCGCACTGGCAAATCAGCATGCAGTATCACGTGGGGATATGAGCCGTATTGGGGCAACGATTCACTATGTCGAGAGGAAAGTTGATGCAGGGGAGATACTTGCCGTAGTTGCCGCTGACCATCTGAAATCCCCAAAAGATCTCTTCCGCGACCTCAATGATCGTGTGATGGCGCTGTATCTTGATATCGCGACGCGGTTACATCATGGCGAGCATATCGCGGGAATTCCCCAGGACACCTCGCGTGCGGAGAATTTTCTCCTTAAACACTGGACGCCGACAAAGCGTCACCTCGTCGGGCAGAAGATACTTGCGTGGGAGCGGGCATTTGTTGAGGAAAATTCAGCTGACCGTATCCTTGCCCCATAAAATGTTACACATGGACAAACGGGTCCCTGATTCGTTACAATGAATTGCAAGAAATCCCTCCTTTAACGGAGTTTTTCATTATCATTTAGCTTTTGTAGTATGGAAGAAAACAAACAAGAGGAATTGCACCCAGCTGCCCCAGAGAGCGAGACCGCTCTGAACACCACAGCAAGTGGGCATAAGCAAATCAAGATCAGCATCAAGACTGCATCAATTGTTGCCGGTGTTGTTATCGTACTCGCACTTCTTTTCACTTGCCGCGGAATTTTTGTCGCCGCCACGGTAGATGGCCGCCCGATCAGCCGTCTCGCACTTATACATCAGCTTGAGAAAACTTCAGGAAAAAGTGCTCTCGACATGATGATTGTACAGAAAATCATTGATTTGGAAGCAAAGAAAAAAGGCATTACGGTAACTGCGGAGGAAATTGCTGCACAGCTAAAAATTATCGAGGACCAGGTTTCCGCACAAGGAGGAACAACCTTAGCTGAAATGCTCGTCGCACGCGGTATGACACAGCAAGACCTGGAGAAACAGATTGTTACTCAACAGCAGGTTGAAAAGATGGTCGTCGACAAAATAGGTGTGACGGACATGGAGATCGATCAGTTTATCTCAAGCCAGAAGATCACACTCAAAGCAGAAGAAGTGGCACAAGCACGAACGCAGATCGCCACTCAATTGAAGCAGCAAAAAATAAGCACAGAAGGAAATGCGCTCGTTGAGTCTTTGCGCAAGGATGCGAAGATTTCCTACTTCGTCGACTTTGCAGGAGAGACCAAGTAGATATCACAGAGTAAATAAAAATACTCGCCTTCAAAAAAGTGCGAGTATTTTTGTGCCCAAAATAAAGCTGTGGTTGCTCCGACCAATTTAGAATATCGTGTAGTAGGTTTTTACGGTGTTCTCGCAGGTAGTTTTTACAACACCCTGTTCCTTTGCGCAGAGCGTATATGCTTCCTTGTCGGAATGAAAGTAGGAGACAAAATCTTTTGCCGCCCCTATAATGCAATGCTCTTGTTGGCGCAGGTTTAGCGCGAGTGCGCACCACTCATGAGTTTGCTTTGGATCACTGACGCTTTGTCCAGATGCATCGCGGCCGATACTCTCGACGCAGGTATCCCGATAAGCCTCCTCTACTCCGGCACAAAGCTCAAAAAGGTTGGCGAAACTTCGGCCGTTTTTTGTCAGCGCATATGATGTTTGCATGAGGTAGCACTGCCCTTTGTACTTTTCTGCAACTGCAGTACAAGGGTACATCAGGTCATCTGGCTTCAGGTATTTTGAAAAATGAGTCCGATTGTCGACCATGACGTTTTCCATATAGACTCCTCCGTAACACGATTGCTTTTCCCAATCCCCGGTTAAGGTCTCGCAGAGATCAAGCGATTCAAATAATTCATTTTTTGTCACCGCCATGTACCCGTGTCCCAAGCCGTGCACGCAGTTGAAATAATCGAATGAGTACTCTGCCTTCCCGTTAATATTGGCGCAAAAACTGTCTCCTTTGGCAGCAATAGTCTCGGAATTAAATTGTTTTAGTGCCTGTTCGACAACGCCATGATAGTAGCCAGACCAGCACAATCCATCTCCGTAGGTAAACGCTTTTCCAATATCACCGCCATACATTTCCGCTGCGACATTGCCCACCGAATGAATAAGCTGGTGGCATTGTGATACAACAAATGGATCTTTTTCATAGTGCACTTTCAGGTTGGCAAGCGCGATTTCCGGACCCAGTTCGCGTGTCACTGTTTCAAAATGTTTTTTTCGGCATTGAAAATCTTGAACCTTCTCGTTGACGCAGCGTTCAAAAGGGGGAGGTGGCGGCACAACTTCTTGTGCGAGCACGTAATGAGTAAGAAAAAGAGTAGTCCCCAGGAGTGGGATAAACGCAAGTGTTGCCATAAGCAAAAAATGCGAAAAACTTCGGCTGGCTTTCTGTTCTTTTTGGTGTTTACTCATAATTGTCATTTTATACTATTCGGCTCATCATGCCACTCGGTCGTGTGCATTCAACTACAATGCGATATACTACGGAAATGAATGATGAAGATTTCCTTGATCGGCTTGCAGTGAACGCGACGCAACGTATTGGCTCGCTCGCTTCTATCATTACTCACACGGTACTATTTGCGGGAATTTTTGGGTTGCAGTGGCTCGGACTCACCTTAGATAAAATTTTGCTCATATTAACTACGATTGTTTCGCTTGAGGCGATATACCTCGCGATATTTATTCAAATGACCATCAACCGCCAGGCGCGGAAAATCGCGGAGGTGGGAGTCGACGTTGTGGGCATTCAGGAAAACGTTGAAGAAATTTCTAAAGAACTCGACGAGATCCAGGAAGATGTTGAAGAAATTCAGGAAGACGCCAAAGAAATCAGCGAAGACATGGAGGGTATTCAGGAGCACATCGAGCACATCGAGGAGAATGTTGAAGACTTAAGCGAGGAGATGGAAAAAGATGACCGCGAGGATGCCGCCGAACGCACCGAGGATCAGCAAAAGATCGCAAAGATCGAGCAGGTACTCGAGGAACTGTTACGCGAAATAAAAACCCTCAAACAATAAGCGGCTCATCTGGTGCGCATAAATACAAAACGATCTTCAGAAGTGACTACCGACACACAGACGAATCCGTCGGGTGGGGGCTCAATACACGTACCTCTCTCGCCCAAGAACAAAGCACCTCCTTCAGTGCGCCCAATTTCGAATATTCCTTGGCTGTTGCTCAGCGACGAAACGTGCTGTGATGCAATTGCAAGTGGATACTCGTACCCAAGTCCATTTTCCGAAGTATCATCCCCGTGTTGTAGCAGTAGTTGGGCGCCAACCTCTTGCGGGCATAGTGAAAGTCCAAGCTCGAATGCTCTATTCCAAACATCTTTAATGGTCGTAGGTTCTAAAAAACCGAGTTCTGAGGCAGATACATTGATAAGATCAATTTGTGCCGGAGTTTTTTCTAGGGCAAAAGACGGACTCTCGATCAATTCTTGTGCTAGCATGAAGTAATCAATGCCGCCGACTTCGATCGCTGTCTTTAGTGTGTCTACGGTTTTATAGTTACCAACCGTGACTGTTTTCCAAACTGGAAATTTTTCATCTTTAACTTGGGTCAGATCCGTAGCTTTTGATATTTCCTGAGGAGTTTGTTTGGTTAAAATGTAACCAATACTGCTTATGGCGATCACTAAAAGTACGCCAGTAATCCACAAGATAATTTTATTTTGCATTATATAAAGTATATCAAATTATAGTGACCTAGCTATATTTTGAGTACCTACGATAACTTCTTCCAGAGTCTTCCTATAACAAAGCCAAATGCGCCAACCGCAAGAATGATAAGAAAAAATAAAGCTGGAGTTATTGGGTGCGGGGCTCCTTCGGCACCGGTCCGCACTTGCTTGCGGAAGCCTGCAACGTGCGTTTTTCCTTGTGTGTCAACAAACGAGAGGTGCATATCATATGTGCCTTCCTCGGCGAATGTATAACTCGTCGTAATGCCCGAATTTTCGATAGGGAGCGCACTCGTATAAATTGCCTCTTGTCGTTTGCCATTTGCGAGAAACGTTGCGTCAATGGAAAGCGTGGCACTCACCACCGTCGTTGTGGCGCGAAATGTATACGGGTCAAGAAAAACAAAGGACATACCTACTTTTTCACCTACCCAGGGCGCGACCGGAGCTGTCGAGAGGTCGACAACATAGCCATCAACATAGCGTTCGTCTGACGTGTGCGCTATTGCCAGGGATGGGAGAGCGATGATAAACAGTACAGCAAAAAATGTTTTGTTCACCTCTTCACTATAACACAACGCTGCTATATACCAAACTCTTTGTCGTTCGACAACGAGTTTGGTATAGTTGCATTATGCGAAATAAATCAATTTCAACGATTCCTCGTTTTCAAAAAGGATCTCGTTATTACCATATTCTCGAAGAAATTTCTGCAGGAGATCTTTTTGTTGGATTTCTTTTTTCAGCAACAAGTACTCGCCTCATGTACAAGGTTGCTCGTGCTCGAGCCAAAGAGCGATATGCGAACAAACTCGCACTAGAGCGTCTTCTTCGGTGTGGGTATGTACAAAGTAAAGCACAAGGAGGCCAGACGGGGTTTTTTGTGACAAAAGAAGGCAACCGCAAACTCCGTGATATTTATGAATACTCATCTCGCGCCGTTGCAAGTCCGAAAAAATGGGACGGAATGTGGCGGGTCATTACATACGACTTTCCGGAAGCGGAACGCTCGGCGCGTAATTCTCTTCGGTACATTCTTTCGCAATCACATTTTTTACAGCTACAAAAAAGCGTATGGATATTCCCATACGACTCCACTTCGCTCGCCCGACTTCTTATCAAGAATGATATTGTTCGTGACCATACGGTGTTTATGAAAGTGGCATATGTTTCTTCGGCGCCCGCACACAAAAAACACTTCGGTCTTTCGTAGGGTTTTTGCGGGTATCCCAATCTCGTTGTCGAACGACAACGAGATTGGGATATTTTGTATGTATTTGTGATTTGTCACAATCGCAAAAAACACGTACTCTTCTTTATTATGAGGCAAGAAACGGCACTGACTATTCTTAAAACCGGAGCAAATGTTTTTCTCACGGGGGAGCCGGGGAGCGGCAAGACGCATACGGTCAATCAATATATTTCCTATTTGCGCGCACATGGCATAGAGCCCGCCATAACCGCCTCGACGGGCATTGCAGCGACTCATGTTGGCGGGATGACCATTCACTCCTGGAGCGGAGTCGGTATCAAAAGCACCCTTTCGGCATACGACCTCGAAGAGCTTTCCTCACGTGAGGCGCTCGTCCGGAGGATCACGAACGCAAAAGTACTTATTATCGACGAGATATCAATGCTCGACTCCCGAGTTCTTCAAATGGTTGAAACAGTGTGCCGCACCCTTAGACGTAATGAAGAGGCATTTGGCGGCCTTCAAGTTATTTTTGTCGGAGATTTTTTCCAGCTTCCGCCAATCGCGCGCCACGGCGAACCCGCGGCAAAATTTTGTTTTGAATCCAAAGCATGGGCCGGCGCCAATCCTGTCGTCTGCTATCTCACGGAGCAGCATCGGCAGAAAGACGATATTCTGCTTGAAGCACTTGCATTGGTCCGCCGCGGTG
Organism: bacterium; assembly: GCA_043736515.1. Classification (GTDB taxonomy): domain Bacteria; phylum Patescibacteriota; class Minisyncoccia; order Phycocordibacterales; family UBA6899; genus MHLP01. Next base: position 9,794 of record JAYTCK010000068.1, read on the forward strand.
AAGGCGAAACGGGCGCCCGCGCGCATTTCGAATCACGATTTATTGAAGATGCGTATGACGAAGGAGTATCTCTCATTCCCAAACTCTATACGCACAACGCCGATGTCGACCGCATGAACAATATGGAGCTCGCAAAGCTGCCGGGTAAAGCGGAAACATTCGCCATGAATACAAAAGGGAAGCCAGGGGTTGTAGAAACGCTCAAGCGCGGCTGCCTTTCCCCAGAGGAGCTGTGTCTCAAAGAAGATGCGGTGGTGATGTTCACCAAAAATAATTTTGACGAAGGCTATGTGAACGGGACACTCGGCACAGTCGTCGGCTTCGAAGCTGATACGCTCTTTCCCATTGTGAAGCTCCATGATGGTGAGGAGATCACGGTTTCTCATGAAGAGTGGGCAATAAGCGAAAACGGCAAGGTGCTCGGGGCAATCACACAGATACCGCTCCGGCTCGCATGGGCCATCACCATTCACAAGAGTCAGGGGATGAGCATGGATGCGGCGGTGATAAATTTAGGCAGCGCATTTGAATACGGACAGGGCTATGTTGCGCTTTCCCGCGTGCGCTCACTTTCGGGAATGTTTCTTTTGGGGCTAAACGAGCGCGCACTCATGGTGCATCCGACTATCCTTGCCCGTGACGCACAATTCCAAGAGCTTTCCGATCAAGCACAAACATCATTTGAAGAGCTGGGTGCGGCACAGCTCGCAACGCTCCATCAGAATTTTTTGATCGCAAACGGGGGAAGGCTAGAGGCAAAATCAAACGGTGTATCATCCACGAAAACGCGTACCACAGAAGGCAAGGGAAGCCGCCCGTATGATATTGATGAACTTCGCGCAAAACACCCCAATATCGGCGCCTCGTGGGACAAGGCGCAGGAGGAGACCCTCACAACGCTTTTCAATGCGGGGCACAAAACAAAAGATATTGCTGAGAAAATGGGAAGAAAATCCGGCGGTATTCGTTCGCGCTTAAAACTGCTCGGGCTTATCGCGGGAGGGGGAGCCTCGGTACGGGATAAAGGGGTCAAACCTAAAACAAGCAAGGTAAATACCTACGACGAAACATGGCGTATGGTTGCCGAGGAAAAATCCATCGATGAGATCGCAGAAGAACGAGGACTCTCGAGGGGGACAATCATGACCCACATCGAAGACGGACGAGACATGCGTGGGGACATCGACATTGCTTATCTCAAGGATGAGATCGGCCGCGAAAAATTTGCGCGTATCGCCAAAGCATTCGCATCAACAGAAGGCACAGACACCGCCGGCAAACTCACCCCCATTAAAGCGCTTGTTGGCGACGACGTCACCTTCGAAGAAATACGCCTCGCAAAATTATTTCTCTGAGTAACGAATTATTTTCCACTTCGTATGGCGTTTTGCACGAGTTCAGGTGAAAATCCCGCAGGAACCTTTCCGGTTGTGGCATATTCGTAGAGCGCAAGCTTGAAAATTGAACTTAAAGTGGAGGAGATAACAGTTAGTGCAATTATGTAAATAATGAAAAGTGTAATAACTCCCATTACTACAACAAACGTTGGGATAAGGAAAACGAGACCAATAGCCAGTGCAAGACCGACAAAAACAAGCATCATAAAAAAGAGATTCATCCCCAAATTTACGATAATTGTCTCGCCCCATGTTTTGCGAATAACCGACGCTGACTCTTTGAATGAGTCCTTCACGGACGTCTTCCCAATGATGAGCGAGGGTAAACTGAAATAGGTAAGTATTCCCCAGGCTGCTCCGAGAAAGAAAGAGACAATTTTTCCAATAAGTCGAGAGCGATCAGCAATGAATTGAAGGATAACACCAACTGTTGCCGAAATAACAGACCATGTGAAAATTTTGCCGACATTATCGGTAGCACCCTTCATTCCATCACTAAAGCTAAGGTCCTGCCCGGAAAATCTCCCGTGCGCTATGGTATAAATACCAGCCTGAAAAAAATTCATGATAAAAAACATAACGAGGTAATACACAAAAAGCACGAGGTACGAAAAAGCATCAGCCTCATTCTCTAATTTCTTAATATTTCTATGTCACTTCCAAGAACGGCAAAGTAAAATACTCCTGCCAAAACAACAAGCGCAACAAGGCTGACGATCGCGGACATCACAGGAAACCACATGATTTCCTTGTCTTTTTTTAAAAGCTCCCATGACTCGCGCGTAATGGCCATGCTTGCCGAAACTTCCCCCCTGCAATCGTGGATGCGGAGGAGTAGATGGCACAGTTTGATGGAGCGATTTCTTGTGGGGGCATACAAATGAATTATATAAATAAATCTAATGTGTATTATAAGCCCTACGTGTAAAAACAGTAGTGTGCGAGTGGCTTTTTTTGACAAAGTAGTGTAATGTGTCGATACCATCCTTTCAACTTGAGGGGTTTATTTTTTCTTATGGCACGCGAAGAAGTTATTGTCCGATTTGATAAGGTTGCGTTTGAACACGGACCGACCAAGCCCATTTTAGAAGAGGTGGATTTTTCTGTACGTCGAGGCACCAAGATCACCTTCATGGGGCAAAATGGTGCAGGCAAAAGCACGATCTTTCAGCTTATGACGGGCGCCCTGAAGCAAGACAGGGGAGCGATCAGTATTAATCGCGGGCTTACCGTGGCGCTCGCCAAACAAGTTATTCCCCGCCCCGATCTCGAACTCACTATCCGTGAATTTTTTGAAAAATGCTTTACTGAGAAAGTGTACGACATCGACCCAAAGATCGACGAAGTGCTTGAGGTCGTCAATCTTCATGCACCCCACGACAGAATAGTAAAAACCTTTTCCGGTGGACAGCAGGCGAGGCTCCTCCTCGCATCAGCGCTCATACAAAACCCCGATCTGCTTCTCCTTGATGAGCCGACAAACAATCTCGACAAGGCGGGCATCGCCCACCTCACCGACTTTCTTGTTGCCTATCCCAATACGGTTATCGTTATTTCGCACGATGCAGACTTTTTGAATGCATTTACGGAAGGTGTTCTCTACCTGGACGTATTTTCACGCAAGGTTGAGCAGTACGTGGGAAATTATTTTGATGTAGTGAAGGATATCTCCGCGCGTATCGAAAAAGAAAATCGAAAGAATGCCTTGCTCGCAAAAGAGATCCAAGAAAAAAAAGTACAGGCCAATGTGTTTTCGCACAAAGGGGGCAACATGCGTGCACTCGCCAAGCGCATGCGCGAGAAAGCAGAGGAAATGGAAGAAGAGATTGTCGATGTGCGCAAAGAAGATAAAACGATCCGCCACTTCATAATTCCTTCTCAGCCGGATCACGTCGGCAAGATCGTCAGCATCTCATCCGTCACAGTGATCAAGGATCATAAGCCCAAAAAGAAAAACGTCACGATTGAGCTCCGCAAAAATAATCACCTTTTGCTTGCCGGCCCAAACGGGATAGGGAAGTCGACGCTACTTGAATCGCTTGCCCTCGGCAAAAATGAGGCCGCAGTAATTGCCGAAGGAGTACGTGTCGGGTATTATCGTCAAGATTTCTCCACCCTCAACTTCGAAGATACTGTATATAAATCGCTTGCGGATATTATGCCGGGGAGACTCGATGATGAAAAACTGCGCGCTACGGCCGCAAGTTTTCTCATCACCACTGATGTTATTGGAAATAAGATCGGCAGTCTTTCAGAAGGACAAAAAGGCCTAGTTGCCTTCGCCCGCCTCGTCCTTCAAAAACCGGGGCTGCTTATTCTCGATGAGCCTACGAACCATATCAACTTCCGCCATCTACCGATCATTGCGTCTGCCCTTAATAAATACGACGGAGCAATGATTCTCGTCTCTCACGTGCCAGAATTTGTAAAACAGATCCGCATCGATGAGATTTTAGATCTTGATCGTTGATGAGCGATACAATAAAGGCTGCGAGTATACCGAAAACAAAAGACCCCGCACAATGTCGGGGTCTTTGCTCGCAAATCTTCTAGGGATTAAAGCCAAATTTATAGCCTACTCCAGGAACAGTGTGGAGGAGTCTGCGACGCTTCTCCGGGTCGATCTTTTTTCGCAGGGTAACAATGTGAGATTCGATCGTATTTGAGTATGGGTCAGTCTTTGAGTCCCACACCTTCTCAACAATCATACTTCTCGTAATTGCGGCATCTTCGTTTTTCATAAGGTATTCGAGGAGAGCGAATTCTTTGCGCGTCAGCCGGATCTCCTTTTTTCCGCGGCGCACCACACGCTCCACAGTATCAACGACCAGGTCGTCGAGTGTAAGTATTTCACCCACAATGCGTTTCGGTTTGCGGAGGAGTGCGCGAATCCTCGCAACCAACTCTTGAAACGCAAAAGGCTTGATCAGATATTCATCTGCACCTGCATCTACGCACGCAACTTTTATACTTGTGTCGCCAAGGACAGAGAGCATGATGATGGGACACGTTTGTCCCTTCTTGCGGACTTCTTTGCATATTTCCAACCCGCTCTTTCCGGGTAATTTGTTATTGAGCACCATGACGTCATACGTATTGGTTAGCGCAAGTTCCAAACCTTTACGTCCATTTATTGCAATGTCTACAGCGAAACCTTCAGCATGGAGACTCATTGCGAGAAAGTCGGCAATTGATTGTTCGTCATCAACAAGGAGTATTTTCATATGTTCGTTGTTTTATTATTGTCACGAGTAAAAGAGATACAAAACGTAATAAGATTAACTATCTTATCTTTTCTTTAATCAAATTACAATCTCAACAATAAGTACTCATAAAGAAAATAATTTAATTTCGTAATATGAATAAAACATCATGAATATTTATGTTCATAACAAAACTAAAGTATAAAAAAAACCCTCTCAATGAGGGTCTATCCAGTCCATGCCGGAAATATCGGTGAGCGCACGCTCTACTTGCCGGAGTACATTTCCTCGTGCATCCATTAAGAGGAAGAGCATGGTGCAGGTTCGGACAAGGAGTACCCACTGCCCACCACACGCTACTCGTGCGTTGCTGAAGAGTTTGTGTGGCCCACGGGACATGCTGTGCGTCATAGAAAATTCATACACCGGATCGACATTTTCCTCCACACCTACATTCTCGCGAAGCACATCGTCCTCTGTCGTTTCGTAAAAAAGTTCGTTACAGTGGATCTCGTATGTATATTGAAATTTGTTTTCCTCAATTATCGAGAGTGAGATGTTCTTGTATTTTAAAAACTGTTCGGTGCGCGACGGGGCATTACTACCAAAATTAATGGCAAAGACAGCAATAGGAAGGCGGAAGCTTTCGAGATACATTCTTCCTGCCCCGAATTGGACCGGCACACTTACAAGTCGATTTTTACGTCCCACGATAACTCCTTGGGGGTACTCCTTTCTCTAGCGTACCCCAGAAACTGCCTAGTCAGCAAATCAGCCGCTCGGATTCCGTCCTTTTGAAAGGCAACGGTCAGTGCCTCCTACGGGCACTGCCGACTGCGCAGCCAATTGCCCCATAAGAATGGGGACCAAGCCAATTGGCTTTACGCAAGGCCTTTCAAAAGGAGAACCCTCGCTTTTAGGATCTGCGTTCGAGTTTGGGGTGCCCGCTTTTGTTGGTTGTAGTTATGTTGGTATGTATTTCAAATGCTATACTTTATTTTACAGATTCAACTTTGTCACACATAAAAGCGATAATTTTTGATTGGGGGAGAACATTGCATGATCCTGATGCTGATGGGTTGTTTGAGGGAACACCGGAAGTGATTCTTGGGCTTTCGCAAAAATATAAATTGGTGCTTGTCTCGCTCGCGAAAAGTCAGTCTGAAGATGAGCGACGCAAAACTATTGCTGAAAGCGGTATTGCCGAATATTTTGAAATCATTTTGATCGGTGAAGAAAATAAAGGAAATATATATGAGGAGGCGATAAAAGAACTTGCATTATCGCATCGCGAAGTTGCTGTCGTTGACGACAGAATGGTGCGTGGGATTTCGTGGGGAAACAAAGTCGGTGCAGTGACCATCTGGCTTTGTCGTGGTAAGTTTTCCGGAGAACTTCCCACGGAAAAAACGGGCACTCCAACTAAGATAATCCGCGATATCCGCGAACTGCCTCTCCTCTCTCTGGGTTGGAATAAATAAAATACACAGGGGCACCCTATGTATTTTTTTCTGCCGCATGGGTTCCGGCGACGAAGCCGGTGGTCCAACATAGTTGGAGGGAGTAACCGCCTGAAGGACGGTCGATATCGAGTACGTCGCCAATGATAAAAAGATTCTCATGAAGCCGCGAACGCATTGTGCGAAAATCTACCTCCGTGAGGTCAACACCACCGGAGACGACCACGGCCTTATCAACGCCCAGCAGTCCTGTTGGGGTGAGGGGAATTGCTTTGAGGAATTTTATAATGGTCATCCGTTCGGCACGCGATACTTTGTTGACCTCTTTTTCGGGATCAAGCTTGAGGAGTTCGGGAAGAACATTTGCGAGGGTGCTTGGTACAATGCTCCCCAGTACATTTTTCAACTTCTTGTTTTGATTTTCGCGAAATGTTTCTTGAATTGCTCGATCGAGTGTCCCGTTGTCGAGTTTGGGAAAGCAATCAATGGTGAGCGTTACGTCACCCCACTTTAAAAGTTCTCCTATTTCTCGGCTCATATTGAGGATTAATGGTCCGCTTAATCCCACATGGGTAAAAAGAATTTTGCCGATTGCGGATTGTTGGAAAATTCCTCGTGCAAAGGTTGAAACTTTTGCTTCTTTCCACGCGAGGCCTGAGAGTTTGTGCGCCCACGCTTCTTTGGTGCGAATAGGAACAAGTGCGGGGACGGGAGTCGCGACCTTGTGCCCAAGCTGCTTTAACCACTTGAAACCTTCACCGGTTGAGCCAGTTTCGGGGCGTGACGTACCTCCTGTTGCGAGGATATATGCCCCCCCACTAATGATCTCATCCGTTTCTTTTCCGACACCTTTAAGTTTCACACCAGCAATCATATTTTTTTGTATGTGAAATCCGCTCACTTCAGCGTTTGTCCTCACCGTGACACGATGCGACTTCATGTGTGAGACCAGGCAGTTCCACACCGACTCAGCTTTTTCTGTAGCTGGGAAGACGCGCCCCTCTGCTTCCAGCTTGG
>JAYTCK010000069.1:0-41843 GCA_043736515.1 bacterium
GCCACTTCAATGTAATTATGATTTCTGTCCCCACACCGAAGCCGCGAGGAATCTCCATACTCGAGGTGGTGGTCGCCATTTCTATCATCACGCTTATGAGTGTGCTTGTGTACGCGCCTTTCAATGATTTTCGTGCACAAAAAACACTTGATGCATCGGTGGAAAAAATACTTTCCGCCTTCAGTCAGGCTCATCTCGACACCATATCATCAAAAAATAATAACCAATACGGTGTGCATATTGCCGCGGGGGAGGTTGTCTACTTCACTGGTCCGACTTATGCAACGGGTACTGCGACGAATCTCATTTTCACACTTCCACCTGCGATAGAAATTTATAGCATTAGCCTCACGGGAGGAGGCAGTGACGTGCTCTATCAGCGGCTTTCAGGCGCAACAAATCAAAACGGCACCTTTAAATTGCGTCCAAAAGGCAGAGTAAGTCCTGTGACAACTATTACGGTAAATAAAACGGGCGCAACTTCGATTTGACGGCACCAGCCGCTTCTTTCGTGTTGGCATAACTTGGTCTATAATTAACATATGTGTTTGTTCACTAAGTTTTTTAAAGCACACAAGAGTAGAATGCCCACATGCTCTCGTGTGGGGTTTACGCTCATAGAAATTGTTCTTGCTTCAGGAATTCTTTCGACATTTATGGTTTCTATTGCACTTTACTATAAAAAGATCTTGGACGTTAGTGAAGACACCACGCGTCACATTCAATCAGGTTTTTTGCTCGAAGAGGGCCTTGAGGCGGTAAAACTTATGCGTGATTTGAGCTGGTCTACAAACATCGCTCCGCTTTCGACAACAACGACATATTATCTTTATTGGACAGGCACTACGTGGACCAGCACTACAACTTCCGTGGTAATTGAGAATGTATTTACGCGAACATTTACCCTTGGCGATGTGTATCGTGATGCCTTTGATAATATTGTAGCCACTCAAGCCCTCGGAACCTTCGGCACGAGCAGTAAGAAAATAATTTTTAATGTAGTGTGGCAAAGCAAGGGGGGGCGTGTAACGAAAACAAAAACAGCAGAAACATATATTATGAATTTATTTAGCAATTAGCGACGAGATGATATTTCACAGGAACACAAAGAAAGGGTTTTCACTAATTGAAGTCGTCGTATACGTTTCACTTTTTTCGACGTTATCTGGCGTTGCCATGGCCTCACTTTTTGCCTCTGTCAGAGCATTTAATGAATTGCGCATTTCTCGGGATATTAATGATTCATCAGTGACCATTATGGAGCGACTGACGCGCGACATCAAAAGCGCAACGACGATCGACCTCATTAACAGCACATTTGGCGCCACTCCCGGAAGACTGACCCTTAATACACGCAACGCCTCCGGCACCACGCTCGTTGTTGAATATTACGTTGCGACATCAACATTGCGTATCAAAGAGAACGGCATAGATGTCGGTTCGCTCATGTCCGCAAAAACAAAAGTGGACGGCCTCATTTTTCGTCAGATCAATCTCGGCAATACCGTGGCTGTCAAAACAGAACTTCATCTCAAATCTTCTCGAGGCTCAGTGAGTGACGCGGATCATTTTTATAATACGAGCATACTGCGTGGCAGCTATTGATACTATGTCTATAATAAAAACATTTATAAAAAACAAAGAGCGCGGCGCAGCACTGATGATCGTCGTATTTTTCTTCGTCACGATTTCAATTGCGATCGTACAGTCCGCAACAATGGGAGCAATTGCCGAGCTGCGTACATACCGCACACTCGCATCATCTAAATTTGCCTATGTGGCGGCAGAGGCGGGGATCGAGGATATCTATTTTCGTACAATAAGGGAGATGCAGATACCTAGTACTGCAACGATAGTACTTAACAATGCAACATCGAGTGTGACCGTAAATAACATTTCTGCTACCGAAAAGGATATTTTTGCTACGGGGTGGACCGAGAGCACGTATCGTAAACTTTTTATGAAAACATCTAAGGTGTATAGTGTCTCACTCCTCTACGGTGCACAGATAGGCGAAGGTGGAGCGACCATGAATAATGGCTCTAAGGTAAATGGGCTCGGCCTTACCGATGGTGACGTGCATTCAAACGGTGCTATTGTGGGCGGCAGTGCGAATATTACTGGCGATGTGACGGTCGCCGCCCGCCTTGAGAACGACCAGATCGCAAGCTCAACCGTGTGTAATACCAGTGAGGTTATGGGTCAATCAAATCCCAAAATAGATCATGCGCAAAGTTTTGTGATGTCGAGCACTTCTCCCGATACGCTGGCAAGGGTCTCTCTCTACTTGATGCGTAACGGCAATCCCGCAAATGCAACGTTACGTATTGTTGCTGATGTGGGGGGATTTCCCGGCACGTCTACTGCTCACACACTCGCCACACAAGTCATTCCATATTCAATTGTTGGAACTTCACTGGGATGGGTAGATGTGAATTTTGCTACTCCTACTTTTTTAAATCCTGGCGTGACGTATTGGCTGGTTTTTGATTCAGGACAACACGCATCACGTTATTGGTATTGGTGCAGAAGCACTGCCGATGTGTATTCGCTCGGCTCCCCTGTGTATAAACAGGACTGGAGTTCTGCTTTGGCTTGGACCGCACTTGGAGGAGATTTAAATTTTAAACTTGCCTGGGGGGGCGGTACAAGCATTATCAACGGTATTGCCATCTCGGGGACAGCAAAGGCGGACACGATCACCGGTGCGACAATTGGTGGCGACGCCTACTATCAAACAATTAGCGGATCAACGGTAGCAGGAACTTCGTTTCCCGGATCGCCCACTCCCTCATACGTCGCGCTTCCGCTCACTGCTACGGCAATAACTCAATGGAAAAATGATGCAGAAAACGGTGGAGTTATTGCTGGCGACTACACAATTGGTGGTGGTAGCAGCGTACAACTGGGCCCCCGAAAAATTACAGGAAATCTTACCATTGAAAATGGCTCAACACTCACACTGACGGGAACGGTGTATGCTACTGGGGCGATTGTCATGAATAATAACGTATTAGTAAAATGCCACTTCGACTTCGGCTCGAGGGGATGCATTTTAATGTCCGACAAATCCATCAACATCGGCAACAACGCAACGTTCGGGGGCTCAGGGAGTGCTGGAAGTTACGTCTTCGTGCTCTCGACGAAACAGGGGTGTCTTGGGCCCGGCTCTTCTACACTCGAGTGCACAACCAATAATAGCGCTATAGCCATTTCAAATAACGTTAATTACGCACTTTTTTACGCAGGAGAGTCAATGGTGGATATCTCTAATAATGCAAAAATTACTGCGGTTGTGGGATACAAACTTAGCCTCTCAAACAACACAGAAATAATTTATGACGGCGCACTCATGGACATGGGTTTTCAGCCGAGTGCTACGGGGACGACGGGGTCGTGGAATGTCAGCCGCTGGAACGAATTCTAACAAAAGCCTTAATTTTAGCGCACTGCTTGTCCTTCCCACTTTGGGTTCGGAAGACGTATAACCCATACGTCTCCTCGAACACCAAAGTGCTCCAGGACTGCGCATTGCATCTAAAATTAAGGCTTTTGTACATTCTGGCGAGGTTTGTTTGTCTGATATAATATTCCTATGAAATTAATTGTAGGCAATTGGAAGATGTATCCAAAAACGCTTCCCGAGGCGAAGACTATTTTTGCGGCTGAGAAAAAGAGTGTGCGAAATACAAAGCGTGTCAAAACGGTTATTTGTCCACCGCATCTTTTTGTTTATCCGCTTATTTCCGCTTTGGGTAAAGGTACAAAAGGACTTACTATTGGTGCGCAAAATGTATTTGGGGAAGATGAGGGTGCACGTACTGGGGAGACTTCTCCTAAGGCACTCAGTTCGATTGGGGCAACTCACGTTATTATCGGTCATTCTGAACGCCGCGCGCTCGGAGAAACGAACGCCCTGGTTGCGCAAAAGGCTGGAAGGGCAGCTGCCAACAAGCTCACGACAATATTGTGCGTAGGCGAACATGGGCGTGATGATGGCGGTGCCTATTTCAAGGAAGTAAGCGAACAGTTGCGCCACTCCCTTGCCGGATTCCCGCGAGCCAGTACAAAATATTTAGTTATTGCCTATGAGCCTATTTGGGCAATCGGCGCCAAAGCACTCCGCCCGGCAACACCAGCCGATTTTCATGAAATGAGCATTCTCATTCGTAGACATATGGTTGAACAGTTTGGAAAGGCCGCGGGTTTTAAAATACCGATTATCTATGGAGGTTCCGTAGACGAGCGCAACGCTTTAGGGTTTTTGAAGGACGGAGAAGCTGACGGACTTTTAGTTGGACGAGTAAGCCTCAACCCCGAGCAGTTTGGTGCGATTATTAAGATCGCAGAAAACATAAAATAATGATTACCCTGCCACTTGCTACCGAAAACAAAGATTTTTTCACTGGGAAGCGGGTGCTCCTTCGTCTGGATCTTAACGTGCCTCTTGAAAACGGGGAGGTACGTGACGCCTATCGAATTCATGAATCACTTCCAACCATTGAACTTTTGCGGAGTGTCGGCGCACGAGTTATCATCATCAGCCATATTGGTAAGGGTGCACCTTCCGACACCCTCGCCCCCGTTGCAGAATATTTACAAAAGAAATTTCCACTTACATTTCTTCCGTCTCTCATGAACGGAGAAAACACACGCGTAATAAATGAAATGGTAAATGGTGATGTGGTGATGCTTGAAAATGTGCGCCACAATATCGGAGAGGAAAGCAATGACCCCGAGTTTGCTGCGTATCTTGCAGGCATGGCTGAGGTCTACGTGAACGACGCATTTTCTGTTTCTCACCGTGCACATGCATCGGTTGTTGGCATTCCCGCACTCCTCCCACACTTTGCAGGACCACGACTTGCCGAAGAAGTGAGCCGGCTTACCTTGGCGCTCTCGCCTGAGCACCCTTTTCTCTTCGTACTCGGCGGCGCCAAAATTTCAACAAAGATGCCGCTTCTCAAGAAATTTCTTAATAGTGCGGACCACGTCTTTGTCGGCGGCGCCATTGTTAATAATTTTTTTAAAGCAGCTGGTCACGAGATCGGCACATCGGTGTACGAAGCAAGTGAGATTGCTGGGCTAGAGGCATATACTCACCACGAACGATTGATACTGCCCACGGATGTCGTCGTCAAAAATGCTGCGGGGAGTGAGGTCCGCAAGATTGCGGATGTGACGCCCGGAGACATGATTGTTGATATTGGACTTGGTACGATAAAAAAAATGGAAACAATCATCGGCGAAGCAAAACTGATTGTTTGGAATGGACCTCTCGGATTTTATGAGGAAGGATTTACCGAAGGCACTCGTGAACTCCTCGGGCTTATTGCAGGAAGCCATGCCACATCGATCATTGGCGGGGGAGACACTGTCGCGCTCATTAATGAGATGGGTGCGCTTGATAAGTTTTCATTTGTCTCAACAGGAGGGGGCGCGATGCTCGACTTTTTGGCGAATGAAACACTCCCTGGCATCGAGGCATTAAAATAAACACGTCTTTACATGTCTCGCATGTTCTTCTATAACAAGAAGAGACGTTATTTGAAGGAGTTTTGAAATGGCCTATTGTGACTATGATCCGGTACTCCAGCTTGCCGATGTGCGTCCTGAAACTCGGTCTCAGGGTGTGAATCCTGCGCTCGAGGACAGCATTACATTTGCCCACGACCCCGCAGATATTGCCGCCGCTTTTCGCGGACAACGTGATGAAAACTTTTTCATCTACGGAAGATTCAGTCACCCCTCGCTCGTCTTTCTTGGCCGTCAGTTTAAGGCAATCGAAGACGCAAGGTTCGCACTGTGTCTCGCGAGCGGGCAAGCGTGTGCGGCACTTATTTTTTACTCACTCCTTAATCGCGGTGATCACATTGTTGTTTCCAACCGACTCTATGGCGGGACTGTCTCACTGCTTGATGATCTACCGCGCTCGCTTGGTATTCGTGTGACACGTGTGGACATCACCAACTTAGATGAAGTGGAGCAGGCGCTCAAAAAGAAGCGCACAAAACTTCTTTTTGTGGAATCGGTCTCCAATCCGTCCCTTGTCGCGTGCGATATTCCCAAGCTGGGAGCACTTGCACATAAGCAAGGTGCCTATCTTGGTGTCGACAACACGTTCATGCCACTTGCGGTTCTCCCACTTCGATGCGGAGCAGATCTGGTCATGCACAGCCTTACAAAGTTTGGTGGCGGCCAATCCGATGGACTAGGAGGAATCATTTGTGTTGGTGAGAGTATTGCAAGCGACGCAGAGCTATTAAAACGAATGAAGTCGTACCTTAGCTTGAATGGTCCGGTCATGAATCACGGACTTGCTCACGAAATTTCTAAACGCCTATCCCATTTGCGGATTCGTTTTCGTGAGGGATCACACTCTGCACAGGCAGTGGCCGAGGGATTGGTCCTAAGAGGAATACGTGTACATTATCCAAGTCTCGTTAGTTATGCACACATTGATGCGATGAATGCGATCCTTCGTACGCATTCGCTCGGCTACGGTGCAGTACTTGCAGCAGATTTTGTGACAGGAGAAGCAGCAATGCAGTTCGCACGTAATCTTGATGTGACGCATGGAGGCTATTCTGCGGTAAGTCTCGGCAGTGCACACACTTATGTATGCGCTCCACTTGCGTCGGTGCATTGCGCACAGCACGACAAAGAGATAGCGGGCATGGCTAATCACCGCGCACCTCCCGAACTCACTCCCGGACTCGTACGTATTGCCTGCGGATACGAACTCCCGCCAGAACTCCAATGGAAGAAAGTCGAAGCAGCAATTCCACGATAGATCAGAAAAAAACAACACCCATGTTACATGGGTGTTTTTTGTTTACTGCGGATCGTTTCTCCTGTTTTTTCCATTTCCCCCTCTTCGTATGGGGTGCCGTGCCAGTGACGGAAGCCGTCTTTCTCGTAACGAGGAATAATATGCACATGGGAATGAAACACTATTTGTCCTGCAGCACCACCATTATTGATACCAATATTAATTCCATCTGCCCCTACCGCCTTTTTGACTATTGGTGAAAGCGTGCGGACTGTCTCCATGAGTGTACAAAAATTCGCCGATGAAATATCATAAATATTTTCTGCGTGAGTTTTAGGAACAACTAAGGTATGCCCTTTATTTACTGGGTGAATATCGAGAAACGCATATGTATGCTCATTCTCAAAAACTTTTTCCGAAGGTATTTCACCGGCAATTATTTTACAAAAGATACAATCCTTTTCCATATATTGAGTATTATATAGGAGCGTGGACTGCTGTGGTAGTATAGGATTCATGACCCCCCACCCCCTCTCACTCACACTCCTTGCGAAACGAGGGATTACTGAGAATGCTGCGATTGAACGCTTCCTCTATCCGAACTATGAGCGTGACACGCATGATCCGTTTGGGATACTCAATATGGACCGCGCCGTCGAGCGCATTCTCCAGGCACTCCGGGAAGGAGAGAAATTTGTCATTTATGGTGATTATGACTGTGACGGCATCCCCGGCTCTGTTGTCTTGCATGACCTTTTCAAAAAAATAGGCTGTTCTACGTTTTCGAATTACATCCCTCATCGTCACCACGAAGGATATGGTCTCAACAAGGATGCAATAGCAAAATTTGCAAAAGAAGGAATCGGGCTCATCGTAACGGTGGACTGCGGAATTACCGACGTGGCGCAAGTGCAATTTGCGAATGAATTAGGAGTTGATGTGATCATCACCGATCACCACCTGCCACAAGCCGTTCTTCCTCCTGCGTATGCAATTCTTAACTCAAAGCAAAATGGCGACACATATGCCGACAACATGCTCTGTGGGGCAGGCGTGGCATTCAAGCTTGCTCACGCTATTTTATTGCGCGGGAAATTTGCTGACATACCTCTCGGTTGGGAAAAATGGTTGCTTGATATGGCCGGCCTCTCCACAATCGCAGACATGGTCCCCCTCGTGAATGAGAATCGCGTTCTCGCATACTACGGGCTCAAAGTGCTTCGCAAATCAGCCCGTCCCGGACTCCACGCACTTTTGTCGGAGGCCGGAGTCGACCAGCGGTATCTTACCGAAGAAGATGTTGGGTTTACCATCGGTCCGCGGATTAATGCTGCGTCACGAATGGATGTACCATTTCGTGCATTTGAACTCCTCTCGACGCGTGATCCGCTTTTTGCAAAAGAACGCGCAATCTTTCTCGCTAGTCTCAACAACGAGCGCAAACAAGAGGTCGCACGGATGACCAAAGAGGCGAAACGCATACTTGAGAAGCGCCCTATGCGCGAAGTGATTGTTATCGGTAATCCTTCATGGCGTGTGGGTGTTGCGGGCATCGTTGCGAATCAATTAGCAGTAACATATGATCGCCCCGCGTTTGTGTGGGGCAAGGAAGGAAGTACGATGATGAAAGGCTCATGTCGCTCAGACGGCCGAGTAAATATCGTTGAGCTTATGATTGCCACACGAGAGGGGGTGTTTACACAAAAAGGGGGACATGAATTCTCTGGAGGATTCACGGTGGACAGCGAAGCAATCCACTTTCTTGAAGAAGCACTTTGTGATGCACACAAAACTATTGAGAAGAAGCAGAAAAATAATGCTGTTCCCAATGCTGACGGAATACTCACCTTGGCAGAGGTAAACGAAGTAACATTTGCTGCAGTAGATGCGCTCGCACCATTTGGTGTAAGTAATCCAAAACCTGTTTTTTCTTTTAATCATGTGACAATTGAAAAAATTGAACTGTTTGGAAAAACACGGAATCATTTAAAATTGTCACTTACGGATGCTAGTGGAGGCAGGGCACAAGCCATCGCATTTTTTGCAACACCATCTGATTATGGAGATGCTGACATCACGGTCGGCTCGCGCATTACTCTTCTTGCGCATCTTGAGAAATCCTATTTCCGCTCCCGCCCAGAACTTCGCCTTCGCATAGTTGGCATACAGTAAATATTTGATACGCAGATGGCTAAGTTGACAATTAATACGAAAAGAATAGTATTTAGTGTAGTAACTTTCTGTTCTTAGGGTTAATAATGGAATTACACAGCCTATTCTTTGCCGCTGGCGCTGTCTTTGCGGCAATTGGCCTCTATCAAATTTTTGTCAAAAAAGTTCCCGCTTCCAACTATGTGACGAGCGCATATAGCGGACTGCTCCTTGTTGCCTACATCCTGAAGTAATCAGGCATAACCAAAAACTCGTCTATGAAAAAGTAGATGGGTTTTTTAATATCAAAATCAATTCACTGCACACCGTCAACTCAAAAATCAATTCAAAAATAAGAATTATGTTAACACAAGCGGTCGCTCAGATTAACATAATTCATGTGTAATGTATAATGAGTACATGGAGAGAAAAAAACACCGAAAGATCGTTGAGGAAGGTGCAAAAGTAGTGCGCCGGAGAACAAATATTCAACACGTATTATTACACACGATTGCATCAGCGGGTGTGCTCAGTGTTGCCTTGCTTGCACCGAATGCATTGCAAGTACTCCGCATGTTTGATGCAGGCAAGGCAAGGCAAATGAACCCAAAATATCTTTTTGGATCAGCATTTGAAAAATTACTCCAGAAGGGGATGGTGAAAATTGAGATGACAAGCAGGGGTAAGCGAGTGAGGCTTACCGAGCTCGGTGAGCACGAGTTCGCACGAATGGTCGCTCGGCATCCGGATCGAAGAGTCCACAAACATTGGGATAAGCGCTGGCGAATGGTGATCTATGACATTAGTGAAGAGAAAAAGCACATACGTCTGCGATTACAAGAGATGTTGCGAGAATTTGGATTTTATAAATTACAAAATAGTATATGGATCTACCCCTATGACTGCGAAGCGCTCATGATTCTGCTCAAGGCTGATTTTAAAATCGGAGGCGAGGTATTGTACGCTGTTGTAGAGAAAATTGAAAATGATCAGCCTATCAAGAAATACTTTGCTCTAAAATAAACACTGAGCGAATTATGTTAACCCAAGCGGTCGCTTGGGTTAACATAATTTTTCAAAACTTTTTTTTATAACGCTTTTTCTTCCCTGTATTCATGCTATGATAGTGCTCATGGAAAATTACGAGGGACATCTTTTGTTTACGGACGGGTCGTCGCTCGGGAATCCGGGTCCAGGGGGCTGGGCAACGATCCTCGTTCTTTTGGGTGACCGTGTTATGGAAATGGGCGGCAGAGAAACACATACGACAAATAATCGCATGGAACTTATGGCCCTCGCAAAAGGGCTTGAGCGGATCGCAGATGAATCCGGGGACCTGACCATCTACACAGACTCAAAATATGTACACAAGGGCGCAACCGAATGGTCTGTGGGTTGGAAGAAGCGAGGCTGGGTCACGATGGCAAAGACTCCTGTTGAAAATCGGGAACTTTGGGAAGAAACACTCTCCCTTCTCGACGACAGAAAAAAATGGGGAAAGATGTTTTGGAAACATGTTCCTGGACACTCTGGAGTTGCAGGAAATGAACGGTGCGATGAGATTGCCACAACATTTGCAAAAGAGGGTATTCCCGAACTTTTCGAAGGTGATCTTGGTGACTACGCGATTGATATCTTGAATATCACCATTGATGAAGTGAAGTCAGCCGAGCGGAGCGTCGCTCGCGCTCATGGACGAGCTAAGGCATATTCGTATCTCTCGTTTGTTGGTGGGGTTGCGATGCGACATGCAACATGGGCAGAATGTGAAGCTCGCGTAAAAGGAAAACCAGGAGTGAAATTCAAAAAAGCAGTTTCAAAAGAAGACGAAGAGGCAATCCTTAACTCCTGGGGTGTCATCAAGCTTTAATACAAAATTACGTTAATTACTTCGACCGAAGTAATTAACGTAATTTATTTTAAAAAATATTTTGCACTCTTTGTGCTTTGGTCGATTCTCTATTAGGATAGTGTGATGCATTTTGTGGCACGAGCGCTGCCTCCCTTTCTCCTCGCCTTCCTTGTTGGGGTATTTTTTTCTTCCTACGGCTTAGCATCATTTTGGCTGGCGGGATTTTTTGCCATGCTCGCTATAGCACTGCTTTGCGTAAGCTTCTCACCTGATCGCGGGAATAAAATATTTCTTTTTTCTGTATTTTTAATTGGCCTCGCGTTTGGAGTATGTCGCTTTACTTTTTGGGAGGGAAGAGCAACTAACACTCTGCTGTCGAGTCGTGTAAATATGCACGTCACACTTGTGGGTGTGGTAAATAGTGAGCCGGATGTGCGCGAAGGGAAAACACATCTTACCCTCGCACTACGTACGCTTGAGGGAGAAGTGAAAGAGCACGAGGTGTTTGGCAGCATGCTTACTATTGTGCCGCGCTACCCCGCTTTTGAATATGGTGATGTGCTACACATTTCCGGCAAACTTGCTCTACCGAAAAAGTTTGCTGAGGAGGACGGACGGGTATTTGATTATCCTTCATACTTGGCATCAAAGGGAATCACGTACCAGATGTCATTTGCGAAAATTAAAAAAGTGGGTGAGGGGGAAGGAAATAGTATTATAGAAAAACTTTTTTATATTAAAAAACAGTTTAGTGGAGCGCTGGCCCACGCACTTCCTGAGCCACACAACGCGCTTATGGGAGGACTCCTTCTTGGGGGCAAACAGTCATTGGGTGAAGTATGGCTCGAGCGATTCCGCATCGCGGGGATAGTCCACATTATTGTACTGTCAGGGTACAACATGACCATCGTTGCAACATGGCTTGTGAGAATTTTTCGCTTTACAGGGTTTGCTGGGAGTCTCAGTGTGGGAGCGCTCGGCATCATGCTTTTTGCCATTATGACGGGAGCAGGGGCTACGGTCGTACGTGCGGCAATTATGGCGATCTTGGCACTATTGGCCCGTGCTACTGGGCGCACTCATACGATGGGGCGGGCACTTCTTTTTGCAGGTGCCATTATGGTGCTCCACAATCCAAGCATTCTTGCGTTTGATCCATCCTTTCAACTCTCATTTCTCGCCTCACTTGGTCTGGTCTACATTGCACCAGTTATTGATGCAAAAAAGAAAATATTTAAACGCTCTCCGATACTTCGCGAAGTATTCGTCACAACATGCGCGACGCAAATTGCGGTACTCCCGCTTCTCTTGTCCCAAACAGGAATGTTGTCACTTGTATCGCTCCCCGTAAACTTACTTGTGCTCCCGATCATTCCACTCACGATGTTCTTTGGATTTATTGCTGGAGTTTTTTCACTCATACTCCCCTCGCTGGCATTTATTGCTGGGTTACCGGCACACGTCCTTCTTTCGTGGATACTTGCTGCGGCTGAACACTCATCACGCATTCCTTTTGCTGCTCTCCACGTACCAGCAGTCTCTTCGTTCATCACGTTTTTCGCATACGGTGTACTTTCGTTGTGGCTTATGCGCGAGCATGGGAGGGGTATCACTTCTCCGACCCCACCTTCTCTTTTTCAATCTCAAGTAGTACCTCTTTCGCATTCAGCATCCGATAAAACAGAAATACAATAACAGCGGCGACGATCATGAGTATGATTCCGTATGACTTCCACATCATCGCACCTTTTCCAAAGGTATAGCCAATACCAATGAATATGAGCGACCATATCCATGATGCGGAAAGCATGATGGCGGCAAATTTTCCTCGATGTACCTTTCCGAGTGCAGCAGGGATAGGGATAAATACCTTGATTGCAGGAAGCAGTTTTCCGATAAATAGAAACCAAAGACCTTTTTTGCGAAATACAATTTCCACCTTACGAATATCTTCTTCACGAAAAATTTGGAATCGTTTCACGTAGGTAATCCCGTGTCGGCGAATTGCTTCATAGAGAAGTACATTACCAACGGCATTTCCGAGTGCCCCCACAATCGAGGCGGGGAGAAGGAGGAGTGCACCCGTGCCGACGAAGTACCCGACAACGACATAGAGGATTTGACTTGAAGGAAATGAAAGAAAACCGTTCGCGACCATTAGTCCGAAGATGCCAACATAACTAAATCCCACAATAATCGCCTCAATATCCATGTGTGCCATTATAGCAAAGAAGTGAGACAAGGAGTGTGGCAAAGCTTCACAGAATTATCATAATGTGTTGTGCTCAAATTTTCCTTGTCATGAAAGCAGGCTAGACTATTATAAAAATAGTAATTGTTTTTTGTCAATCTAAGGACAGATATGAACAAATCTCGATCTGTAACGGAAGTGCCTTTTGTTCGAGACTTTGCATTCGAGGCCCAGATTCGTGAACGTTGCGAGAAGTTTTTTGCAACCGTGCGAACAGTCATTGTTGGTGACGACGATCTTTTGTGGGGATTCCTGGTCGCACTGTTTGCGCAATCCAGCATTCTTTTAGAAAGTCGTCCCGGTGAAGGAAAATCACTGTTCATGCGCGCAGCCGCAGCTGCTCTTTCACTTGAAGCGAAATGGCACCAGTTCAAAGGTGACGATCTCCCAGGAGAGCTCATCGGAACAGTCTATAGAGAAGATGGTGAGATCAAGGTTATTCGTGGACCGCTGTTTACGAATATCTTTATGGGAGACGAGATCAATCGTGCGCCCTCAAAGGCGAAATCTCCGCTCTTAAATGCGATGCAAGAAAAATTCGTAAAGATTCCCGGCAGTGAAGTCGTGGAGTATCTTCCGAACCCGTTTTTCTTTGTCGGAACACAAAATCCGATCGAAGAGGCGAGTGACACGTATCGACTTGGCCGGGCGGAACTTAACCGCTTTGGCATGAAGATCAAAATTCCCGTTCATTCGGTCGATGATCTCAAAAAAATCATCGTACGCAATCCCGACAAAAATCTCGCGCGCATCGAACCCGTATTCTCACGAGAAGAAATTCTCAACATCATCAAGTATGTTCAGGATCTTTCAGGCTCAGCGTTTGTCTCAAACGGCTTCACGAAGGATATCAATGATGATCCCATAGTGGGCTACATTGCTCGTCTCGGAGCAGCAACGAATTTTACTGCTGACGGCAAGGCAACCCCGAAAGGTGCCTCAGGCCGCCCCATGATGAGTCTTTGGCTCCTCATGAACGCCTATCGTGTTGTGAATGGGTTTAGAAATCTCTCTGCATACGACGTGCAGCAAATGCTTGTAAAGGCGTGGGCACACCGCATGAATACAGAAGATGATGAAGAAGCAGAAATGATTCTTCAGGGCACGCTGAAGCGGATCTCACCGATTCCCAGGGAATAATATGTCAAAAAAATTTTCTATTCGCATCTCTTCGTTAATCCGCTCTCGCCTTTCGGGCGGCCTCGCAGGCGCCCGAAAGGATATCGGGGGTTTGGAATTCGAAGAGTTGCGTGAGTTTGAAGTGGGGGACCCGCTTACTGCAATCAACCACGAGATAAGCTTGAGACAAGGAAGAGACATGGTTGCGATGAGAATGCCGGACCGTAGGGCTGAACTTATCCTTTTGATCGACACGACACCGTCTATGGTGTTTGGCGCAGAAGGAGAAAAAAAACTGCAGCAGGCTGAAGAACTGCTCGTGCTCGCGGCCGTAATTGCCAGAGAGTATCAAGCACGTTTGACGATCCGGTATCACGCTCTGAAAACCGGAAAGAAATACCTTTCGGAATTTCCCGTGATGCAATTCTCGGAACGTGGGATTCAGAAAGAATTCGCGAAATTTACTCAGATTGCTTTTCGTGAGGACCAGCTGCAAACCTTTGACGTCAAGCAGGCATTACAGGAACTTGCCTTGGAGGGCAAGCGTCGAACGCTCGCTGTGGTCATTGTTTCTGATTTTCTCTACCCTGCAGATTACGGAGAGGAACTCTGTAAGCTTAAGGCTGATCGACACACGGTCATCGGAGCGGCAACGCTGAGCAGTGCGGAGATTGCACTCCCATCGCTATCTTTTGGCGCCTTGCGCGTGAGGGATAGTGAAACGGGAGTATCCGCGCTTTTGGCCAGATCTCCCGAACATTTCTTCGACACGCACACGGCGCTGTGGAAGACATTGCGTCTTCCGCTCGAAGTGATGCAACCACAAGGAGATCAATTGTGAACACGAATCGATTGTCGGCGCGAATCCTCGCGGCGCTCGCCATCCTTTGGGGTGGATGCGTTGCGTACGGAGAACCGATCGTACTGCCAAACACATTGCCCGAACTCTCAAATTCATCAAGGGTGCCCAACATGGTATTGCCCAGCTCGGGAATATCAGGTGAGGAATTCACTTTTGGTGTCGAATACAGAGATTTTGATGGAGAAAAGTGTTCACCATGCCAGTTGTGGATCGATCTCGATCAAAACGATACGTATGGTGAAAACGAAAAATTCGACATGTCACTCGTGGACAGCACGACAGACAAGGAGATTTCCCTCGTTGAGTGGGACGCACAAGATTGGAAAGAGTGGAGGAGGTTTGTCTTAAAGAAGAGAATCGAAAGCAATTCGCTGAACACTCAATTTGCATACCGCTTTGTGTTCAAGGATGGAAAAGACGAACCAGCCAGTACCACCATTTATGCTCAGGAGCAAAAAGTCATCGTCCGCCCCACGCTTGTTGTGAGGGTGGACAAGACCTCATATGAAGCAGTTTCTGGCGGGTCATTTCGTGTGGACGTTCACGTCTATATGGAACAGAACCTTACCAAACAGATTGTCTTTAAATGGGATCAAGTAGATCGCATGGCGCTTCCGAAAGGTGTGACACTAAGAGAACGCAAGGTGCTCGTGCGCCGGGCAAATCGCGACTATGATGTCGCAGAGCTCACGCTGTACTTTGATGTGCTGCGTGATGTTGCGTCTGGCACACATCAGCTTGTATTTCCCCGCATGTCATTTGAGGTGAAAATTCCCTCAACCGATCGCAAGAAGCCGGATCAATCAAAGCAGGAGCCACTGACAATTCCGAACATCGAACTTGTCGTCGTGCCTATTCGCGTGAGCACACCGCTCGTAAGCGCAACAGCACTCACGATTGGCTCCTCGTTCAACTACCACTTTTCGGTTTCACTGAATGCGGATTTCAAAGACAAGGAAGCGCTCATCGCAGGACTTCGGGCGCAAACCCTGCTTCCGTTCCGGGTACTGAAACATGGCGTGCATGTAGGAGAGCAATCCGGACGTTCGACAGAGATTGCCGTCAACTATGTGCTCTCGATTGAAGACGGAATCTCCGGGCAGTTCCAGATTCCTAGCTTTTCCGTTGGAAGCATCACCCTCCCGCCTCAGCCGATCATTATGTTTCCGATCGAGCCACCCGGAAAAGTTCCGGCGAGCGCGAAGGAGATGGAGCAACTGACCAGTCGCATAAAAATGCTTGCTGTTCCGATCATGCCGCAAAATGTGGCGTATATGGAAGACTCACCGAAATATCTTGCAATCGCCGGAAGCGTAACACTTTTCGTTTTCGCTGTTGTGTTTTGGGGAATTCGTCGGAAGGCAAAAGAAAAGGAAGCCGCTAAAAACAATGAAGAACGTGCGATGAGCAATCTCACTCGGGCTTATCAGGATGCAGAGGAGTCGTTCGCTTTGTCCAAGAATCATCGTCATCACGCAGAGATGTATCATGCGCTCCGTGCGCTGGTACTCGCTCGTCACAAGCGGACTGATATCGAGGAAGGAGTGCTTGCTCGGGAGCTACAAGAGCTTCTGGCAGTGACTGACCCCGACATCGAGAAACTCGCGACACTTGAAGAAGAATACTTTACCACGTCATGACCAAAGGAGTTTAAAAATGGTGTCATTCGAACATGGATGGGCGCTCCTCCTTTTACCGGTGGTGGCGCTCTTTTTTTGGAAACGCGGATCTTCCCGCGGACTCCGATTTTCTTCGCTTCGTGCAGGGAGAGTCGGAACTCGCTTTGAAGATTTCTTGGCGGGTGTGCCAACGTTTGCGGTGATGGTATCGCTCATGTTGGCAATCGTTATGCTTGCAAATCCTCAGGGTTCCGTTGAAGAGAACTACAAGGTGCAGCTCGCATATCGCATTATCGGTGTGATCGACAAGTCGGGGAGCATGCTGGCGGACAATAAAATGGTCATCGCAAGAAAGGCAACGCTCGACTTTCTTGCTCATCGCAAGAAAGATCTTGTTGCCATACTTCCTTTTGCCGATACAGCACTTTTTGCGGAAGGAACACCGTTCACTACAGACAAAGAATATGTAATGGAGACTACTTCAGTAATTGATGTAGGCAGTGGCGGAACTGCGATCGGGGACGGGATCCTTGGAGGCGTATGGTATATGCTTCGCGACCTCTACGTTACCAAAAAGATGAAAGAATCCGGTATTGCGTTGCCGCCTTGGCATACGCTCCGCGATACGCTGAAGCAAGAAAAACCCGAAGAACACATAAAAATAATGGACAAAATCGCAAGAGAATTTGGTGCGTTCGAGGGGAGCTTCATTGTGCTTGTGACGGACGGCGAAAATAATTCTGGTGTGCCGCCTGAGGTTGCAATTGAATTTGCCGCAGGACTCCGGATTCCGGTTTATGTGATCGGAATCGGGGGTGACATCAGCGCGCGCCCACCATTTGTCGATGTGCTCGAAAGTACCGGCGGAGCATATTTTCACTCCGCGGTGCCCTCTGACATTGTCCACATGTATCGGCGAATTGATGAATTGAAACCGACCCGCACTCGGACGCAAGTCGTAGTGAGGCAGCGGAGCTTTCGTACTGAGCTGGCTCTTGTTGCGTGCGTACTCTTGGGGTTCGGTCTGTTAGTCCGGAGCACCTATCTTGTTGTTGAATAACCCTTTGTGGAGGCATGTATGAAATCATTCTCTTTCCCTTCCTTTCCCTCCACCGTTTCACGACGGTGGAAGATCGGCGTGGTGGGCTCCCTTTTGGTTGTAGCAGTTGGCATGCTTGCCCTCAGCTATGAGATATATCAAGTGGAGTCACGCATGAAGTATGCAGACGAGGAACTCAATCTAGGGCGACCTCGCGTCGCAACGAGTATGCTCAACGAACTCGATAAAAGACAGTCGTTTATGCTGCTTGCTCGTGTCGGGGTAATTGATCGCGAAGCGTTTATGCGCTTACGTTGTGCGGCGACAGTTCTCGATCGCGAGTATGAAAAGGCAGTGGACGTATGTTCGGCCGCGCTCAAAGTTGCAACAAGCGATCACGCAAAGAACGAGATTCTTTTCAACAGAGCAACTGCATATATTCCGCTTGCATTGTCAGGAATCACTCCAAAGGGACTCTCGCGTGCGACTGAAGATCTGAAATCCGTTCTCCGTACAGCCGAACATTCACGAGCCGCCCTGCTTCTTGAAAAGATTAACCTGATGAAGGGGGGAGAAGGGAAAGGCGAACCACAGGCAGGCGACCAAAAAGGACGTCCTAGTGTGCAAATGTTCGACGAAGCACCGTCATCAGGCGGTGCCGGAAATAATGAAGGGTTCTAAATGATGAGCACCGCGCTTCTGCATATACCATATGCAGTCGGAATAATTACCCCAGTCTTCATTCTTTTTGTGCTGTCTTACATCATCCGTAGAAAAAAGGCGCTCAAGGGACACCCGTCACTTGTTCTTGGTGCAAATAGCACCGTAGTTGAGCTTGTGCGATTTGGTGCACTGTACACAGCGCTTGTGTCTACAATACTTGTGCTTTCGAGTTTTGTGTATGAAAAACGCACAACAGTCCCACTCGTTGAGGGTTTGGAAATAGCGACACTTATCGACTGCTCTCGAAGCATGTTGGCGCCCGTTGGAGATGAAAATTTTACTCCTCGATTGAGAGTGGTCACTACTGCGGTCGATGATGCCCTTCGTCGCTTAAAGGCGGATCGATGGGGCATCGGCTGCTTCTCTGA
Source organism: bacterium (assembly GCA_043736515.1). GTDB lineage: Bacteria > Patescibacteriota > Minisyncoccia > Phycocordibacterales > UBA6899 > MHLP01. The sequence goes on from JAYTCK010000069.1 coordinate 18,757, forward strand.
AAGACTCAACGGAATATCTCCGCTCTCAAATGATTACGAGCGCCTGCTGCGTCCAAAACTTGATGTCATGGAAGATCATCGGTATATCGAGCTAGTCGGTAAAGGGTCAAATTTTGCAGCCGGCATAGAGGGATGTATGAAGATTTTTAACGTCAAAAAGACAAATAAGAAAGTCTGCATTATCCTCTCCGATGGAGAACCCCAAGGCGATGAAGCAAAATTGCAGGATGCACTTGTGAATGCTGTCGCAGAAATGAAGTCGCTGATCGCACTTCACAAACTCGATGTCTCCTTCTATTTGGTTGGAGTCGGAAGTCCTGAGCAGCCTTATAAAATCCCGGCTTTTGATGACAACGGAAATCCAATTGGATTTTTGATGGACAGTGAAGGCAATGCGTGGACCACTCGCCCCGACCCTGAGTACTTGAAGAGAATTGCCGATCAGTTTCAAGGCGAATACATTCACCTGAAGCCTGGCGAACTACTCTCTCGTATTTTGGAAGACATTATGAACGTCGAGCGTCGGCGTGTCGGTGAAAAAGAAGAGGTTACGGAAGTGGAGATGGCAACACCGTTTATCCTCCTTCTCATTGTGAGTTTGTTTGTGTTTATGGTTTGTCCGAAACGCATCTCCGGTTTTCGGAGTTTGCGCAATAAAAAAGTTCATGCCCCCACACGATAACGTGCGAGGGCATTTTTTTTGTCACTTTCGCTCTTTTCCGAGCGTAAGTGTGACATCGAATTGCTTGCTGCCGCGCAGAATCTTTATTTTTACTTTCGTGCCTTCTCTCTTGGTAATGATCAGGCGTTTCCAGTCTTCCGGTTTTGTGACCGCTTCGTCATCAATTGCAAGGATGATATCGCCGGGAACAAGTTTCCCAAGAGCGGGACTTTGCGGATCAATAGTCATGGTCCTGAGGCCGTCAATTGCTGGAGATATTCCAAACAGTGCACGTGTTTGCGGGTCAATACCGTCGACAGTGATGCCGATCCAGCCGCTGCCATACGACGATGTTTGAGCACCGGAAAGAAAGTCTTTGACTACCTTGGCGGGAATTGCGAAGCCGAGGCCGATATTTCCCTCGCTTTTTGTAAAGATCATCGTGTTGATCCCGACCACTTCAGCCTTAATGTTCACGAGTGGTCCGCCAGAATTTCCGGGGTTGATCGCCGCATCAGTTTGAATGAAGCGATGGATCTTTGATGCTGATTCGATACTTCGCGAAGGATTACTCACGATGCCCATTGATGCGCTATCCTGAAGACCAAATGGACTTCCGATAGCGTACACGAATTCCCCACCTTGCAGTTCAGTCATTGAAAGCGTGCCCGTGGTAAGGTCAGGAGGAGCATTTTTAATCTGGAGTTGCGCCAAGTCGAGCCCGTCGCCCGCAAGACCGAGAAGTTCGGCATCGTAAGTTTTTTGGTTCGAAAGAGTCACCTTGTAGGCATAGATCAATTCTGCTTTCTTGCCTTTCCGTATGAGTTCCGCAGGATCAACGACGTGTTTGTTGGTGATGATCTTCCCGTCTTTTGTGGCGAGATAGCCGCTTCCTGTTGAGTTCGGTGATTCTTTTCCTTTCAAAAGATTGCCGTTGCCATCGCCGATTTGCGTGACCGCGATCGAAACCACGAAGCTGCGGGCTTTCTTATTGATGGCAACCTGCTCGTTTTGTAGCTGCTCGAGGAGCGATGGGACAGCCCAGGCCACAGTGGAAAAAAACAACCAAAAAGTCATAAAAATCACAAGGATCTTTTTCATACACACCCCCATAAAGTACACTCTTAACTTATGCTAACGGAGGAAGCCCTGTTGTCAATGATTTGTAATCACTCACTTTTTATAGAGAAGTGTCAACGGTGCCTTTTTTCATGTGAAGGGTTACGCTGATATATAGAACGTTCATCTTTATATGAGGTAGAAATATGTTTACCAAATTTTGGAAACGAACCCCCCCAGCCGCTCGACTCAACACCACTCGACCTTCGCGCCCCGCTACGGTGCATGATGTTCAGGCGATAGGCTCTCAGCTAATGGAGCATTGGTACGCACTTGAGCGTAAGCGTGCACGCAAAAAAATGCTGCGATGGCTCGGTGCATTTGCCGTGCTCGGCGTACTCGTGTTTTATGCCACAATCTGGAGCGACAACGATCGTGTTGTGCTCAATCACACATCGCTTGATAAACCGTTTGTCGGAGTTTCCGGCGGTAAAGGTACAGGACTCGTTGCGGTGATGAGAATTTCAGGCAGTATTGACGGCGACTATCTTGGTGATAACTCTCCGGAAAACACTGTCCGTGTCCTTCGTGAATCTTTTGTGCAAGCTGAAGGCCAAAAGAATCTTGCCGGCGTGCTCCTTCTTATAGATTCCCCCGGCGGAGGCGCAGCGGCAAGCGCGCAACTCTATCGACTGACGAAACGATTTCGCAACACACATCCCGATATTCCGGTGGTGGCATACATATCTCAGAGCGCTTACTCGGGCGGGTATTGGGCTGCGCTTGGCGCAGAGAAAATCATTGCAGATCCGGTAGCAGTCGTTGCAAATATCGGTGTCATCCAGCGATTTTTCAACACAAGTAAGCTTGGTGACGCCATTGGCGTAACCGAAGAAGAGGTTTCATCCGGTCCGCGAAAAGGTGCCGGAAGTCAGTGGAGAAACTTATCTCCGGATGACCGGACAATGATGAGCCGCGCTGCTCAAGGATTCTTTGAGCATTTTCTGGAAGCAATGAGTGATTCTCGGAAAATCCCGATTGAAATTCTGATGCGAGAGGCGAGAGAGGCTCAGGGCCGTACAAGCGGAGCATGGTTCTCTGCAAAGGATGCCCTTGCCGGCAAATTAGTGGACGAGATTATTCCTATTGAAGACTTCTTGGAGCACGAAGCACCAAAGTTTGCGGCAAAGAAAAAATTTGCAGAAATCGATTATGTCAGTCTTGAAAAAGACAAAAATGAGATCACTGACTCCATAAAAAAATCCAGTCAGGCAGTAGCCGCAGGGTTACTGCGCGCGTTAAAGCAAGAAGCTGCACAAAGCAGCAAAAGCATTCGCGCGGAATGACCGTAAAAAATAAGAGCACTATATTGTGCTCTTTTTTATACCCCAAATTGTCAAGGTCGGACCTTGACAATTTGGGGTATAAAAAACACGCACATCTGTGCGTGTTGGTTTTATTTGCTTATGCGAGGTGTGCGATGTCTCCCCACCGCTCCACGATCCATCCATCCCCTGCATCCGAAAAAGTTTTGCGTGTTTCGTATGCCAGAATCGATAGTCCTGCATTACCAAGTCGAAATTGATAGCTGTTGAGGTCGTGCGATGAGAGATGTTCCCCCCGTTGCGACGCTGCCAGGAGTGCGGTTGCAAATACGCCATGCGTCACCAGTCCTATGTGTGTATCAGGGAGTGCAAGTAGGTATGCGAGCCCTTCGATTGCGCGCGCCTTCAGTAAGGCGAAATTTTCCCCATCTCCATATACATAGGCAGGATTGTGAAAGTACGTCCGCCCTTCATGGAAGATGGTGAGCGCGTCTCTATCAGTCGTTAATTTCCCATGCATGAGTGTTGGGTGCTTTCGCTCAACAAAGAGTGGCGAAGAAATTGGCACGAGCCCGATTGCCCTACCGACCAGTGTTGCGGTCTCCATCGCACGAACATGGCTACTGCTGATGAGTGTCGTTATTGGGTGCGCCACCCAGTCTCTTCCCAGTCGATCTCCAAGTTTTATTGCTTGCTCTCGTCCTAGGGAGGTGAGTGGCTCATCACTACCTTGGAATCGGCCATTCACATTTGAGTATGTTTGCCCGTGACGCATCAGATATAACGTCTTGTGTCTTATTCCCATAGTAGTATTTCCTTCCAGTTTGCCCATGTGAGGCGCGGTTGATGAATGATGTGTCGATTGTACGGCTGATCGTACAATATATGTTTCCATGCAGGCACGCAAATTCCTGTGATATCCGGCTTATCATCAACAAGAATATCTCCGTACACCAGTGTCTTGTCTCGTGTAAGCACGATCCGTTCAACGAATTCTTGCCCCAAATGTTTTTTTACCCAAGCAAACTTTTCTGTGACACAGTTATCAAAGATCTTCTTGGGAGATGTACAGATGCGTACATCGAATCCTCGGGCAAGGAGTCCATGCATCGCATCAACTGCGCCCGGGATAGGATCAAGATTGAAAAAAAATCCTGGACGAAGTGCTAACGCTCCGATACGCGTGCGGTATACTTCCGGAAAATGCTCCTCAGTATTGAAGCAATCCGCTTCTTCGGGAAGCAGTCTCGGAAGTTCAGGAAATTCGTGCGCGATAGCTTCAAGGTGCGCCTTCGTATAGTTGGCGAGTACACCGTCTTGGTCAAATAGAATGATACGTAGTTTTTTCATAGTAGCTCCTTTGTTAACTGGTTAGTGATGAGTTTTTGAAAAATACGACCCTGGATGTCGGCATCAAGCAGTGCGTTGTGCGGAAGTTCTTCGAATTTAACCCCGACATGGGTTGCCATGTTTTTAAGTGTTGTATTTTTCCACGAGCATTTTGTGAGTCCCATGAAATACGCTTTCATATCGAGGGCAGCATGTCCAAATGGGTTTGTGATTCCGTATTCTGCGAAATACCATGCGACAAACATCCAATCGAAGGGTGCGTTGTTCGCAACGAAGAGAGGTCTTTGCCCGGGTTTGCATTGTTGCTTTGCCCACTCGGCAAATTCCTTCATTGCCTGTTTGGGACTAATGGCATCATGGCGCCGCTCTAGCGTCTCTTTTGTCGTCCCTGCTGCGCGAAGCGCTGCAAGTGAAGAGCGCGCTTTGGGAAGGAGAGTAATCTGCCGCTCGAATGTTTGTGCTCTACCAATAGTAACTGCCCCGAGCTCATACATGCTGTATTTCCCTGGTGTGCGCCCTGTTGCCTCAATGTCTACCGAAATCATGCATTCCTTCATATTTTTTCTTTCAATGAACTATTCATCCGATGTGATTGTAGCAGCATATTTGTTTTGTGTTTGAAAAATAATACGAATGTGAAGTGTTCTGTAATAGAAAAGCAATTCACCCTTGTTTTTCAATGTGCTTTACAATACAATTGTTGTATATAATTTATACGACTTTATGGAACACAAGCTTTTTTTGCAAAAACTTGGACTGACAGCGCGTGAAAGTACGGTGTATCTTGCACTGCTTCAATCGGGACAAATGGGAGTATCAAACATCGCACGGAAGACAGGGCTCTACCGCACTGACGTATACGGAGCACTTTCACGCCTTGGGGATGAAAATCTCGTCCTGATATCTCCGAAGGGAAAATATCGTGTATATAAAGCAGCCTCACCAAAGCTTTTAGAAAAAAAGTTTCTCGAGCTTTCCAATCATTTCGACGAAACAATCGAGAGCCTGACAGAGCTTCATCGACAACCCGAAACACCACGCCCCCGGGTGACCTACGTCGAAGGCCAAAAAGGAATCAGCGGCATACATGATGACATTGTGACCACACTTAAAAAAGGAGACACGTATTTTCGGTATAGTTCGGCAATTGTACGAGGCGATGAAAAACGGCAGAATTATCTATCCAAGAAATATCGCCTCATGCGTGATGTGAAACAACTGGAGCGTAAGGTCATAACCAATGTCCCAAATAAGTCAGGGAAACATCCTCGCCTTGAGCGCGAGATCAAAGTTGTTCCGCCTGATTTTGATCTCTTCGAATACAACATCTCCCAGATCATCTATGGCGACAAGGTGGCCGTGATTGACTATAATACTGAGACGGGTGTGATTATCGAAAACCCTACGATAGCGAAGTTTCAGGCAAAGATCTTTCAGCTTCTCTTTAAAAAACTGTAAAAGTACTCTTTGGCAAAAAAGTGAGTTTGTATTATATATACAATATGTCCTCATCAAAAAAATACACACATGCAGTGATTGCGACCGATGTCGCTATTTTCACCATTGAAGAAGGGGAGCTTATGGTTCTCCTTATCGAAATGAAAAAGGCACCGTATCAGAAACACTGTGCACTTCCGGGCGGACTCGTGCGCGGAGAAGAATCATTGGAAGACGCCGCTTTTCGCCACCTCAGCGACAAGACGGGAGTGTCTCGCGTCTACCTGGAGCAGCTTGCCGCATTCGGCGAACCAGGGCGCGATCCCTTTGGTCGCGTTGTTTCAGTCGCGTACTTCGCACTTATCCCGCTCGGTGCTCGCGAACTCAAAACAACTGAGGAGTACGGAGGAGTAGCATGGTATGGTGTCGGCAAGCTACCCAAATTGGCCTACGACCACCGTGAAATTTTGAATGCGGCACTTCTTCGTTTGCGTGCAAAACTTGAATACACAAATATTGTCTACGGGCTTTTGCCAAAAACGTTCACACTCTCAGAACTTCAGCGTGTCTACGAGATTATCCTTGCGCGTCCAATCGATAAACGCAACTTCCGCAAAAAGTATCTCTCGCTCGGACTTATTGAAGAAACAAAAGGAAAGCGTGAGGGCGGTGCTCATCGTCCTGCACAGCTCTATCAGTTCGCATCGCATAAACCCATCGCGATCGAAGTGCTCTAGGATATACGCAAAACGCGAATCTCATCCGTTTTACGTATGTTCCATATCATTCACACTTAAAAACACGGCCTCGCCGTGTTTTTTCTACGGCTCTGTAAGGCTATACTTAGTGTATTATACACACTTTGTCCACAGATGGGCTTGCGCAGATTTGGTTAGTGTATATACTACACTAAGTTACGCAGGAGATGAAGGAGTGTAGGGCGCTCATGGACCCCCAGAGATACGGAGTTCGCGAGCGCCTTATACGATGCTTATCACTACGTTCACGCGTACGTTGACATAAGAATATCGTAGACACGGTGCACCTCTCGGATTTCCCGATAGGTATCTTCAATCTTTCAGGAGTTAAGGAGTTATCATGAAAGCACTGAAAATGCATCTCTTGGTTATCGATCCGCAGAACGACTTTATGGACAAGGCAGGCGCCAGCCTTCCTGTCGCTGGCGCGTCGGAAGATATGAAACGCCTCGCGGCATTCATCGCTCGCGCCGGGCACAAGCTTGCGGACATCCACGTGACACTCGATTCGCACCACACCATTGATGTCGGCCATCCCGGTATGTGGCGTGACCAGGTTGGAAAACTTCCGGGCGCGTTCACTATCATCACGCCGGACGACATCGAAAACGGCGTGTGGGCACCGCGTGACCCCGGCCTCCGTGCGCGGCTCCTCGGATATGCGAAAGCCCTTCATGTCGGCGGCAAATATCCACTCATGGTTTGGCCCGAGCACTGCCGTATCGGCACCCCGGGACATAACGTTGAAGCAACGCTTGCCGCGGCACTTGAAAATTGGGAACGCAAAGAGTTCATCAACGTCGACTACGTGACCAAGGGGACCAATCCGTTTACCGAGCACTATGGTGCGCTCATGGCGGAAGTGCCCGACGCTGAAGATCCTTCGACGTCGCTCAACACCGCGTTTCTTGAAACGCTCCGTGATGCTGACATCGTGCTTGTTGCGGGAGAAGCGCTCTCGCACTGTGTGAAGTCGACGGTGGACCAGATCGCCGCGACGATCGGCGACGAGCATATCAAGAAGTTCCACATTCTCACCGACTGTTCGAACCCCGTTTCCCAAGTGGGTAACGGACCGGACTTTCCGGCCATTGCAAAACTATGGCTCTCCGACATGAAGTCTGCGGGTATGACCTTGGTCAGCTCGCAAGATGTTCTGCGGTAAGCCATTCAACCTCTCTTTGAAAGGAGAACATCATGCCACGTCTTGATAACAGCATGCAGGGCTATAAGCTCGGCGGAAACTTCACGTTCACCGCAAAGCGAATTGAAAAACTCGGCGCAACCGAGTATACGCTCGTCACGATCGCACTCGATGAAACTGGTTCTGTCAGCGGTTTTGAAGCAGAGCTTCAGGCGATGTTGGTTCAGGCGGTCGAGTCGTGCAAACGCTCGCCACGCTCCGACAATCTGCTCGTACGCGTACTTTACTTCTCGAGCAAGTATCCGAAGGGCTTAAGTGAGATCCACGGCTTCAAGCCGCTTTCTGAGATCGACACCAGTCTCTACCCAGTACCCAGCCCCGGAGGAATGACACCGCTTTGCGATGCGACCTACTCAGGCATCGGCGCGATGAATACATACGGCAAAGATCTCTTTGCACAGGACTACCTTGTGAACGGCATCGGCTTCGTCATTACCGACGGCGGCGAGAATGCATCGACCGCAACAATGGATATGGTAAAACAAGAATTCAAAAAAGCCGTAAGCGGCGAATGTCTTGAATCACTCGTTTCCGTTCTGATTGGGGTCAATGCGCAATCGTGCCGCTCATTGCTTGAGGCATTTGCGCGCGATGCAGGCTTCGATAAATACATCGATGCCGGCGATGCGAACGAACGTAATCTTGCGAAGCTCGCAGCGTTCGTTTCTCAGTCGGTGTCGAGTCAATCGCAGTCGATCGGAACGGGCGGCCCGAGTCAGCAAATTGCCGCAACGATCTAATGGTTCTTTGGACAGCAATCAACCCTTTGGGCGGCGTTATCATGCCGCCCATTTTTATTTCCGAAAGGAGTGACCATGAAATTTTCAGTTGACCATCATTTCGTGATCGGTGACGATCACGCAGCACAGGGGAAGCCCTGTCAGGATCATGCGCTCTCGGCGTGCAAGGATGGCATCGCCGTCGCAGTTGTTTCGGACGGCTGCTCGTCGGGCGGCGAAACCGATATGGGTGCGCGTGTACTGACATTTGCAACGATTCGCTCGATTCTCGTCCACTTTTGCGTGACACATGCGCTTCCAGGGGTGGAGGCTGTTGAGGAAGAGCGCGCACTTATTGAAAGTACCACCATGAACATGCTCGGACTTTACCGCGACGACATGCTTGCGACATCGATTGCCACCGCGGTCACGGACGAAGGAGGTTTTGTGTATCTTGCAGGAGACGGGGTCATTGCCGTTACCAAAAGAGACGGGAGTATCGAACTCTTGCGTTTTGATTGGGCACGCAACATGCCTGCGTATCCGCATTATCGTGACGATCAATTTGCCGCATTCATTGCGGCACAGGGTGGCGACAGCGAAGGAGAGCTGATGAGCCGTGAGCGTGTCATCCGTTATGCTGATGGCACGGAAACAGAAGCCGAAATGCTCGGTATCACTCTCGCACTCGGCATTCGCGGTGTGACGCTCAACTTCGATGCACACAGCATAGCGGAGGAGATCGCATCTATTGCAGTCTTCACCGATGGAGTGACGCAGATCGATGGTGTCGACTGGAAGGATGCCGCGTGTGAACTTCTTTCGTTTAAGAATACAACCGGAGCATTTGTGAAACGCAGGATGAATGCGGCGCTCAAGAAATATCGCAAGGAAGGAAAAAGTCCGCTTGATGATCTGGCGTATGCCGTCATCAGCATTGATCAACCGAGAGAAGGAGAAGATTATGAGTCTCGAGAGCAAAACGCATAAGGTTTCTTTGGAAGGACGAGGGACAATCACCCTTCGCCCGAGTGATTACATCACCTCAGGAGGCGAGGGAGTGATCTACCGCTTTGGACGCGAAGTGATCAAACTCTATAGTGACCCGCAAAAGATGCGGCGCGACGGAATGGAGGAAAAGATCGCGCTCCTTGCGAAGCTCAAGCATGTATCTATTGTCGCTCCTTCGGGACTCGTTTGCGATGCAAAAGGTGAGCCTATCGGGTATTACATGCCGCACATCATCGGCGAGCCGCTCGCACGGGTCTTCACCAATGACTTCCGCACACGCGAAGGATTCACCGGGGAGTCTGCGCGAGTGCTTGCCATGCGGATGCGTGATGTTGTTCGTGCGGCGCACACATTCGGAGCACTTTTGGTTGATGCCAATGAGCTCAACTGGCTCGCCGCGCTCGACAAGAAGAAAGGCCCGACCCCCTATGTGATCGACGTTGATTCTTGGCAGGTCGGACGATTCGGCGCATCGGTCATCATGCCGTCCATCCGCGATTGGCATACTAAGGGATTCACTCAAAATTCCGACTGGTTTGCTTGGGGGATTGTGACGTTTCAAATTTTCTCTGGCATCCATCCGTACAAAGGAGTATTGCCTGGATTTGAGCGAAGTGATCTCGAAGGTCGCATGAAAGCAAGCAAGTCCGTTTTTGAAAAAGATGTCAGGCTTCCTCATGCGGTGCGGGACTTCAATACAATTCCTGCCGGACTCCTTGGGTGGTATGAAGCGGTCTTTGCCCAAGGTGAGCGCTGCGCTCCACCTGATGCGTTCGATACGCGGACAAAACAAGGAACAATTGGTTCTGTACTTCGCGTTGTGACGCAAGGCACGAAAAGCGCGCTGGTGTACGAAAAATTGCTGGGAGCATCCGGAAAAACCGTTGTGCGGATATTTCCTTCAGGGATCGCATTGTCCTCGGACGGTACACTGACGTGCCTCCGCACAAAGCGAGAGTACGTACTCTCGCTTCAGGGGAAGATTGAGGAAGTGGTACGCGTGAGCAGAGGATACCTGTGCGGAAGCATGGATGGAGGCAAAGCCGCATTTCACTTTGTCGACGAGGCAACGGGGAATGCAACGGCACTTCAACTTCCAATAAATACACAGAAACTTTTCCGGAGAGGGGAGCGCATGTTTGCGGTGAGCGATGGAAGTATCACTGAATTGAAGCTGACCATGTTCGGGAAGCCGATCCTCTCCTCCGGCACGCAGTGGGGCGTCCTTCCTAATGCGACCCAGTTCTTTGACGGCGTGGGGGTTATGGATGCGCTCGGCGCGGCATTTCTCGTACTTCCGTTCGGAGAAAAGGCGTGTGCGTCACTCCGCGTGCCCGAGCTTGATCGTGCCCGCGTCATCGAGGCAAAAGCCGGAGTGCGATATGTGGCACTCATCATCATCACCAAGAAAGGTGAATATGAGCGATGGAGTCTGGTATTCAATAATGAGTACACATCATACACGCTTACTCGAGTAAGTGTGGATGGTCCGGAGCTTAACATGGCGACGCTTCCGAAAGGTGTCGTGGCCTATATCGACCACGACGGGGAACTCATGGTGTCGGCTCCAGTAAACGGCAACACGACAAAGGTCGAAGACAGCACCATCGCAACCGACATGGTTCTTTGCAATTGGGACGACCGCGTACTCTATATAAAGAGTGGAGAACTCTGGAGTATAAGGATGCGTCCCTAATGTTCCTCATAGACATACGCAAAACGGCGACCTTCGCGTTTTTTCCCCAAATGACTCTGGAAGCGGTACCAACCCGTACGGCTTTTCAGAGATCGTTCGGGCGGAAAAACGCGAATCTCATCCGTTTTACGTAAGTCCTGTAAATTATTTTGCCGCCCACAAAGGGCGGCTTTCTTTTTGACAAGAAAATGGTTGTGTGTTAATTTCATTTGTAGTTTTGACCTTTACCGTAGGAGCATAATGGAAAAGCAAACTGCCAAGATCGTGATTGGGCCCACGGATGCAATCGTCTTAGTTGACGGTAATAACGACTTTGCTCACCCCAAAGGTGCCTTGTACTCAAAAGGATTTCCCGGCGAATCCTCAAGTAGGCTGATCGTTAAACACATTCACACCCTTTTTCCGAAACCTTTCGGATATCGCATCGCAACGTTTGACCAGCACCCTGCTACTGGACATATCGAATTTGGGATGTATGGCGAGCATGTTGTCAAAGGAACTTGGGGTGCCGAATATCTCGACAGCCTGAAGCCGCTCTTGTCGCATATGGATTTTCTCTCCTACAAGGGCGAAAATCCGGCGCTGATCAGCTACTCGATCATGGTGAGCTCCTCGTTTGGTGAAATGATTGCAGCGATGCGCGCAAAGGGCATCACGCGAGTGTTTGTCGTCGGATGGATGTATACACACTGCGCCGGACTTTCTGCGATCGCATTTGCAACACAAGCTTTTGAAGTGTTCGTCATCAGGGACGCGACGCTCAGTGTTTCTGCGAAATTTGGCGGTGACCCGGAACGGATGAAAAAACAACTTGGCATGGAGGGCGTGAAGGAGATCACCATGGCCGACATCGCGTAACAGTTCTTTTGAGAAACAGCAACCGACTCACTGAGTCGGTTTTTTGATATTTACATTTACGATTAGTTTGTGTATTATATACACTAATGAATCCTGAGCGAACGAAACGACTTGTCGTGACGGGGTCGGCAGTCAATCCTATTTCCCGTGCGCATCGTGATTGTGTCGAAGTATTAACGCACTCGGGCCATTTTGATCAGGTGCGTTTTTTTCCTTCAGGATTACGCAAAGACAAGCCGCACTTGATCCACTCTCTGCATCGTGTGCGCATGGCCCTGCTTGCGTTTGATGAGGAGTGGAAGAAGAGACAGCCGATTCCATTTCATGTTGACCTCCGCGAAGCTTTTCGCGAGAGCATTCCGACCATTTATTTATTAGAGGAATTGCAGAAAGAATATCCCGATTACGAAATTGTCTTTGCAGCGGGTGTTGATGTGCTCGAACCTCGAGAATGCCTTCTCGGAAAGTCCGAGGTGCATTCATGGGATGAAGGAGAGCGGCTGATGAAAGATTGGACGTTTGCTGTCTTTCCGCGTGATGGGTATGCCGATCCCGTACTCCTCAAAGAAGAGGGGAAGCTCCCGAGTCACTTCATTGTGCTTCCGCCTACTCCCGAGGAGACACGATTGATTTCCAGTACGGAGATCAGGAAACGTGCTGGAGTAGGGCTTCCTATCGAGCACCTCGTCCACCCTAGTGTTGCGGACTATATCAGGGAACATAAGCTCTATTCCTACGATACCTAACAATCTCAATAGTTGACACAAAAGTATGTTTGTGCTATGCTAAAATAGCGAGGAACTTCATTTTCTTGCAACTGAACCAGCAGATTCCGGTGTGTCCTTTGAAAGGAAAACGTCATGAGTGCCAAAAGCATATGTGACATGGGGCTGACTCAAACCTCCGAATTCGTGGCTTCGCTCGGGAGGGCTGGTTTTACTGCCAACCTTGCGCAGCAGATCATCACCGCTCCCGACAACGCGCTGGCCAAAACCATGTACGCTGCGCTTTCTGGTGCCACAACGCTCGACTCCCGCTTCGCGCTCGTCACAACGTTCGACATCACCGTTCCCGCCGACTACGTGCACGCAACCCAGCTCGCCACGTTCAAGAAGGAATACGCAAAGCAGTGTTACTTCTACAACGAGGCCATCACCGATGCGAACTTCGCCAAGGCCACGACCAAACTCACCCCCGGACGCAAGTTCAAAGTGAAAGTGTTCAAGCAAGCGGTTGCCGGAACGACGACATCCGAAGAGCTGATGGCGTTCCTTCGAAGCCAGAAAGCCATCTTCACCGGTGCACAAGGCGCCTCCCTCGTCTTCGCACAGAAGCGTCAAGAGCTCCCGAAGGGCTACTGGTACTGCTCGTTCGACGAGAAAGAAGCTCTCTTCGAAGACGCGGGCGGTTACCGCGGGGTGCCGCGCGTGAGCGCCGACTCCGATGGCGACTTCGATTTCTACCTCGGCTACTTCGAGGGGCCCTGGCATGACGGGCCCTGCCTCCTGTGCTTCTGCGACGAATAGTCCTTGAGAACTTGGGCACTCAGTTTTAAGCCTAAGATACTTTGATCCTTCTTGCCCCTGCTACTCAGGGGCAATTTTTTTACCAAAAATTTTGTTATACTATTTCTCGGATAGTAGATTATGCATGCGGCCACGGTTTCATGCGATCGAATTCTCATGAAAGGAACTTGTGAGAATTCACCGGACACGTCTTGTGAATGGGTGCGGCCTTTTATGAAAAAAATCAAATAAGTCGGTGCGGCGTGTCGGGAGTTCTGACTCCAAATAAAATACAGGGGGTGGCCGGTGCCGCTTTCAGTGGTATTGATGGCGCGCTGTACAAAGAGCTCGGGGCACGCGGACGGTTACCACAGGGTGCCGAACGTGAACGCCAACTCCGATGGCGACTTCGATTTCAACCTCGGCAACTTCGAGAAGCCCTGGAATGACGAGAACTGCCTCCTGTGCCTCTGCAACTCATTTATTTTCTCCCACTCTACTTGTGAGTGGGAGTTTTGTCTGCGAGACTCTTTTTCCATCCGCCGAGCATGCGCCCGACCTCATCGAGAAGTACAATGAATTTTCCATATGCGGTATGGTCTACGATCTTGTGCTCCCAGGCTATTTGCAGGAAAAACTTGAGCAGGTCGCATTTACCTGCCGCACTTCCCACAAGAGATAGTTTCTCAAATATATCGTGGGCGAATGTCGCACGAAAGAGGGTTTCCAAAAGCGCAGTAAAAGTATTGTCAATTGCAACGCCGATAGTGTAGCGGTCAACGCGCTTTATATTTTCCAGATATTCATGCCATAATTTGTACGCTTCCTTTGCGCGCACAAGCACAAGCGGGACTTGAGCTGGGGGGGGGGTGACTTATTGGTGCATGCTGACTCATACGTACGATTCTCTCATTTCCATTGAAAATCTCCTAGTGACGTGGGAGCGATTTTTACGCGGAAAGTGTCACCGAAAAGACATCATAAATTTTCAGGGTACGTTGGCGGATAATATCGTGACCCTCCAACGTGACCTTGCCACTCGCACTTACGCACATGGCGTATATTTGGCGTTTAACATCTCAGACCCAAAGCCGCGTAATATTCATAAGGCAAACGTTAGGGACAGATTGCTTCATCATCTTATTTATAAAGAACTCTATGTGTATTTCCACCAGCGATTTATTTACGATTCCTACTCGTGCCGTCCCGACAAAGGAACACATCGCGCCCTTGACCGTTTTCGGTTATTTGCTCGTGGTGTGTCAAAAAATAATACGCGGACATGCTTTGTGCTCAAGTGTGACGTGAAAAAGTTCTTTGCAAGCATAGACCATGAAATACTCCGCAACATACTTGCACGACATATTGCAGATGCAGAATTGCGCAGTCTTATCGAGGCTGTTGTTTCAAGTTTTTCAAGTACTGCGCCAAGCAAAGGTCTTCCGCTCGGTAATTTAACATCGCAGCTTCTTGTGAATGTGTACATGCACGAATTTGATATGTATATGAAACAAGCACTTCGCGTGAAACACTATATTCGCTATGCAGATGACTTTGTGATTTTTTCAGAAGATAAAGGTTATCTTGAAAATCTTTTACTCTCGATAGATACATTTTTGAGCGAAAAATTAAAACTCACACTTCATCCGGACAAGGTATATATCAAAACGTATGCTTCGGGCGTCGACTTTTTAGGCTGGGTACACTTTCCTCATCATCGACAAATTCGCACCGCAACAAAACGAAAAATCGTGAAAGCATTGAAGGGCTATCCAAAGCGAGAAACAGTGAGTTCGCATAGAGGGCTGCTTGCTCATGGGGACACATTTGGGTTAAGGAAGCGCTTGGGGGTGGAGTAGCGAATTACCCACCCAAGGACTTGACGGGAAATACATAGTGTATATAATACACTAAGATAGCACTCTGTTCTCTGATATCTACTACAAATAGTTGACAAAACAAGAAAAGCATGTAGTTTTGTGATAGATGTTTCATTGTTTTCAAAACCAACAGGAGTAATCCCATGACTGATTTTGTGCGTCACACGATGCGTCCGGAGAAGAACGACTGGATCCATCGCTCACCCTGCGATATCGATTTTTACAAGTACACGATGGGGTATTACATCTATACGTATTTTCCGGATACGGAAGTTACGTTTGAACTCATCGTGCGCGACAAGACAATCCCTATTGCAGATGTGATCGACGAGCGCGAACTCTGTGAACAACTTGAACACGCACGGCAGTGCCGTTACGATTTCACCACGCTGTCATGGCTCGGTGGAATGCGCGTATACGGTGCGAACATGTTCTCGAATGAATACGTGTACGACTTCTTGGAAAAGTACCGGCTTCCTGAGTTCCGATTGGAGCGCAAGGGAAGCGGATTCAATATCACATTTCGCGGGACGTGGAAACTTGCGACCTTCTGGGAGACGATCGCGCTTTCCGTTGTAAACGAGCTCTACTATCGCTCGCTCATGCGCCGCATGTCCGAAACAGAAGTCGATATTTTGTTTGCTCGCGCGAAAGCAAAACTGTGGGACAAGCTGCAGCGACTCAAAGCATATCCCGACCTGAAGTTCATGGGTTTCGAAACACGCCGCAGGTTCAGTTTCAGGTGGCAACACTTCGAGGCGCAATTATGCAAACAGGAAATGGGCGCACAGTACCTCGGTGTCTCGAACACGTGGATCGCCTTCAACCAAAGCATCATCCCTATGGGTACCAATGCGCACGAACTACCTATGGTTGAAGTCGCACTTGCGAATACGTCCGAGGAAAAACGAAGAGCTCAGTACGATGTGTGTGCAAAATGGGAAAAGCTTTATGGCGTCGGTCTACGTATTCTCCTTCCTGATGCCTTCGGTACGCCGCAGTTTCTTCTCGGCGCACCAGAGCGGCTCGCACATGAATGGAAGGGTTTACGGCAGGACTCAGGGTGTCCGATAGAGATCGGCGAGCTCTACATTGCGTGGCTCGAGTCTCATCACATCGACCCCTGCACGAAACTCCTGATCTTCTCTGACGGACTTGACGTCGACGACATGATCAAATTGCATCTTCATTTCAATGGGCGCATCAATGTTTCCTTCGGGTGGGGTACGCTTTTGGGAAATGATTTCCGCGACTGCTATCCGCGCGAGGGAGAAATCGCAGCGCTGTTCCGTCCAATCTCGATGGCATGCAAGGTCGTCGAAGCCAATGGCCGTCCTGTTGTGAAATTCTCGGACACAAAAGGTAAAGTGACCGGCGACCCCGTCGTCGCAGAGGAGTATCGCAAGATCTTCGGCGTTGGTAATGCTGTGGAGCGTGCGATCATCGTCTGATTTGTTTTGTGAAATGTTTTTGGCGGAGGGAGACAGTTATCTCTCCGCCCACTTCTTGAGCTCTGTATATTGTGAGATATCTCCAATATAGAGCGCTCAATGAGTGTAAGATCTTTGTTAATTGATTAAAAGGAAATCCTATGCGTCTCATTAAACTTGCGGGCCTCAATATTGATACGACGGTCGGAAAAATGGAGGGTAATTACAAAGCCCTCCTTTCGGCGTCGGTGCGTGCGGCAAGAGCCAACGCCACGATTGCTGCATCGCCCGAGATGGTGCTGTGCGGCTATCCAGCCGAAGACCTCGTGCACTGGCAAGGCTTTGTTGATCAGGAGTGGCAGTATCTCAAACGTTTTGCAGCAGAGACAAAGGCATTCGACACGGTTTTTGTTATTGGGCTTGCCGTCTTTTATGATGACGGTGTCTATAATTGTGCCGCTGTCGTGAATCATGGAAAGATCCTCGGTATCGTTCCGAAAGAAAAACTTCCGACGTATGGCGTGTTCTACGACATGCGTACATTTGCGCGCGGGATCCCGGGACTTCACGGCGAAAAAGAAGGTATTCCGTTCGGTGATATTGTATTTGATCTCCCGTTCGGGAAGTTTGCTGTCGAGGTGTGTGAAGACTCCTGGTCTCCAGATGGTCCTATGAAGCGCCGCGCATACGCCGGTGCTGAGATCGTCGTGAGCATCAACGGCTCACCCTGGCGCGCAGGTGTTATTGATACGCGTCGTGAAATGCTTGCAACGCGTTCATCCGACAACTACTGCACCCTGCTCTACGTCAACGGGGTTGGTGGCATGGATGCGCTTGTTCTTGATGGAGGAGGATTCGTCTTTCAGAACGGACAGAAGATGCATGAGGCAAAACGCTGGCAGGAAGGCGAGTGGACGCAGGTTGTTGATCTCGATCGCACACGGCTTTCACGCAGTGCAAACACAACGCGTCGTATTGATGCGGAAGAATACCGCACCTCAAAAGCACCGATGCCACGGGTGATCCGCTACGAAGATGGCCCAAAGGCAAACAATGCGGCGCTTACATATCCGATTCCTAAGGCAAAAAGTTTCATGATTCCCGCACTTCCCGAAGGCCCTACTCAGAGTAATCGCGAAGCATACTTCGAAGAACTCATTGCGGCGATAGTGTTAGGGTACAAAGGATATTTTGAGAAATCCGGCGTATTCAACTCCACACTCATCGCACTTTCGGGTGGTCGTGACTCTGCACTCACGCTACTTCTCATCTACATATATGCGAAGGAGCATTTTGCGGGAGAAAAAGACAGCACACAAAAGATACGCAACTTCATTCGCTGTGTATCAATGCCAAGCAAGTTCAATTCGGCGACGACCAAGTCGATTGCGCGCGAACTCTCTGAAGAGCTTGGCGTGACATTCGAGGAGCGTCCGATCGATGAAGCATTTGAACGCGAGCTCGCGGAATTGCGCACACAGCTCGGAGACAAGGAGCCCGATCCTGTGGCGGTACAAAACATTATGCCCCGTATTCGTATGACACGAATGCAGAATCTCTCAAACGCAACGGGATCGTTACTGGTTCATTGCGGCAACATGACAGAGAAGGCACTTGGCTACGGCACTATTGGGGGAGACTTCACTGCGGGAGCATATTCGCTTTTAGGTAATCTTCCGAAGTCAGTTGTACGCGCGCTCATCGCGCATTTGCGTAGCACGAGGTTTCCTCTCGCTTCGCTTGACGCACTCATTGCATCGGAAGAGTCAGCCGAACTTGCAGATGATCAGCGTGATGAGGATGACATCGGCTCCATTGAAGTGCTCGATGCGTGCATCCACCTCTTTTACGGCGAAAAGCTGATGCCGCACGAAGTGTATGGTGTCGTACGCGACAATTGGAGTGACGCTGAGCTTTCACGTATGTACCCCGGGTATAAAAAGGGGCTGCTCAAGAAATGGGTGAAGGGGTTTGTAAAGATGAGTTATAACACTACCTTTAAGTGGGTTGTTGCTCCTCCTGCGACACATCTCGGCTCGCTCGATCTTGAGCGTGAACGCGCGATCCAGATCCCTATCGTGAAGTCGATGGAGTGGCTACGTGATTCACTTGCTGCTATTGATAGGATGCCAAATTAATCGTATGAACCCGGCCAATAAAGCCGGGTTTTTTTATGTGCAATATTACAGTTTACCGTGGGTTTATTGTTTATCTTGACAAGACACCAGAAAATTGTAATATATTATTCAGATTTGTCTTCGTCTTCTTGGAGAAAACATTGAAATCAATTACGAAAATTCCGACTATTGTGTGTAATGTCAGGGGTGGAAGCTTTGTGCTCCGTCCGTTTTACGTACACGATGAGGCTTCGCTTGTGGAGCACATCAACAGCTCACATATCGCCGATCGGGTGAGCAATGTCCCGTCGCCATATACGACAGAGCATGCAAGGGAGTGGCTTGAACACATGCGAATGAATAGTCTTGCACTCAGTGTGGGTGAGAAGACAAAACGCCTCGACTTTGCAATCACTGTTCTGGATGAAGTCATCGGCTCTGTGGCACTCATAGAGATCAAAGGCCACATGGGGCAACTTTCGTACTGGCTGTCACGTGATTTCCAAGGAAAAGGAATTATGACTGCAGCCGTTCGAGCTGTGGTCGACTGGGGTTTGAATGAATGCGGCTTTGTGAGGGTCTGGGGGTACACCTGGAGCGATAACACGGCCTCGCAAGCGGTGCTCGAAGGCGCCGGTCTCAAACTCGAAGGAATCCACAGAAAGGTGTGGCCAAAAAACGGAGAGTTTTACGACTCTCACATGTACGCAATTGTTGTCTGAGCAAAGGAATCAAATGACCATTTATTTTTACGGAAAAGACGGCGTTATTCTTGATGTGGGCACAATGGCTGAACTTTGTGGCAAACACAAACTTCCGCCGCTTGCTGAGCTTCGGCTCGACATGTTGTCGGGAGGATATCCAAAGATTTCCGAAAGATCCGAAAATTTTCGCGTGCGCGTCAGCGAAGGATATCGACTACACCAAAGGTTTGGTCCGTGGGGCGACCTGATGGCGGTGTCTTGTGACGGATCCCCTCCACGTTTCGATTGGATCGCGCCGCTCGCATATCCAAAGCCGGTGCTGGCTGCGGACCTGATTCCATTCATTCGCGACTCGGATGGCAGACTCTTTTGGGTGGGCATCAAACGCGGACGCCCTCCCGGAGAGGGAAAGTGCGCACTCATCGGTGGAATTCGTGCTATCGAGAAGCGAAAACTGGCTTCGGGAACTACGTATATGCTCGAGACGCCACTTGAAAATCTCATTCACGAAAGTAAAGAGGAAGCAGGAATTGCACTTTCATGCGTAAAGGCTGTGGGCGAAGGATCCAATGCGAAAGTTGCGAGTGCAACGGTGAGCATTCCGGAACTGAATATTGTTTCGCAGACGGAACTTTTTCACGTAGGCACCGTTCATACTGATATTGAAGTAGAGCGTAATCCCTCAACCGGTGAACTTCGTGTGCATGAGGCAACTGGTTATGCGTTCCAACTTCATGTCGGTATTCCGCTTGCGGCGAGCGAGATCGAAGCGGCGCTTCATCCGACGGATGAAGACGAACGCACAATTCCAGTTGTTCGACAAATCGGGTCGTTCGCGGATGTGGAAGAGATTAATAATTCATTCCATTCTGCACATCACCGCGTACTCTTTTGTCAGGCACTTGCTCTGTGTGCCCGGAATCCATAGCCTCCCAAGTTATAGACACACTGAGTTACTTTTTACCCAAACGGCTACCTTCACGATAGCCGTTTTTTTGTATAAAAAATGCCGAGGTACTACCCTCGGCATAGAGTCATGCAATATCAAGCGCGTCGCAGAGTTTATTCGCCAGGAGTCTTGCTTCTTCCGAAGCAAGACAGCCGGTGATCCATTCATGCGGAATTGCTACTGTGCCATAGCGAAGGCCCAACAGTCCGCCGACTATGCTCGCATTTGTATCAGTATCGCCGCCCGCATTCACTGCGGAAAGTACCCCTTCTTTGAAAGAGCCCGCCCGCTGACATACTGAAATTACAAAGGGTGCAGTCTCCATTGCGGTAAACCGCGAGGGCAAGAACTCGACGTTCGGAGAGATCGTTGAAAGACAGTGTTTGATCTCTGCGGCAAAGAGCATCTTGTCCTTCTTCGGAAGGTCGATCATACGCTGAAGATAGTCAAGACTCATTTGGATGAGATGAGCGACAAACTTCGGAGTAAATTTTTCATAATGGCACTCCTCAAGCGTCGCATATGCAAAGACGGTATACGCGAGAACAAGCGAGCGCGGATCGCGGTGGGTCACGCGGCTCGACATGTGAAGGAGTGAAATTCCCTGCTGCTCACCTTTGGCAATACCCAAAATCGCAATAGGCAACAATTTCATAATGGTGCCGTTCCCAGACTTTTTTTGCTCGTCTGCTTCGTGGTGCGCATAAAGTGGCGCGGGTTCCGTGGCTCCATTTTTCCACCGCATCATGCTTTCGAGCGTCATTTTTCCAAAACCAAACGGTGAGGTGTGAAGTGCGTGGAGGTGAGTATCGATACACGTGCGAAGCGACACACCGCTTGGCTCCTTAATAATCGCTTCAGCCATCGCGGCTGTTAGTGCCCAATCATCGGTGGTAGCGCCCCGTGTAAGCCCGTGTGCCCAACTATGTTTATGGAGGGCGGCAGGAAGATAACCCGTAACCCCATTTGGCCCCAGTATTTCTCGGATCTTTGCCCTCGTCATGGTTTCGACAGGTGCACCCAATGCGTCACCAATAGCAACACCAAGATGGGCTGCAATAACCTGATCGCGTGTAATTTTCACAAATTTTCCTAGGAGTGAATGATCTTCCTCACTTGGTTTATCACGAATATGAATTAATGCAATAAAATAAAAAATCCGCAGCAAGTGCGGATTATTCCCGAAGAAGGCAATGAACTGTTATTTGTGTTTCTTTGTTTTCGAAACTCCGCTCACGCTTCCGCGAACGAGTGTCGACTGATGTATTGCGTTCGCAAAGAGCATGTCGATCGGCAGGTGCGTCAGCCACGACTTGTGCTGCTCACAGTATGCATAGTCACGAGGGATGGTTCCCGTCACGACGACATCCATGCCGCTTGCCGCAAACTTTTCTTCGGCAGTCGACATGACGCCGGTCATTTTGTCAGCTTTTGCACTGAAGAGCGGATGGGTTGCCATGAGTGTTACGGATGCCGCCCCTCTGTCGAAGAGCATTTTCCCTGCCTTGAGCGCAGTGCCGCCCGTGTCGATCATGTCCTCGCTTATCCAGACATGTTTTCCTTCAACGCTCGGCCCTGATCCGTAGGTCATCCCTTCGACCTCGTTCGCAGCAACGCGATCTTTGTCAATAATTCCGAACGGTATCGGCTCAGAAAGCCCGATCGCCTCTGCCGCACTTCGCGCAAAGGCACGCACGCGCTTGCCCCCGCCAACATCCGCTGCTATGGCAACAACATTCGCTGCGTCTGGATGCTTACCCAGGAAGTAGGGGAGGAAGATATGCTCGCCGAACAAATTGTCGAACGGACCCCTGAAGAATCCTTGGATCTGATCAGCGTGAAGGTCGAGCGCAAAGAGGCGCCTCACTCCTTGATGCTCGAGAATTCCCGCAAGCAGTGCTGCGGTGATCGGCTCACGCGGTTTCTTTCGATCTTGGCGTGCACATGCAAAGTACGGCAAAACATTACTGAACGATTCTGCATCAGCGCGACGCAGTGCGTCATTCACTTGCAGCAATTCCCAGATACCCTTGTTGATATCGGGATAGAATGAATGAAAGAAATACACGTCGGTGTTGCGGATCGACTCGGGGATGAACGCCTTGAATTCTCCGTCAGCGAATTGATCGTACCTTACGGTGAGCAGCTTGCCGCAGTCGACCCCACGCTCTTTGAGCGAGTGGTAGACAGGTTCGGCGACGTAGGTCATCGACGGTGATGTGAGAAGGGTGATTGCTCTGGCTTTGGACATGAAACCTCCGAAAATGATTGACGAGAAGAGTGAATGAGAAGAACAGAATGAGAAAACAATAACACTATGTTAGTTGTTTGTAAAGAGATCCGTAATGGTTCAATAGCTTGGAATCACCCTAACCATTAGGATGATTCATATGCCATACACCACAAACCCCCACATGCCCCGTA
>JAYTCK010000070.1:0-16698 GCA_043736515.1 bacterium
CGCCCCTTGGAGTAGTTTGACTCCTCGCACTCACACACCAAACCTTACACCCTCTTTATTCCAAGAGGGTTGAAGCAGTATTCCTAAAAGCTCACCAAAAAAGTGCTTAATCTAGTCTCCAGCTGCCTAGGGCTTTCAGGTCCTGAGGGTTTTTTGCTTGGGTGGGGGAGAGTACTGCCGCGATGGCGATCATGAGGGCGTTGTCGGTTGAGAGGGCTTGTTCGGGGACATGCAGATCGACACCGGTAAATTGTTCGGTGATCGTACTCGCCAATATTTCGCGTAAGCGCTTATTTGCTGATACGCCACCACCTAAGATAACGCTCTGTGCGCCGAACTCTTCCACCGCGCGCTTTGTCTTGGCCGTGAGTACGTCTACGCATGCTATTTCAAACTCTCGGGCGATATCTGCTTTTGTTTGCTCGTCGAGTGTTTCAATCTTTTTCACCGTATAGAGTACGGCGGTTTTGAGTCCTGAGAATGAGAAATCAAAATCTTTTGTGTGGAGCATGGGGCGCGGCAGTGTGTAGATATTTGGTCGCCCTGTTTCCGCGGCGCGAGATATTTCAGGTCCACCCGGGTAGGGAAGTCCGAGAATACGCGCGACTTTATCGAATGCTTCGCCAACGGCATCGTCTTTTGTTTGACCCACTATTTCGTACTTTCCCCAATCGCGCATGAGCACAAGCTCGGTGTGCCCGCCTGAAACGAGGAGTCCAAGTGCAGGGAACTTGGGAGTTGAAAGGGACATGTGCTTTTCCATATGTTCTCCTTCGGCGGGTTTGAGGAGTGAGGCGAGCATGTGACCCTCCATGTGATTGACGGGGATGATTGGGGTCTTCCATATAAGGGCAAGCGCCTTTGCAAAGTTGAGCCCTACCCACAGCGCCGGCTCAAGTCCCGGGCCTTGCGTCACTGCTATCGCGTCGATTTTCGGCGGATCGATATTGGGGACGACATCGAGAAATTGCCCGAAGAGTTCGGGTTCGCGCTCTAAAATATGCTGAAATTCAGCACGCAGGGGGCTTTCTATGACGTGCCTGCTGGTTTTTTTGTAGAGTCCTGCGTTTTCCAAAGTCTTCACGAGGAGGGGGACAAGCGTGCGGGCATGCTCGCGTTTTGCCATCATGGGGAAGACTCCGCCATATTGCTTGTGGAGGGTTTGGGTCAGCGTGTTTGAGGCGAGTACGTGCACATCGGTGGGCGGCATTGTGCCGTCCGTCTCAATGATGGCAATCGCTGTTTCGTCGCACGACGTCTCTATGGCGAGGATTCGCATGGTGGAATACTAACCCACATATGGACCGTCCGCAATCACGAATTCCTTTATGACATCCTGTTTATTTGATCAAAAACAGTAGATTTTTTTACGAAATATGTTAGCATGTAACGCACTGGCCCTATCGTCTAACGGTTAGGACGTCCGCCTACAGCGGCTGTACACCTTTTGGATTTTTAAGAAAAAACCTCAAAAGGTCTTGCGGTGCGGCTCCCATCAGAATGGGTTCCCAAAACCGCACCTCACCCTTTCACGACAGAAGTAAGGTCGCCGTCCAAACGGTTTCCGAGTTTAAGCCAGTATGCTAGATTGTGTTTACAGTTTGGCCCTATCGTCTAACGGTTAGGACGGCGCCCTTTCACGGCGTAAATCGGGGTTCGATTCCCCGTGGGGTCATCGGTACAAAGCGAGTTTTAGGTGTACTGCGGCGATATGCCGAGATCAGCTGGAGATGTGGCTGAGCGGTTGAAGGCACCACACTCGAAATGTGGCGTAGGGGTAACCCTATCAGAGGTTCGAATCCTCTCATCTCCGCCGTCTAGAGCTAGGTCATCGCGCACGAGACGCGTCGATTCAAGCGACGAAATCAAATGCCACCGAAGGGTGGTTTTTGGTTGCCAAGGAACAAACAGAAATGAGGATTAAGAGTTTCTTTATGCATCAAATTAGTGTAAGGTAATGTTAAGTTAGTTTATGCCAACAAAAACTGATAAAAAACTTACAGCTCTTCCTGACATACTCACACTCCAGCAAGCGTGTGATGTTTTGAATTGCCACCCCAACACTCTTCGTAAGTGGGATAATAAAGGTATTTTAAAGGCTATTCGTTTTGGCATAAGGCGAGATCGTCGCTATAACAAAGAAGATATACTGAAACTACTAAAGCAAAAATAGAGTATGAAAATTACCGACCAACATGCTAAATATTTTGCTTATGAGCTGACAAAGCGTTGCTCTTCCAGTAGCTTAGAAAAACTTTCTTCCACTCTCTCCAATGCACAAGTTGATCTAAATCCTCATCAGATTGAGGCTGCTCTTTTTGCTTTTCGGTCACCACTTTCAAAAGGAGCAATTTTGGCTGACGAGGTTGGACTCGGTAAAACCATTGAAGCTGGGTTGGTTCTCTCTCAAAAATGGGCAGAAAGAAAGAGAAGTATACTTTTGATTGTACCTTCAAGTTTGCGGAAACAATGGAACGATGAGCTATCGGAGAAGTTCTTTCTCCCCTCAATAATCCTTGAAGCAAAATCTTTCAACCAATATATAAAAGACGGCAACCTAAACCCCTTCAATCAAGAAGACAAAATCGTTATTTGTTCTTATCATTTTGCACGTTCAAAATCTCCCTACATAAAACAAACAAAATTGCATTTGGCGGTAATAGACGAGGCTCATCGTCTTCGCAATGTATACAAAACAAGCAACAAGATTGCGCGAGAAATTAAGGATGCACTCGCGGAGGTACCTAAGATTTTACTCACCGCTACGCCTTTACAAAACTCCCTACTCGAATTATACGGGCTTGTAAGTATTATCGATGATCATGTATTCGGTGATCTCAAGAGTTTTAAAGCGAACTATGCACGAGTCTCCCGCGAGCAGGATATTAATGAAAGCGAGCTTGGTCTTGTCGAGCCAAAGCAAGAAATGTTTGTTGATCTACGCACCCGCCTAAAACCAGTCTGCATTCGCACGCTCCGTCGCCAAGTACTTGAATACATAAACTACACCGAGCGAAAACCCATTACGCAGGACTACATTCCAACCGATCAAGAGGTCGAGCTTTATGATGGGATGTCCGAGTACCTCCAGCGAGCAAAACTTTACGCACTCCCGTTCAGTCAGCGTCAGCTCATGACGCTCATTTTACGAAAACTGCTTGCGTCATCATCTTTTGC
The DNA here is from genome assembly GCA_043736515.1 of bacterium. GTDB lineage: Bacteria > Patescibacteriota > Minisyncoccia > Phycocordibacterales > UBA6899 > MHLP01. Next base: position 3,178 of record JAYTCK010000070.1, read on the forward strand.
AATCGCGAGTACTTTAGATAAATTGGTGTTTAAGCTTGCCCAATCAGTAGCTGACACAAAAGCAAAAATACCCACTCAAGATACCGATACTGCGGGCATTGAGCAAAACTTTGAAGCCTTCGAGGAAATGTCCGATGAATGGATCGACAACGAGGAAGACGAGGGTGATAAAGACGCGAAGGAACAGAAAGCTCTTACTGAGAAAGACATCATATTGATGGAGCAAGAAAAAGCCGATCTTGAGAAGTTTCGGGATCTTGCACAGAATATTTACACCAACTCCAAGGGAGATGCATTGCTTACCGCACTCAAAAAAGGTTTTGAAATGACAGCCGAATTAGGTGCAAAGAAAAAGGCAATAATTTTTACTGAATCCACCATCACGCAGGGATACCTCGCTGAAACACTGCTTGGTAAAAATGGCTACAAAGATAAAATTGTTCTGTTTAACGGTTCAAATAATGATGAAAAATCAAAAGCGATTTACAAAAACTGGCTTACAAGAAACAAGGATACCGATAAGATAACTGGTTCAAAAACGGCTGATACTCGTGCGGCACTTATTGAATACTTCAGAGATGAGGCTGAGATCATGATTGCAACTGAGGCAGGAGCTGAGGGAGTGAATCTGCAGTTCTGTTCTTTGGTCATTAACTACGACTTGCCTTGGAATCCGCAACGCATTGAGCAGCGAATCGGTCGCTGTCACCGCTATGGCCAAAAGCATGATGTTGTTGTGATTAACTTCGTGAATAGAAAAAATGCTGCCGACAGTCGAGTCTACGAATTGCTCGATCAGAAGTTCAAGTTATTCAAAGGCGTATTTGGTGCAAGTGACGAAGTGCTTGGAGCCATCGAATCTGGGGTTGATTTTGAAAAGCGTATCGCAGGGATATACCAAACATGCAGAACGTCCGATGATATTAATACTGCTTTTGATGCCCTCCAAAGAGAGATGGACGAGAGTATTCAGAGTAACTTGTCCGATACACGACAAAAGCTTTTAGAAAATTTTGATACAGAGGTTCACGAAAAACTCAAGATTAATCAACGTGAAAGCCGTGCATATCTCGATACATACGAACGTTGGTTGTGGGATGTTACGCGCTATTACCTAGGCGATAATGCTAACTTTGCCGATCACGAATATTCTTTTTCTCTCAAGACAAATCCTTTTCCAAATGAAAATATAGACCCAGGTCCATATAAAATCGGCAAAAACGTAGAAGACGCTCATGTGTATCGCCCAGGACATTCCTTGGCGCTCCAAATATTAAACGAAGTAAGAAACAAAGAAGTAGCTCCTGCTGAGATTGTGTTTGATTACTCAAATCACTCATCGATTATTTCGGTGTTAGCACCACTGGTTGGCAAAAGTGGTATTTTGAAAGTCTCGAATTACACCGTAGAAGCTTTTGAGTCAGAGGATGCTGTGGTTGTCTCAGCCATTGATGACGATGGAAACTCTATCGAAACGGATATAATAAAAAAGCTATTTTCGCTTTCTGCAGAATCGGTCACGCAAAAGACATTTTCGCCGGAGGAGTATGCAACCCTAGAGGAGCTTGAGCAACAAACCATCTCGGTAATCTCAGGTCAGATTACAGAGAGAAATAGTGAGTTTTTTGATGACGAAATAGACAAACTCGATAACTGGTCAGATGATGTGAAGAAAGCACTTGAGATCGATTTGAGGAAGATTGATATCGATATTAAGACCGCCAAAACAAATGCAAAAAAAATCGTTAATCTTGAGGATAAATTGCGGGCACAGCGGGAAATAAAAGATTCTGAGAAAAAACGAAACGAAATGCGGCGAAAATTATATGAGGCGCAAGATGAAGTGGAAACCAAAAAAGAAAAGTTGCTCGAAACAGTAGCAACTCAGCTGAAGCAAAAGTCGAAGATAGAAACATTATTTACGATCCGTTGGAAAATTATTTAATACATTATGAGCAATAACAAACAAAAACTAGAACTTACATGGATCGGGAAAAACAACCCCGAGTATGACATTGCGAATATTGAGCCTCGCATATTAGAAGAGCGGACCGATCTGTCATACGGGGACAAAGACTCGGAGAATATGATTATACATGGTGATAATCTCCTCGCATTGAAAGCACTCCTTCCTGAATACGAAGGGAAAATAAAATGTATTTATATTGACCCTCCATATAACACAGGGAACGCTTTTGAGCATTACGATGACAACGTTGAACATTCAACATGGCTCTCACTAATGAAACCAAGGCTTGAATTGCTACGGATGCTTTTGAGAGTGGATGGATATTTCTGTCTTCAAATTGATGATGAGGAGCAGGCATATCTAAAAGTATCACTCGATGAAATATTTGGGCGATCAAATTTTGTCAATCAAGTAAGTGTAAAAATGAAACAAGCTTCCGGTGCAAGTGGTGGCGGAGAGGACAAGAGGCTGAAAAAAAATATAGAGTATATCTTAGTTTACGCAAAAGATTGTCAGTTGTCGCCAAAATTTAATGAGGTGCTAGAGGAAGAAAATCTTTTTGAGTTGATTAATGAGATGAGAGATCAAGGTAAGAGTTGGAAGTATACGCGAGTCTTCATGAATATGGGTAATCGTTCCTTTTTTTCAGAAATTCAAGACGGGTCAGGATTACCGATTAAGATTTTCAAACACACAGACGTGGAAATAAAAACTATTCCAGAATTGATGGAAAAAGACGGACTGACTGAGGAGGAAACCTATCTCAAATATTTTGATAAAATATTTAGGGACACCAATGCTCAAAGTTCAATTCGCACAAGAGTGATGGAGGCGACGGTTGGGGCAGGCGATTTTTTTAGTATTGAATACGTGCCTCGGTCAGGGAAGTCAAAAGATAAAACCACAACACTGTTTTACAAAGGCAATAATAAAGATTTGATTGCTTGGTTAAGGGATGTGGCAGTGAAGAAAAAAAATTCTATTGTTAAACTAGAAAAACTTGGAACGTACTGGGACGGCTTTCCTTTGAATAATCTAACAAAGGAGGGCGGCGTATTATTCCCCAATGGCAAGAAACCCGAAGCGTTGATTGAAAGAATACTAGAGTTAATAACTGACAAGGATGACTTGGTGCTTGATTCCTTTCTCGGCTCTGGTTCGACCGCCGCCGTTGCGCACAAAATGGGAAGAAAATATATTGGCATAGAAATGGGTGAACATGCCTATTCACACTGCAAAGTTCGTCTCGATAAAGTGATTGATGGCACAGATCAGGGTGGCATCAGTAAAGCCGTGGAATGGAAAGGTGGTGGTGGGTATAAGTTTTATGAACTTGCACCGAGCTTTGTCGTGATTGATGAATTTGGCAATCCAATAGTTGATAGCTACTACAACGACACTAAACTTATTCGTGCGATGTGCAAACTGACGAACTATACCTTTGCCCCGAGTGCTACTGAATATTGGAAGCATGGCAAGGGTCAAGGTAGTAACAATATATATGTCACCACGCAAATGCTTTCAGTGGCGATGGTGCAGCAGATTGCGAGTCATTTGGGCACGAACGAGACGCTACTCATTTGCCCAAAAAAATTCGAGCCCGGATGCAAGGAAGTAGACAGTCGCATCACGATCAAAAAAATTCCACAGTCAATTTTGAAGGCGTGCCAGTTTGGAAAGAAGGAGTACTTACTCCCGATTAAAGAGCGTGCACTAAAAGAAGCAGATGAGGAGGAAAATGATTCTGATGAATAAATATCATACTATTATGCAACAAGCACACGCCTTACAATACATCACGAATGCAATGAGCCTCCGAACTCCGCAAGAGAAGAGCTTGGTACTTTTTGCTGAATATCTTAAAACAGAGGCTGGTAAAAAAGTGTTGAATAGAATGAAGAGAGAGGATCGTGGGGATGTTGGCGACATTGAGACATCGACAAAAGAGTACACCAAAACAATACCCGACCTGAATCAGTTTCAGTCCTTTGAACGAACTTTTCCCGCCTACACATTTGCCCTCGCAACTGGTGTTGGTAAAACTCGTCTTATGGGCGCATTTGTTGCATATTTGTACCTCGTCTATGGGGTGCAACATTTCATGATTGTCGCTCCGGGTAATACCATTTATCGAAAGTTAGTGGATGATTTCAGTAAGGCTAACAACCCCAAGTATGTCTTTCGTGGAATTGAAGAACTCACTACTACAAACGTAAAAATTATCACCAAAGAGAATTATGGACAAAGTACGCTGGCTCAACTCTTTGTAAACAAGATCGAAATTAATATTTTTAATATTCAGCAGTTTGCACAGAAAGACATTGAAAAGGAAAAAGGCATTACAAAAGGTTCGGAAATATTTGGAATGGAAGACGGCAAGCTATTGTCATATTTTGATTATCTCAAAGAGCAGGATGATCTTGTTGTCTTGATGGACGAGTCACATCACTACCACGCCGATGCGGCGATGAGTTCTCTTGACCGCATTGATCCGTTGTTTGGCCTGGAGTTTACTGCGACACCATATCTTGCGCCCACTAGCACAAGAAGAAATGCTGAGCTTATTCTCAAGAAAAATATTTTCTATACATACAATCTCGGTAACGCTATTCGTGATGGGTATGTAAAAGATCCATGGATAGGCACAGAAGCCGATGTGGACTTTACTCAGTGGGACGCAGAGTCTTTGGAAACTGACGCTCGCAAGTTGCAACTCGCTGCTTTTTTTCATGAGCGCGCAAAAGTTGCTCTCAAAGAGTACGCACTAGAAAATAATAGGCTGGAGGTGAAGCCCGTGATGCTTGTGGTCGCCAAGGACACTGCTCACGCTAGCGCCCTGCGCACACTAATCGATAGTGAGCAGTTTAGAGGTGGTGCATATAAGGGCAAGGTCATTGAGGTGCACACAAAAACTAAGGGAGATGAGGCGGACGAAACGATTGAAAAACTCATTTCATTAGAAAACCCCGACAACATTGTTGAGATTGTTATCCACGTGAACATGCTCAAAGAAGGCTGGGATGTAGCCAATATATATACCATCGCACCAATACGATCTTCGGCTGCACAGATTTTGACTGAGCAAACAATCGGTCGTGGACTTCGTTTGCCTTATGGAGAGAAAACTGGAAACAAAAATGTTGATCGCGTTATGATTGTCGCGCACGATAATTACGCAAAAGTGATTGAGGAGGCACAGCACTCCAAACTGATACAACCATCAAATATTGAAAGTATATCGACGGGAGACACAAAAGTAGTAAAAGAGGTTATTGAGGTGCAGTCGGCATTTGTCACAAGCATAGAAGAGCAGATCAAGGCCAGCCCAGCAATAATGCAGGAGATTGAGTCGCAAGCAACAAAAACAGTGAGTGCTGTCATTTCAAGCGATACACCAGCGGATGTTATTGCCCTCACTGTGCAGAATAAAGTGCGGGAGATAGTGGAGATGACCGCAAAGAATGAAGCAAGGAAACAAAGTTTCGTTGCGCATCATCAGCACGCCGAATCGACCCAAGCTGTCGACGTGGTGTATGAAGAAGGGTCACTTTTTCATATTTTGAGTGAACCTGCGAAAAAGGAACTTGAGAGCATTGGCCGTATCTCGAGGCAGACTATTGAGATTCGCAATATTCCCATCCCAAGATTGATGCTCACGCCCCACTACGGAGAACTCACCATCGACGATTTTGATTTAGAAACAAAAAAACTAAGCAAATTTGCTACGGATGCTTCAATTGTTGAGCAGGCACTCCAGGGAAAAGAGCAGACTGATCTTTTTGGTCATGCATATCAAGGAATGAGAGAAACGGAGATCACTCGCGTATCAAGTCTTGGAGAGGGTCGTGCACAAAGTCCCGAGAGTACGATCCTTTCCGCGCTCGTCGAAGAACCTCTTATTGACTACGATGATCAAAAACAGAAAGGTTTGCTATTGAAGCTTGCAAAACAAGCCGTTGAACATTATGGGTCATTTACTGGTGACACAAGTTCGCTCAAAATGATGGTGGAAAATAACTTCCGCCAAATTGCTAAAGAAATTTACCCTCAAATATTGACCCACAAAGTGTTTAAGTCTGAGAGTTATTTGGAATCGAGTATTCGTGAGCCAAAACCATATCTTGAGCAATATAATATTTCTCGAAGTTTGAGCGAGGTACCAGTCACACTAGCATCACAGCTTGATCGTTTTTCGCGTGAGAAAATTTACACTGGATTTAGTAAAGCTTGTCACTCGATGTATCGGTTCGACTCTTCGGATGAAGCACGAATGGCGTATCTTCTCGATGGTGATGCTAGTGTAGAAGATTGGCTAAGACCTGCCCCGAATCAATTCGAAGGACTTTATTGGCGTGATGAAGTTGGTAATTCCCAGCGCCGCTATGAGCCAGACTTCGTAGTTGAATTTGAGCACGAAATAGTAATGATTGAGGTAAAACCGAGTGGAGAGATAAGTAATCTCGACGTACAAGCAAAAAAGAAAACCGCTGACAAGTATTGCGAGCTTGTTTCTGAGAATGTTGGCAAATACGGAATAGTAAAACCGTGGAGATACGTGATTGTCCCAACAGAAAAAATCACCGTAAGCTCTACGTTACTAGCATTACTAAGTTTATGAAACTGCAGAAAATCATAATTAAAAACTATAGGAGCATAGAAGAGCAGTCTTTTGTCATTGAAGAAAAAAATAAAAGTCATACTTACACCCTGATAGGAATAAATGAGTCTGGTAAAAGCAGTTTTCTTATGGCCCTGTCTTTGGTTGACGATGGTGAAGTAGTTTTTCCGCGTGATTTCTTTGATGAAAAGAATCCCATTGAAATTTCACTTAACTATTCCTTGGACGAAAAAGACACAAAAGCTCTAAATCAAGAGCTAGTAGGCAAAGGGATAGAAAAGCACATCCTCTCGGAGATTGAAGTTGGCGGCATAGAAGTTGGCGTATTTTTTGATAAAACAAACAATTATGCTAGAAAGAATTTCGAGAGAATTTCTTTTAGTAAAACAACCTTGGCTGGGTACTTTTTCAATGGTGCATTGCCACAAAAGAAAACAGAGGGTCAAGAGGCAGATGATCTTGATCTTTCAGAGTTATTTGAAATACTACTTCCACAGTACTTTTATAAAAAATCTCATTTCATAACTTTTTGGAAGTCTGATCCAAAACACTTAATTGGTGAGCAAATCAACCTAGAAACGTTTTTGGCTGATCCAGAGAATGTTTCAGTTCCTCTGTTTAATTGCTTTCTGTTGGCAAAAATCACAGACATTAAGACTGAGATCGAAAGCATAAGGACGGATACAGCACGACGGCAGAATCTTCAAGACAAACTCAGTGATGCGGTCACTGTACACATAAGAAAAGTTTGGCCTAATCATCCAATAAAAATTAAATTTAACATCAACAACATGATGCTTGAATTCTTGATTGAAGATGATGATGTTAGGTACAAAACAAAAACCACGGGGCAAAGAAGCGATGGGTTCAAACAGTTTATATCTTTTCTTCTGACCATCTCTGCTGAGCATAGAGCAAGCTCACTTTCTAGATCACTGCTCTTGCTTGATGAACCAGAGACACACCTTCATCCAAAGGCTCAGGAATTTCTTCGCGAGGAATTGATCACGATAACCAAGAACAAGGAAAACAATATTGTGTTTTTTGCGACACACTCAAATTACATGATAGACCGAGATTGTATGGGTCGATGTTACAAAGTTGAGAAGAAGGGCAACAACAAAACTGCCATTAGTAAAATCGAGGGCGGGGTCAGCTCATATGCGGAAGTAAATTACGATGTTTTTGGTATACTTTCCTCTGATTACCACAACGAACTTTACGGACTCATTCAGGATAAAAGTGAAAAGGTAAATGTTTCGGATTTTGATATCTATCTTGAAACCGAAAAAATCCAAAAAGATAAGAAATACATAAAAATAAAGAAGGATGGGACCACCGAAGAACAAACGCTTACCTTGCCGTCATACATCAGGAATTTGATTCACCATCCAGAAAATGTAAATAACGCAAAGTTTACAGATGCCGATCTGGAAAAGTCCACAAAAGCATTACTTAAGATCAAATTAAAAATGAAGTAAATCAGGTACCTAAGTGAACAGCATACTCTCAAAGACTGACTTTAAGGAATACCTCATTTGCCAAAAGTGGATTTGGTTGAAAAAGATAAAACCCGAACAATGTGTTGAGGGTGAAATGTCGTTATTCATGGAAAAGCTTATTCAAGACGGCTATGAGGTGGAGGCGTACGCTCAGCAGCTTTTTCCTGATGGGGTCAACGTAACTGGCAACAAGGAAGCCCTCATCGCTACCACCAAAGAACTAATGGGACAGCATAAGACGATGTTCCAAGCGACATTTCAAACAGTAGAAGGTCTATTCGCAAAGATAGATGTACTGGCTTTTGATTCAAAAACTAACAAGTGGGATATATACGAGATCAAGGCGAGTTCTGAAATTAAAACCGACCTACAGCATAACCACGTAAAGGATATTATCTTTCAGACCATCACTGCTGAGAATGCAGGTGTCGAGGTTGGAAAAAGTTTTATCACCCACGTCAACAAGGAATACCGACGAAGAGGAGATGTTAATCCGAAAGAATTGTTTGTTGTTGAGGACGTGACGGAAGTGGTGCAGAAAGAAAAAGAGAGTGTGCGCGCGGAGATAAACGAAGCTCTGTCGTTGCTCAAAAAAGATGACGTAACGCTCGAAGGTTGCGCCTGCTTATTCAAAAGTCACGGTCAGCGATGTGACAGCTTTGAACTATTTAATCCCAATGTGCCAAAATACTCGGTGCATCACGTGGTAACAGGAAAGAAGTTGCAACTACTTTTGAGCGACAATATTTTGAATATCAAAGACATCCCTGATGATTTTGACCTGACCGACATCCAGCGAGGGAAAGTGGATATTCAGAAGTCTGGTCAGCCATTCATTAACACTGAGGCTATTCGAGAGACCCTCTCTAATTTAGTGTTCCCATTGTACTTTCTTGACTATGAGACGTTTGGTAAGCCGTATCCAATACTCGATGGATATACGACGAATCAGCAGATTGTGTTTCAGGTATCAATCCATGTCGTGGAGGAGAACGGAGACATAAAACATTTTGAATATCTTGGTAGTGATCTTGAGTCAGCAACAACAGGGCTACTCGAGATGATGAAGGTAAACATTGGTCCCACGGGGAGTGTGATTGTGTGGAATGAAGGCTTTGAGAAAGGAAGGAACACTGAGCTTGCGGAAATACACCCGGAGCATAAAGCATTCTTGGAGGATATCAATAGTCGTATCTTCGATTTGATGTTCGTCTTTAAGAAAGACTTCTTGCATCCAGACTTCAACGGAAGTGCCTCAATTAAAAAAGTGTTACCCGTGTTGTTGCCAGAGCTTTCCTACAAGAATCTCGAAATTCAAGATGGCACGATGGCAATGAGTGAATGGGAGAGGAGTATCAAAGACGTAACGACTGAAGATGAGAGGAAAAAAATTCGCGAGAATCTACTGAAGTATTGCAAACTCGACACTCTAGCAATGGTCGAGATTTGGAATTTTCTACGGAAATTGACCGCTATTTAGGAGTGGACTAACCCAACGATATCACCTTGTTATTGAGTAGTATTTTTCCTCTAAGACACCCCAATAGCTCTCGCTTTTCAATATCTTGCCCCTCGCGCAGAATGTATTTTGCATAGTTGCGAATGTCGATATCTCCAACGGTTATTTTTTCTTTGATCCCAAGCACGCCTTGTTGAAATTTTTTGACTCGCTCAACTTCAAACTTGAGCTTTTCCCTTATGCCGATCTCGTCAATATCTATCTTGTCGAGTAACTCTGCAAACTGCTTGATCAATTCTTTTTCTTCGATATATCCACACTTACAATCCTTGTCCCTCGCTTTCGTACATCCGTAGTACACATATCGATGGATGTTTCCGTTTTGCTGTTTCTTAAACTTTTCATCGGCACTGATTCCTGATCCGCAGAGTCCACAGGTCATCATTTTGGTAAATGCAAACTCTTTGCTTTCGGATCGTATGATCTGACTTTTGACCTGCGTTTGAACAAGGTCAAAAAGTTCCTTAGTAATTATCGATGGATGCTTTCCTGTATACCAATTACCACTTTTCTTTGGATACTCAAAGACCCCATAATAAAAATGGTTTTCGAGTACTTTATAGATATTTCCGAGCGAGAGATGTTTGTGTCCTGCGACTGTCCTAAAATTCAGATCAAACTTTAGCCAGTGGTAAATCTTTCTTCCACTCCACTTATCGTATGCTACTTTCTCAAACATTTGCTTGATGACCATCGCTCGATCAGGATCAATAATTGTCTGACACTTTCTATCCGTTCGTTTTTCTTTGAGGTAGCCAGTTGGTGCACCACTCGGCCATAGTCCCATTTCGACTCTTGTGCGAAGTCCGCGCTTTACGTTAATACTCTTGTTATCATTCTCAAGTTTCCCTTGGCTACACAAGATCATAAGTAGAAACTTCTCATTCGGCGAGTTTCGGAATTGTTGGCCGTAGGTTCGAATCTCCAAGAGGTGTTTCTGATCCATCAGATCAACAACCGAACCTAAATCGCCTGCATTACGGCTCAATCGATCGGGTGCCCATGTGAGTATGCCGTTAAATCGTCCTCGCCTGATATCTTCTAGTATTTCCTTGAAGACGGGACGTTGCCCCGACTCCTTGGCTGAATGGGATTCGCGGCGGATATCAGCAACCTCAAGTCCATCACGCTCGGCGATCTGTAACATTTCCTTTACTTGTGATTCGATCGAGAGAGCCTGCTTTTCTGCTTGCTCCGTACTCTTTCTTGCGTATAAGCAGTATCTTACTTTCTCATCTATTACGACCGCAGGACTGCTAAATTGGGCAGTCGTTGTCTGTGTTTCCATCATTCATTAATGACAGAACTAATGGGGTTGCTAAGCCACGACTGTTGGCAAGATGTTGACAGCAATCGCTTAGCAGATTAGGTCATTTCTGATAGGGTTTAAGATGATAGTGAAAAATGCTATCATTGAGGAACAATTGAATAAAAGACGGCCTAACCCTTAGGGATTTCCTTAAGGTATGGTTGCAAAACCTAGTAGAGATCAAAAGACTCCCAGTCAGAGTCACTCTACTAGGTCATATCTGGAAACGGGTATGGGTTTGGCCGAAAGGTCAAATCGCAATGGCTGGGAGCCTTTTGATTACCTAAAGGCTTCGGCTCATAAATCCTAGTAGGGTGCATGAAAAAATTAAATATTGAGGAAGTTAAGGCGTTACAATCTTCGCCGCTGTTTCAGTTTTCGCTCGGTTCAAAAGAATTATTCCATAGCAACTTTCTTGCGTGGCTTTTTGAACTCTATCCAGAGGAGTCGGGCAGAGCATTGTCCAAGTTTCTAAAGGATCGTACTGGCGACGTATCGGTAGAAAGTGTGGGGAGAGAAGAAAAGAATCGTGATTTGTGGATTCGATTTCGAAACGGACAAGAGCTTATCATTGAGAACAAAGTAAAAAGCCTGCCGTACCTTGAACAATTAGCGATGTATTCTGCCAACTCAACAGATAATCAAAATTTTCTACTGCTCACACTCTCGACTCCACCGTTTTCAACTAATGGAACTATCACAATTAAGAATAATGAGGACACTGTCGTTGAGTGGAACATCCTGACATACTCCAACATGTCCACGATAATCAGTGAGATAAAATCAGGAATACAAAACGAGTATCATCGTTCAATTCTTAGTGACTATGAAACATTCATATTTTCATTAAGTAGTATTTTTACACAACATGAGACGAGTGATGATGACTTATTCGCAAGTTTTCACACACCATCAGAAAGCTCCGCCCTCGAGTTGCTTCAGCCATTGCGTATGGGTGATCTCTATCAGAAACTACGATATGAAGCATTTGCTGGTCAGATATCTGAAGCATTGAAAGAGATAGTTCCAGAAAAAGATAAAGTGGTACTGTCAGACCCTAATCACTATACGGAAAATGATGGCTGGATAAATATTTCACACGGCATGTCGAATGCGCAAGGAATGGTGACAATATCTTATGTACTCACGAAAGGGCTTTACCTCACAATTCAAATACAGGGAGGTTCGTATCGACACATGGTTCAGGGGTATGCAGGATATGGCAAAGACTCAGTGCGTGTAGCGACTGTGCTCAAAGCAAAAAGGCTTTGGTTTAATTTCGCACATATCACTACTCCCGATGTGGAGTATCCTCGTGGAGTAAAAGAATTTAATACGTTTGGCAAAGTTGATTTCTATCGTTCTGTCCAACTACCAGAAAAGGCGACCGTCAAAGAGGTCGCCAATTTCGTGGTTCGAGATATTGAGTTCATCATGAGTAACACAAGCGCAATCATGGCCGAGACTATTCAGAAGACGATATAAGATTCTCTGCGCCAGGTGGAAATTCACTTTCTGCACTCACGATGTGGATCTGAGTCACGCAGTCACGATGAGAAGTGGTAAATTGTTCCCAGAAGTCCCTTGGTCGTGGACGCATGTATGTCTTCTTGTTGTTATCGAGCCAGTACTTGATTGCTTGCATATTGCTCGCGTTGATCTGAGAGATCAGCTTGCTTTCTGCGAGGTCATTTACCGACTCGGTACCTGTCTCGATAGCTTCATCGAGGCGATCCTTAAAGGAGGGGTCTTCCTTGCACCATCTGTAGATGGTGTTTCGGGATAACCCCACCTTCTCGCACGCAAGCGAGATATTCGGGATCGTCTGCAACTGCTCAAGGAACTGTTGTTCTTTCCTATTGCGCTTCATTGGCTCTTATCACCGTGGCTTTTGTGCCTGTCATGTGCTCGAATCTGCGGATGGTGAGATCACAGAAGACTGGCTCTATTTCGACCGCATACACTCTGCGCTTCAACTTCACGCCTGCCATGATGGTGCTTCCAGAACCTGAGAAGCTGTCGAGGATAATCTCATTCATCTTGGTACAGCGACGGATCGCTTTCTCGTACACCTCAGGCGGTTTCATGGTGCTGTGCTCGTACTCGTTGCCTGCGAGGCGCTTCACTCCCCAAACGTCGAAGTGATCCTGTGCTTCTTGGAGAAGGTTGTTGCCCGTGGTCATTTCGGGATTCATCACCTCATTCAGCTTGTTCACTCCCTTGACGATGTATGGCTTTCCACGGACGCCGTAGGTGCAAGGCTCGTAGCATTTGTTGAATGCCACTCCCGGCGTGGGATTCTGCCCATTCTTGAGCCAGAGGCACACACGCTTATTCACGATGCCAAACTCGCGGTAGAGGGTCTGAATGAGCCAGATGTATGTTTGGTCAGACCAGTAGAAGACATGAGCGTCCTTGTTGGTGACTACGAGTGCCGCATCCAGGCTCTTCTTAAGGAAGTCCTTGTATTCGGCGTCAGACTTGTTGTCATCAACGGTGCCACCGTAATCCTGCTTGCCTCCGATACCGCCGTTGTAGTCGACAGAGATGTTGTAGATCGGGTCTGACATGATCATTGAGGCACGTTCGTCTCCGAAGAGTCTT
>JAYTCK010000071.1:0-16381 GCA_043736515.1 bacterium
CACTATAGGTATCGCAGGAGTGCTTGCTGTGGTCATGATTGTTATCTGCGGCATTAAGATGATGATGTCGGGATCGGTTTCGGGGAAGAGTGAGGCGAAAGAATGTATTTGGAATGCACTGTTTGGATTGTTGATCGCACTAGGTGCGTATGCGATACTCTACACAATCAATCCGGAACTTTTGCGAAGCGACATAACACTTATTGCAGCTCAAACAAATGTCACTGGGGCACAAAAGCCAGGAACGACAGAGCGCGACCCAACTACCCCCGGCTGTTATTTTCGATACCTGGAAAAGAGTACTGGGAATGTGAGGTTCACACACGCCGCGACTTGTGAAGCATGCGAGCGCATCCGTACAGGTTCTCAGGCTGATCCAAATTATGAAATGCAAACAAATTGTTTTCTTGTGGGAGCTGGAGGCACTCCGCCCGTAACCACCACCGCTCCACCCGCAACCACGGGGATTAAATGCCCGCAAAGTGGGCGTAATCTCTGTGAACCCCAATTTCGTCAGTGCACGAACGGATCCTGTGCCCAGTTTGCTGCGCTCGCAGATGCCAACGCAGGACGCACTGGTGTCGCTAATGGTGCGGCCCTCATTAAAGCGATTATTATCCAAGAATCAAGTTGTGGACAAAATCTGTTTGGTCCCGTCACGGGGTATGGCCAAGCGTGCGGACCAACTCAATTTCTCTCTACTACTGCAAATAGGCTTCGCACACGATGCGGAATTCCTGAGACAACATTAATTACCTGTGGTTGGCTTGCTGACAAAAATAATTGGGACAAATCGATTTGCTTAACTGCAGAATATATTCGCACAATCACCCAGTCATCGTGCGGCGCTGATGTCCGCAATGTAGCAGCTGGATATAATGCCGGACCAGGACGCTGTAGTAATAGTGCAAACTGTGGAGGGGATCAAAGTTGTGCGGGTGGAAGCGTGCGACAATGGGAATGTCTCTATGATGACAATGCGCACACACAGTGCAATGCAGGATTTGTCGAAACACGAAATTATGCGACGCAAGTACTTCACTGCACCCAAAACCCCGCCTACTAGAACGAGCAAACTTGAGGTCATGCTTGTCTTTCCCTCCGCAATGTTGAGTCGTCGCATAAGAATACGCCTCCTCAACATTGCGTTGGTGCAAGACTGCGCATTGCACTCTCTCAAACTCGTTCTATAATTAAAATATATTATGAAAAAGAAAATCCTTATCACACTTCTTGCATTATTGTTTCCCTCATCGCTTGGTTATGCAATGGTGGATGATGATGATTGGACATACTTCTTTTATCTGCAGTACAAACAGGGTGTTCTTGCAGTAGAAGAGGGAGCGGCGTATCCGTATGACCCTATTCCTGTATACTTTGACGGGCCAACAGACGAAGGAACAGCGAAGCAGATGGATTTTTATGGCATTATCGTGAGTGGAAAGGGTACAAATCTTGCATACTTTGGATTTAACAAACCCGAGACTATCGTTCCCGCGCTGGGCAAAAGCGTCTTTACGGTGAAGGCTCCATTTTTTGCCAATGCCAGCCGAGTGGATTTCTATCAAAAGAGCGGCCTGTCTGTGCAAGCAGGAAAAAAACTACTTACGATTTCCGTAAGCAGTAGTTCATTTTGCGATGATAACAATAAATGCAACGGTGGTGTCGGAGAAAACTTCCGTAATTGCCCTAACGATTGTCCACCCCCACCAGGTGGGGTACCGCCGCGTGAAGTGATTCCGCCACCTCAACCCGTCACACCTCCGACTCCTGTAATAACACCGACACCCGAGCCTCCTGTGGTAGAAGAAACAATAGGAACTACCTTGCCGGGTACCGCCCTAGTGGGGACAAGCAGCACTCCTTCCCCCAAAAAAGGTGTGGAGACAAAAACGATCGTTGTTGTGGTGACCGGCATACTTGCCCTCCTCCTCGCCGGATTAATGTTCTACGTGCGAAAGGCTATGAATGAGGGTGCGCAGTAATTCTGAAGATGGAAATCGTCTTATTGCCGACGTAGAGTGAGCGAAATGAAAAAGTATTCTTTTTCATTTCCGAGCCGAGGAGAGCTAAAAAAGGTTTAATACCTTTTATTTTGGATGCAATTCGCATTTTTCAAGTTGAAAGTGTTTGAAAAGGGCTACAAAGAGTAGCTCTTCCAAACCTTTCAATGAAGAAAAATACGAAGGGCGCCAAAATTAGACGATTTACGCAAATACCGCAGATGAGGGTGTTTTGGACTCTGTGTGTTTGATGACAACTTTACGGTCGCGGCCATAGCCCACTGATTCTGTCGCAATATCGGGGGTATCAGTGAATTCTGCGTGGACAAGCATGCGTTCATACGAACTCATTGGTTCCATTTCAACCGAACTCTTAAAATAACGCGCTCGTTCGGCAAGCATATGTGCTTTTGCGCGAATGTCATCTATGCGCTTTTTTTGGTAGTCGTTCACATCGATCATGAAAGAAGCCGGGGTCTCATCATCCTTAGTAACCATGCGCTTCACAAGATGATTGAGTGACAAGAGACGTGTTCCATTTTCACCAATAAGAATCGCGGAGTCGAGCGTGGTAATCACAAAACGGTGCGATTTGATACGTTCATCCTCTTCAACCCCAACACTCGTATAGGGAACACCCATGTGTGTTAAAAGGGTTTTAATGGTCTCAATAATTTGTTCTTGCTTTTCCATGGTGTTTCTGTGTATGACTACTTTTTATCCTTCTTCATCAATAACTCCTGGCCAATACTGAGTATATTACTTGTTGCCCAATAAAGCGCAACTGCTCCTCCGGTAGTGTACGAAATGAATCCGATCATGATTGGCAATATATAGCGCATTTGCATCTGCATGCTGCGAGCAAAATCTTCTTGAAATGAGGCTTTTCCTGTCGACGGGGCACTGGGTGTTGGCTTTCCTAGAGATAAATATGTCTGAATGTACTGGGTAACTCCGGCCAAGAGGGCGAGAAATATACTTTTGGAGGCGAGGTCAAATACAAGGAAGTGCATATCGAGTGCTGCTGGGGGGACAACAAAACTATAGAGAATACTTGTATCTATCCCGGCAAGACCCTTAAAAAATACCCAATAGAGCCCAATAATAATGGGAATTTGTATCAAGATCGGCAAACACCCCGAGAAGGGCGACACTTTGCGCTCTTGATAGAGCTCCATAGTTTTTTGGGCTTGTTTTTGTCGGTCATCCTTATATTTCTCCCGAATTTGCTTTAATTCAGGCTCCAGCTCACGCATTGCCCGTTGGGCCTCAATAGACTTCCCAGTAAGTGGGTAAAGGAGCAGCTTCACCAAAAAAGTAAGGACAATGATCGCCACGCCAACACTCTGTCCGGGAAGGACTGCTACTAATACAATAAGGAGGTTGTAGAGCGGTTTATAAATAACAGCGTTCCAAAGTGAAATCATTCACCTATCCTAATGGAATTAATCCATTTTTACTAGTCTAGAAGACCACGGCCCACTCTTGTGTGTATGCTTATGGAAAGTCGATAAGATTTTTTTGCCAAGGATTGCAGCGTAAAATGCGTATAATTCCCCGAAAAACACCGCGGAGAACACCAAATTTTTCTACCGACAGTATCATATATTCTGAACACGAGGGCTGCATTCTGCAATACCCACGTGTTGTAGGGAATAGATAACGCAAAAAACCTCTATCGGGAGAGAGGACTCGTTGGTAGAAACGAAGTACTGCAAGGATAATATGCTTCATTGAGAATATCGCGAATCTAGGACCGTCCTTTATATCTGATATAAAGGACGGTCCTAGATTTCAGCGTGAACACTGTGCAATAAGCTCGTTAATATCGGCAACAATGTCTTTGTGGGAAATATTCGCAACCGGCAGTGTAGGAAAAAACACATATGTTCCAAAGCGTAGCCGATCAATTACAGGAAGTTCGCTGCCAATAATTGCGAGCACCCTTCGTTTGAAAAGATTTCGGTCTATAACAGTTTTATATTGTTTTTTTGATACAACCACAGCAAAACGGGGGAGGGATTCGGGAGAGCGCTTCACATAGCAACGCACGCGCAGCACTTTGCCGTTCCACAAAACATTCGCATCAGTATGACGCGGAAAAAGCTTGCGGGTAAGAGTGCGTTCGCGGGGGAGCATAATAATAACGTTATTTTACCTTAAATACGAAAAGCAGACGTAGATGCTCGTCTGACTTGGGTGAGCTCTCTTAGTCGCGCGGGTCTGAGTGTCGTTTTTGGATGCAATATGCAGTCTTGGACTGACTTTGTGTTCGGCTGACGTATGAGTGATACGTCTGCCGAATCAAAGGCAGGAAAGACAAGTAGTGCGCCAAAGAGCGGCGCTCAGACTAGACCGAGAGTTTGGCGCGGCCCTTTGCTCGGCGGCGCTTAATAACATTAGTCCCACTCGCAGTCTTGCTGCGCACAAGAAAACCGTGAGTTTTTGCCCGCTTTCGTTTTTTAGGTTTATATGTGACTGACATACGCGCACTATAATATACTTTTATCCATTCTTCAACCTTACGATTTGTAGTTTTGTGGTGTAATGTTTGTCCACAGTTTATACACAACTTGTGAACATTTCTCCCTTTTTCTCTCCTCTTCACTTGTTCGCTATAATTGTTCGTGAGTCATCCAAAAAAATAAAGAGGAAATATTTTTGGAACAGGGTTTGAAAAATTATAAAAAAATAACGGGCAAGGATCTTATGGATAACAAAGAATTGTGGAGCAAAACTCTGGTCGACATCGAGCTGGAGGTTTCAAAGGCAAATTTCAGCACATGGTTCAAAAACACCCGTATCATAAAACAGGACGCCGGGACGGTATACATCGGGGTACAAAACGAATTTGTACGCGATTGGCTTTCAAATAAATATCACTCAACAATTCTGCGTATCCTGCGTAATTGTTCCGAGCACGTAAGGGGAGTCGAGTACTTGATATCTAAAGATGCCGATACTGATAAAGCCGAACAAAGCCCAAAAAAGGACAATTTTCAACCCTTTAGCGCAGAACTTCCTCTTCAAGATACTTATATCAACAAAGAAGACGGCTTAAACCCACGCTATCTCTTCGAATCCTTTGTTATAGGGCCATTTAATGAGCTCGCTTATGCGGCATCCCAGGCGGTACTCAAGAAGCCAGGGATTATGTACAATCCTCTATTTATCTACGGCCAAACAGGATACGGAAAAACACATCTCATTCAATCCATAGGCAATGGAGTAAAAAAACAAAACCCTGGCAAAAAAATTCAGTATGTAAGTTCTGAAAGATTTTCAACTGATTATGTAAATTCACTTCAAAACAATAAAATTAGTGAGTTTAAAGAAAAATATCGCAAATATGATGTGCTCATCATGGATGATATTCAGTTTCTTGTCGGAAAAGAGAAAACACAGGAGGAACTTTTTCACCTCTACAACACACTATACGAAAACAATAAGCAAATTATTTTTTCATCAGACAAACATCCAAACTACATCAACGGACTTGAAGATCGATTAAAATCACGCTTCGGATCAGGAATGATTGTTGAGATCACCACTCCGGATTTTGAATCACGATTGGCAATTCTCCGAGAAAAATTAAAACAACAACAGATGATCATTCCGGATGAGATCGTCTCTTATGTTGCAGAAACAATTCAGGGGAGTATTCGTGAGCTTGAAGGCACACTTAATCTGGTGATATGCCAAGCTCAACTCAAGAATAAAACATTGTCACTCAATGAAGTGCGTACCCTCATTAAAAACAACGCAAAACCCACAAAGCCCGTATCAATTAAGGATATTGTGAAGACAGTAACAAACTTTTACAACATCGACGAGAAATTTATTTACGAAAAAACACGTCGCAAAGAGGTGGTAAAGCCACGCCAAGTGCTCATGTATATTTTGCGCGAGGATTTTAGTATCTCCTACCCATTGATCGGACAAAAATTGGGTGGTCGCGATCACACAACAGTGATTCACTCGTGTGAAAAAATAAAAGTAGATATCAAAACTGACACACTCTTAGTACAAGAAATCGATCAGATCCGTGCTTTATTTTAAAATGAGCGAATTGCTGGGTGTTCCCATTTTAGGTTCAGTCGCCGTAGAAATTCCTACGTCTTACTGAACACTAAAATGGTCCACACCTGCGCACTTCATCTCATTTTAAAATAAAGTTAGGGGATAAAGATGTGGAGAGTGGTAGGGATAAGTCGGAATAAGTCTGTGGAGAAAATCGTGTTGAATTGTGAGTTGGGAGTGGAGAAGAAAATGTAAGTATGTCGTGTGTGTGGATAACCCAGTGCTTCTCCACAATGTACGCAAAACAAAAATCAGTATGAGGGTGATGTGGAGCTTGATAAAACAACTACTCTCCACATATCCACACCCGTAATTCATATAATTAGTATTTATATATAAGGTATGAAGCTTGAATGTGTAAAACCAAATTTAAAAGATGCATTACTTATTGCAGAGCGATTTACAGGTAAACAACTTTCACTTCCGGTGCTCAAGTATGTATTGTTTATCGCTGCAGAAAAAGAACTAAAGCTTCGTGCCACCAATCTTGATCTCGGAATCGAGATAGCACTACCGGCTCGTGTTGAAAAAGAGGGAGTTATTGCGATTCCTGCCGATACACTTGGAAGTTTCCTTTCTAACCTTCCTTATGAAAAAAGTGTGACCATTGAGCAAATTGGTGAGCATTTAACCATAACCGGTGCTTCATACTCAACATTGATCAAAGGTTTCGGTTATGAAGACTTCCCAACACTTCCTTTGGTTACAAAAGGTACAAGTCTTGAGGTTGATGCAAAAGCACTTGTGTCCGGTTTCCGGTCGACACAATATGCTGCGTCAAACTCAGATATTAAACCAGAATTCGCAAGTGTATATTGTTATACCGACGAACAAACGCTGGTTATGGCAGCCTCTGACTCTTCACGCCTTGCAGAGAAACGCATTCCCCTCAAAAAAGCACCCGAAGCGCTTTCTGTACTCATTCCTGCAAAAAATGTGACCGAAATTATTCGTGCGCTTGAGAACATAAGCGGTGTTGTAACATTGTGTGCCACAAAAAACCAAATATCATTCCATACAGATCACATGCATATCACGTCGCGTTTGGTTGATGGGATGTTTCCCGATTATAAACAGATCATTCCGAAGAAATTTACCACTGAAGCAGTACTCCTGCGGCAGGATTTTATAGATCGGTTAAAAATGACTACGGTTTTTTCAGGGAAATTACAACAAGTGAGAATTAAAATTTATCCTGACGAGAAACTTCTTGAAATCGAGTCCCGCAATGATGAAATAGGCGAAACCACACAACAAATAGAAGCTACTCTTGAAGGAGAATCAGTCCAATTTTTGTTGAATCAGCGGTATATTATGGACGTTCTCTCCTCCCTTTCCTCAGACAGCATCACACTTTCGGCGAGTGGGGCGGGGAAGGCGCTTATTGTGCGGGGGGTGGGGGATAATACCTTTACTTACCTCATCATGCCCATGAAAGGTTGAGTTTTCTGTCTGCAAACCACCCGCGCCTTATTTTGGGCGTACTTTGAACTTGTCGGTGCTCGGTCCCCTAGGCAGTACGTGAAGCACAGCCTAGGGGACACTGCGACTCCTCCGCATTCAAATTACATCCCAAAATAAACCGCGCTATCGTAATATAAAAATGCTTTGTAAATAAGTATTTTTCTGGAAACTGACAACTAACTCCTATACACTGAGTGTATGGAATTATCGGGTATAAAAGATTTTCTTGATGCCTATCGGAAGCGGCTGAATTTGGCTGATGATGATAGAACAGAGACAATAGCACTGATTGCTCGTGTGACTGGAGTAACTCTCATGGTGAGCGATATTACGGTCAACAGAGGGGTGCTCTCTGTGCGCGCGGATAGTGTGACACGCAATCAACTCTTTCTGTATAAAACAAAACTCCTTGAGGAGTTTAAAAAATCAGGCAAACCTATTTTTGATATTAGATAAAAAACCTAAGGCAGCCTTTAAGAATCGTTCCCCAAAGGCTGCCTTAGGTTTTTTTACTGCTTAGTAACAGTGAAGAACGTTGTTATCTCGTTCTTGTTCCCAACTGCATCTTGTGTGGTGATGCGTAATTCATTCATGTCGCTGATGTTTTGTACTTCAGCGGGGGTAAATGCAAAATCATATGGGAAATTTTGTATGGATCCCAAAAAGAGACCGTTTACAAAGAAATCTACATGGGTTATCGCAAAACTACTCGTCAAAGAAGTTTGTACAAGAAGTTTTTGTCCCATCTCATACATAACAGTAGATGTGGGGCTGATAATGGTTATTTGTGGTGCCAAGGTTGGTTTGTGGATATCGTCAAAACCTTGTGGAACCGCACTCCACGCTTGTGCGGGGAGACCATGTGCAGCAATCCATCGTTGTGTCGGGGTTTCCCACAACAAAAACTGAGGATCATCATAGGGATTAAGCGGTGCAGGTCCAGATGGATTGTCTTTATCCACCCAATAAAGAATTTCGTGCGCGTTCGGGATAACGCGTTCCTCAATTAGATTTGGAGGAGTAAATTCTGTAGCGAGTTTTCCTGATACTTTGTCCACCTTGTACGTTTCACCTCCGTACCATAATCCACGCAGTGCGGGTTTGGTGAGTTGTGATACGGGTTGTGGTGGAATAAATTGTTCATTTGGGGGAAGTGAGTCAAATGCTTCATCAAAAAATGCATTCCACATCGGAGCAATAATAAAGCCGGCTACTTTCTTTTCCATGGGGCTGTTGTTGTTGTTTCCTGCCCATGCCCCAACCGCAAGCGATGGTGTGTATCCGACGATCCACGCATCGCGGTAATCATTGGTTGTTCCTGTTTTTACCGCCACATCATGGTTGGGAAAATAAAGAAATGATTCAGGACCAAAGGCGGGCGCACGCGCAACATTATCCGTGAGTATATCTGAGATATTACGCGCTATTTCAGGAGCGATGACCTGTGTTTCGTTGGATGAGTATTCATACATCGTCATACCATCCGCATCTTCAACCTTAAGGAGACCCGTATATGGTTGGCGTTTTCCGTCGTTCGCAAACACACCGTAGGCACTGGTCATATCTAAGAGTGATACTTCACCACCACCCAAAACCAACGTAAGTCCGTACTGAGCTTTGTTGCCAAGTGAAGTGATCCCCATGCGATCCGCAAATTGGAGCGCAGTATTGATGCCAACCAGATACAGCATTTTTACCGCCGGAACATTGACCGACTGCGCAAGTGCGTTGCGAATACTCATGGGACCACGGTACTCATTGTCATAATTTCCCGGCATATAACAATCTTTTGCAGTGGCATTTCCAAGCGGTGTACCAAATGCATCACACCGAGTCGAAAACTGTGTGGCAATATCAAAGAGTACAGTGTCGGGGGTATATCCTTTTTCAAAGCCTGCCGCATAGACAAACGGCTTAAATGCCGAACCTGGTTGTCGCTTGGCGAGTGCAATATTAAAGTTCCCTTCGTTTTTAATATCAAAATAATCACGGGAGCCAACCATGGTAAGGATTTGACCGGTCTTCGGATCAATAGCTACCAACGCAGCATTCTTCGCTTTAAATGTTTTTTCATTCTGTAGTGCGAATTGTTTCACGATCTTTTCACCCTTTTCCTGTAAATCCATGTTTATGGTGGTGACAACACGGAGCCCTCCTTCATTGAGGAGCTCATCACCATACACTTCTGCGAGCTGTTCTTTGATAAACATAACAAAGTGTGGGGCGCGGATACCGCTTTCCGCGGGAGGAATAAATTCCACTTCTTCTGCGAGGGCAGTGTTGTACTCATCTTCGGTAATAGACCCTAATTCACGCATTTTTGTAATGATGGCATCTTTTCTTTTTTCAAGCCCTTCACGATTTCTCCCGTACGGAGAAAATCGTGTGGGGGCCTGCGGAAGGGCAGCAAGGTATGCAGCCTCTGCGAGGGAGAGTTCATTTGCGCGAACGCCAAAAAAAGACATGCTCGCCTCTTCAACACCATAGATATTTCCGCCATACGGCGCTTCGTTCAAATAGTGAGTGAGAATCTCTTCCTTGCCCATGATGCGCTCAAGCTTTATGGCAAGTATCCACTCTTTTATCTTGCGGGTAATTGTTTTTTCTTGGGAAAGCAAAGAATTTTTAATCACTTGCTGTGTGATAGTTGAGCCACCTTGTCCAATATATCCTTCCCGAAGGCGGAGGTTCACAAGCACCGCACGCAAAATCGCCTTAGGTTTGATACCACGGTGTTTATAGAACTGATCATCCTCGATAGCGACAGTGGCGTTTTTAATATACGGACTTATTTCATCAAAAGAAACGATCGTACGCCGAGTGTCTTTGTGTACATCATAAAGGAGGATTTTTCCAGTGCGATCATACAATTTTGTGGATTGGGCGATTTTTCGTGATTCAAAAAGGCTAAAATCGGGGATTTCAAGAGTGGAGGCCCATAGCAAAAGTGCGCTTACAAAAAAAATCCCAATTATAAGGCTCCAAATAATCATTATTTGGAAAATATAGAGACCGCGGGGGCGTTTATGATTGCTGTGGTGCTTTTTCATATAGTAAGTTCCCTGTTGTACAATATTATCACGAAAAAGTCACATGTTATCCCTTGATTGGATGAGAATGATACGGATAACCTCTCACACTACATTGTTTTATTGTCCCAAAAATGCAAGAATGTAAGCTCTGGTGTGATAAACACAAGGTTTTATGAAAAAGACACTGACTGAACAAGAGGCAGAAAAAGCAGTAGAAAACATCCTCGCCCGGGGAGTGGGTACTTTTGTTGACCCTGATGGATCATTCCGTGCGAATCTCGCCCTGAAGGCACAGGGCAAATACGACAAAGAGCTTATAGTGAAATTTGGCGTTGACCCTACTCGTCCGGACATTCACCTCGGTCACGCTGTTGTACTGCACAAACTTCGCCAAATGCAGGATGTGGGATGCAAAGTCGTATTTCTTATTGGTGACTATACTGCTCAGATTGGTGACCCCACTGGTAAGAGTAAGGTTCGCCCTGAAGTAGAGCAGTCTGCGATCGAAACAAATATGCAGACATACCTCGATCAGGTAGGAAAAATCCTTGATCTCGACCCGAAAGTTTTTTCTTGGATAAGAAATTCTGATTGGTTTACCGCCATCACGGATATTTTTCTTTCAAACGATGCCAAAGTCGGCATGGACTTTCAAATACCCGGAAAAGAAAAGCCGGAGCACATCGACTTTCCCTCAAACTCTTTTGTGGGCAAAGCAATTGTGTTTGAAGAGACACGTATGCAAAAAAAGATGGGTGCTACCAATATCTCAGTAATTACCCTGCGCAGCCTCTTGTGGGGATTAAAACACGTGACGATGGCTCAATTGATTGAGCGTGACATGTTTCAAAAACGTATCAATGACGGGGAGAGTTTGTTTATGCACGAAATGCTCTACCCTGTTCTTCAAGGTATTGATTCCGATGTGCTCTCCCAGGTGTATGGGGCATGTCACTTAGAAGTGGGAGGCACCGATCAGACGTTTAATATGTTGATGGGCAGAAAAATGATGGAAGCCAACAATAAGCCCCCACAGGCGGTGCTTTCGTTTGAACTCCTTGTGGGCGTTGACGGTAAAGAAAAAATGTCGAAGTCACTCGATAATTATGTCGGCATTACCGACACCGCTAATAACATGTTTGGAAAACTCATGTCTGTGCCCGATGAAGCCATTCAAAAATATTTTGAACTATGTACGTTCACACCAATGACCGAAGTTACAAAAATATTTGAAGAGATCAAAAAAGGAAAAACACATCCCAAAGACGTGAAGATGGATCTCGCGCAACAAATTGTTGAGATTTATCATGGTCGCGATGCGGGAGTTTCAGCACGAGAATATTTTGTAAATACATTTCAAAACAAGGAGATTCCCTCTGACATGCCCGAAGTACGCGCTAAGGCAGGGACACTTCTGGTTGATGTGCTTATGGCCCAAAACCTTGTTTCATCCAAAACAGATTTTCGGCGCCTTCTTGATGAAGGGGCGATTAAAAAAGATGGTGAAACAAAAATTACCGACCCATTCACAACGGTACGGGATGATATGATACTGAAAATCGGCAAACATCGCTTTTTGAAAATAATTCTCGAGTCATAACAAATAAAAAAACCACCGCACGAATGCGGTGGTTTTTTTATACTACATCATCTGCGAGAGGGTCATCAGTGTCATCATCAGAAATGACAAGCGGAGCGTCAGCATCGACGAGCAGTTCATCGGGTTCGTCAGGAAGAAAATCATCGCTTTCAACCGCGTTGGGGTCAAAATCTTTATCGCTTGTTACATCGAGATCAATAGGCAGCATTCCGCTTGAGAGAAAATCATCACTCATGATGAGTCATTTTATTAGTTATTTAAATGGTCGAGATTACGACCATATCCATTATGTATCACGTTTCACTCTTTTTGTGCAAGTGTTTCGGAGAAAGCTGTGGATAGTGATGTGCTTTTCAATACTTCCTATTTTCTCAATGTATTATATTGAGCGCTCGCGAGGGCGGTGAGGCCGAGGGCGATGGCGTCATATTCATCGTCGAGCATCTTTTTTTGCGGGAGTGTAACAAGTTTTTCCACCATTTTGGTTACCTGCTCTTTTGTAGCGCGTCCGTAGCCGGTAATAGCAATTTTTATTGAAAGTGGATTATACTCGACAAGAGGAATGTTTTTTGAAACCGCGAGATAAATAAGCATGCCACGCACTTCGGCGACGTTGAGTGCGGTCTTTGCATTGTTGGTGAAGTAGAGTTCCTCGAGCGCGATCGTTTCCGGTTTGTGAACTTCAATGAGTCTGACAATTTCGTTTGCTACAACAAGCAAACGTTTGGCAAAAATTTCTTTCGCGCTAGTTTCAATACACGCAGAGTAATGCAAGGTTGCTTTTGAACCGCCTCCTTCAAGGACAGCAACACCACAGCGTCCAAAACCGGGATCAATAGCTAAGACGATCATTTCAATTTAAAAGTTTATTAGTCCGCATTCGTGTAGACATCCTGGACTTCAGCGTTTGCTTCAAGTTCTTCGATGATGGTCGAGAGAATTGCGCCGTCGTCGTCTGAAAGAGGGATGGTGCTGTTTGGGGTCCAACCCTCCTCGCCTTTGGTGAACGCCCATGCGGCAGCACCTTGTGCTGCGAGTGCACCGCCGTTCTTTGAGAGTATGAACTTGATCTCTTGTGCCGCTTTGTTGCGGTTGCCGGTGAATGCTTCGATGATAAGTGCGCATCCTCCTGGCCCATATCCTTCATAGGTGAGCGCTTCCATTGCGTCGGTCTCCCCACCCTTTCCTTTTTTGATTGCACGCTCAATGGTATCCTTCGGCATATTCACCTTCTTTGCAGTTTCGATAATAGTGCGCAGTCCCGGTGAGTTCACATCACCGTTCGCTTTTTTTGATTCGGTCGCGATAAGGCTGCCTAGCTTCCCAAAGAGCTTTGATTTCTTGGCGTCTTCTGCGCCCTTCTGTCGTTTAATTTGCGCCCACTTTGAATGTCCGGACATAACGTTAAAAGATTAGGATTGTAGTGACTGCATCATACCGCTACAAGAGTTTTTCTTGCAACTTTTCGGGACGGAGACCTACGGAAGACCGCCTTCCGTGTTGTCGGGGTAGTCGAAGCCGAGGTGTTCGTATGCTTTCTTCGTGGCGACTCTCCCCCTGGGGGTGCGATCTAAAAGGCCGAGTTTCAGGAGATAGGGTTCGTAGACCTCTTCAATTGTTGCCTGCTCTTCGCTCGTCGCAGCACCCATCGTTGAGAGGCCGGCCGGGCCGCCGCCGAATTTTTCGATGAGTACTGTGAGGAGGTGTCGATCCGGCTCGGTGAGGCCGATCTCGTCGACCTCAAGAAGACGAAGCGCTTCTTTGACCGCCTGTTCATCGAGCGCAGTCTTCCCGACTTGGGCAAAATCGCGCGCACGTTTCAAAAAATAATTTGCCGTGCGCGGAGTAAAGCGACTGCGCTTGGCGATCTCAGTTGCGGCACTTCCGGCAAGCGGTACGCCTAGTATATTTGCTGAACGGTGTACGATCTGCTCGATCTCCTTTTGTGAATAGAACTCAAGACGAAACACACCTCCTCCGAAACGTGACCGAAGTGGTGCCGAGAGAAGTGCGATACGTGTTGTCGCGGCGATGAGTGTGAACGGGGGAAGCTCAAGCTGGATGGTACGCGCTGACGGTCCTTTGCCAATGATGATGTCGAGCACGCCGGACTCCATGGCGGGGTACAGTACTTCTTCCACCATTTTATTGAGTCGATGTATCTCATCTATAAAGAGAATGTCACCCGCATTTAAATTAGTGAGAATAGAAGCTAAGTCGCCTACCTTTTCAATCGCGGGGCCAGAAGTACTTTTGAGCTGCGCCTTGGTCTCCTTGGCAATTAGGTGCGCCAGTGTGGTTTTACCCAATCCTGGGGGACCGTAAAACAGAAGGTGCTCGGGCGGGTGATTACGTTCTTTGGCCGCCTGAAGCAATATCTCAAGGTTTTGCTTGATATGGCTCTGGCCAATGTACTCGTCCCAACGCTCTGGACGGAGTTTTTGGTCTAAGAATAGTGTTTCTTGAGGGGTGACGGTGGAATCGCTTGACATAGAAGTGTGTTAATGCTATGCTCGGGTTAGCAACGAAATTGTTTGGCGTTCACAGAAAATACAATTTCACTCTCAGTATGCCATGTTCTGACAGCTTCTCAAAAAGAAGGCGTCCACGTGCAGGCTGTAGAGGAGTTGACAACAATTGAATAATATGATACTGTTGAGCTTACGAAGATCTTTCAGTATCGCTCATGAATGAATCATGTTTATGGTGATCGGTTTCGAGCCCATCATCCTTCAAACAATTAAGGCCCCACAGGCTTCCATGATGCACCTCCGAGGATTTGCCGGTTACGCGCTTCTGTGCGTTTGCTATCTTTCTCCTTAGGAATGTATTTAACTTTTCGTATTTTATGCGAGAGGTAATGGTTTGAAGGATAATGTACTTGAGATATCGCCTGTACTCAGTCCCCTGGCTTATATACCGACCAACGTTTTTTTAAATTTACATTCGGCAAGTTAATGAGATGACAAAAAATCCACTTGATGTGGTTTTTTTGTATTCGCACACAAGTTTTAGTTGGATGACAAATAAGGATGAGAGGATAGTGCTGAAGCCGTTCTCCTAGGCAAACCATACCTTGACCACTATCTACCCCTCTATTAGCATTATAGAGGTTTTGCACATTGATACATGCAGGAGACATCATGAACGATTTTGCACCAACGTCACTTCTTGATAACAAAGCCGAAAAATCAGCACGCGAATGCAATCCTGAAAAAATGCGACAGTACACAGTTTTTTATGAGCGGATACGTAAGGAGCTTCTAAGCCACCCCGTGGTCGTCGACAATAAGTACTCAACATGGTTTGCGAAGGGTCAAATGAGCGAAGAACAACTGAAAGCGTTCTTTGTTCAGTTCTCCGTGTTTTCGAATCTATTTATTATTGCGCAATTGAAAAAGGTGCTGAATGCGGACACTTTGGAAGGCATGCAAATAGGCAAAGAGATCCTTATGAGTGAGCTTGGGGTTCCATATCTGCGTATCCAAAGCGGTGATGATATCACATTCACCATAGAAGGCGGGACATACAAACACCGGCATGCACATTTTGAAGTACTTCTGCGCGTCGTCAGGAAGCTCGGTCTTGGCTTCGCAGACATCGGCAAAGCAAGTCACGGAAGCAAAAAAACACTCTATTTTTGCAATAAACTCGAGAAGTTGTACGGGCACCAAGATCCCGCAGTTGCTCTTGCTGCGAGCTTTGCTATAGAAAATTGGGCGAATGCGGGGTTCTGGAAAGACCTCATTCGTGGAGTTAAGTTGTATAACATAAACCATTCCGCAAATATTCCCACTAGTTTCTTTACGATGCATGACACGCTTGAAGAACATCATGCTCGCCACACGGAAGTGGAGCTTTCGGAAGATTATTTTTCGCGAGATATCGACGATGACCAGTTTATTCGCATTGGAAACGAGATGCTTGATGCAGTGCATGTATTTTGGAAAGGCCTTGATCAAGACCGCAAACGACTTGCATAGTAAAGATAGAAGACAAAAAAGTGCCATTCCCGTTAATAGGAATGGCACATTTTGTTTCATTGAGAGTGAACAAAGAAAAAGATACCACCCCCTCTTTTTTCAAGTCAATAAAATAGGTCAATCATCGCGGGTAGAGCACGGGGTTTTAATGCCGCAAAATAAAAAAGATCGCCCATTGAACTGACCCCCACAAAGTGCACATGATTTTTTAAATCATGT
>JAYTCK010000072.1:0-5904 GCA_043736515.1 bacterium
GAAAGAGTGGAATATGTATTATAACGACCTTGAACACTGCGGTTTGGGTGGGAAAACGCCAAATGAATTTTTGGCTAATTATTCAAATACTGAACCGCCGTATGTGTGTACCTAAAACAAAGGCTGAGCATTATGTTAGGTCTTCCAGAAACTTATTGTAGATATTTGTCCAGGTGAATTGATCGAGGTGCGTGCGGACTATTGATCTATCAGGAGGAGTCGGATTTGCGAGCGCTGCCTCCAGCTTTTCTTTTATATCCTGCGGATTACGGGGGTCAAAGTATGTTGCGAGATCTTGCCCTACTTCGTGAAACACCTGGATATCGGAAATGACGACGGGAAGCCCAAGTGCGAGCGCTTCGATTGTCGGCATGCCAAAGCCTTCATAGATAGACGGGGAGACGAACACGCGGCTTTTGGTGTAATATTCCCAAACTTTCTTGTCTTCTTTCACCGTCATCCATGAAATGTTCGTGAGCCCAAGGTCCGCCGCGCGCATTTGGAGTGTGGCCAGGAGGCCATTGTCGACACCAATGAAGAGAACCTTTATTTTTTTATCCATCAGGCCCAGCGCGTCGACAAGCGGAGCGTGATTTTTGTGTCCGTCAAAATGCCCAACATAGATGAGGTCGTATTCCTTTTGTTCTGGCGGGAGATGAGCCACGTCAAAAATTTTCTCATTAATACCGAAGAAACTTTTTACTACGCGCTCGCGGGGATACCCCACATGCTGCTTCAGTTCGTCGATAGAGAATTCGCTGCATGTCACGATGTGCTGACAATTTCTCCATTGCCATTTGAGATATTGAGAAAACAGAAGACGATAAAGAAAACTTTTACTAAAACTGTAAAAATAACGGAAGTCATAAGCTGCTTGGAAGTGTTTGTGTCGCTTGAGCGATCGGAAGGGAATGGGGATCGATTCCATGATGACGATTGATGGTGGGAGCATGTCGAGCGCGCGTGCGATTTCACGCTGAGCAGAAAATTTGCTCAGGTGACTGAAGTGGTAATCAATTTCTACTAAATTTTTGCCATTCCACCACTCAGGGACTTTTCCTTTAGTCACCATTAAGGTGAAATTGTCACCAAAATCCGCGAGAAATCGTTTGCAGATTTCATCAAAACGACGGTTGGCCCCTGAAGGAACTTTGGGGTCATAGTACGGAGAAATATAGACAATACGGCTGCTTATTTCTGTTTTTAGGGTTTCCATTTTGTAAGTTTAGACTTGTTACAAAGAGAGGGCAAGTGATGTTACAATCTATATATACTATTCGGGCTTTATCACTCATTTTTACACATGACAAAACGCATAATGATCACGGGCGGGGCGGGGTTCATCGGCATCAATGCCTCACGGCACTTTCTTAAGAAGGGTTATGTCGTGACTATTTTTGATAACTTTTCACGTAAGGGGACGGACATCAATGTGGCGAACCTTGAGAAAGAATTCCCCAAAGGATTCAAGGTGGTCAAAGGAGATATACGTTATGACCGAGACCTCTTGGAGCGCGAAGTATCCGATCATGATGTGGTGCTCCACCTTGCCGCGCAAGTGGCGGTCACGACGTCGGTCATTGATCCTCGTACCGATTTTGAAATAAATGCGCTCGGGACCTTTAATGTGCTTGAGGCCGTACGGATCAGCCATAACAAGCCGTTTGTCATCTACGCATCGACGAACAAAGTGTTCGGTGCCCTCGAGGGACTTCCGGTG
The DNA here is from genome assembly GCA_043736515.1 of bacterium. Lineage (GTDB taxonomy): Bacteria > Patescibacteriota > Minisyncoccia > Phycocordibacterales > UBA6899 > MHLP01. Next base: position 1,721 of record JAYTCK010000072.1, read on the forward strand.
CGCGAGGAGGGCAAGCGTTTTCGCTTCATTTCGGACGAGCACCACGAGCATGGTGTGTCTGAGGTATATCCGCTCGACTTCCATTCACCCTACGGTGTCTCGAAGGGAGTTGCTGATCAGTACACGATCGACTACAGCCGTATCTACGGACTGAAAACTGTCGTATTTCGCCAGTCCTGCATTTACGGCACCAATCAATTCGGTGTGGAGGATCAGGGGTGGCTCGCATGGTTCACTATTGCAGCGATGACGGGTCGCCCAATCACTATCTACGGAACAGGGAAGCAGATCCGCGACGCGCTCTTTGTCGATGACGTGGTGAAGTTGTATGAACTCGCAATTGATAACCAGGATATTGTAAACGGCAAAGCCTACAATGTCGGAGGTGGGCCAACCAACACACTCTCACTTATTGAGCTCCTCGAACACCTCGACAAAAAAATGGACTATCAGCCAGAACTCCAATACGCCGATGTGCGCCCCGGAGATCAACCAGTCTTTGTAGCTGATATTCGCCGCGCCAAGAACGAACTGGGCTGGGAGCCACAAGTCACCGTTGAGGCAGGTATTGAACAAATGCATCAGTGGCTCAAGGACAATAAAGATGATGTCACCCGCGTCTTTAATTCGTAATAAAACTTTCATTTGGGGCGATCTGCTTGTCCTTCCTGATCCCGAATTCGGAAGACGTATCACTCATACGTCTTCTCGAATATCGGGACAGTCCAGGACTGCGCATCTCATCCCCAAATGAAAGTTTTATGACTGTGTTCAAAATAAAACACTGAATATTATGAAGCTTATTATTGCAACACCACTCTATCCACCGGACATCGGCGGGCCGGCGACGTATGCAAAAATCCTCGAAGAGGAATTAATGAAACGAGACGTCTTTGTTTCGGTTGTTTCGTTCCACACTGTTCGCCATCTTCCCAAAGGAATTTCACACCTCACCTATCTCGTGCAGCTTTTTCGCGCAGCATGGGGAGTGGATGTCATTTTGGCTCTCGATCCGGTATCGGTAGGATTTCCAGCCGCACTTGTGTCGCTCATCCGGAATAAAAAATTGGTGGTGAAGATCGTAGGGGATTATGCATGGGAACAAGGCAGACAGCGCTTTGGAGTAACGGATAATCTCGATGAATTTGTAAAAAAACCTGCGAGTAAATTTCTCGCGCAAGTCGCGGCATTCCGCTGTGTACAGGAGTTTGTTGCTGCACGTGCGCGAACAATTATAGTCCCCAGTAACTATCTCAAGGGCATTGTTGTAGAGTGGGGAGTTCCCCCCGAAAAAATTGAAGTGGTACACAATGCGTTTGATGGAATACCAAATCTTACTGACAAGGAGTCCGTGCGCACGGCACTGGGCATTAAAGGAACAATACTGCTTTCTGCCGGCCGTCTTGTCCCCTGGAAAGGATTTGCCACACTCATAGAGCTTTTCCACGAGATAAGAAAAAAACACGTTGATGCATATCTTTATATTGCGGGCTCAGGCCCACTTGAAGCAGATCTGAAAAAATTAATTAGCGAAAGTACGCAGCATGAGTCGATCTTTCTCCTTGGCGATGTCGAACACGGCAAACTTATGGAATACATTCGGGCGGCAGATTGCTTTGTCCTTAACACGGGGTACGAGGGCCTTTCGCACCAATTGCTCGAAGTGTTGGCGGTGGGCACGCCGATTGTGACCACGAATGTTGGAGGCAACCCTGAGCTAGTTACCGACGGTGTTACGGGAGTTCTGGTTCCGCACGATGATCGCGATGCCCTGCTTAAGGGTATCGACCGCATACTTCACGAACCGGTGTTTGCAGAGCATATCACGGAGGCAGGCAAAGCATTTGTCATGAGCTTTACCGTCGAGCGGATGGTTACGAGCACACTCGGTGTGCTAATTAAAGTCTCGGAAAAACCATGAAGATACTGATGATTTCAACTGACAGGTCAATCTTTGAAGAAGACAGCGCTGTTCGCGCGCGCCTAGTTGAACAAGCGGCACTCACGAGCGATCTGCATGTGATCGTCTTTACTCCGAAAGGAGAGCAGTTTAAAAAATTCAGCATCGGCGAGCACCTCCACATTTATCCGAGTTGGTCATCCCACAAACTTACCTACCTCCCGGACGCATATGAGGCAGCAAAGCGCCTACTTCGCCGAAAAAACAAACATGTGCTGAAAGAAGAAAAATGGCTTGTTACGACTCAGGATCCGTTTGAAACAGGAATAGTGGGATATCTTATTTCGCGAAAATTTCACCTGCCCCTCCACCTTCAGCTACACACGGACCCATTTAGTCGCGCATGGCAATCAGAAAAATTTCTCAATCGCATACGATATGTGATCATGCTTTTTTTGCTCAACCATGCGAGTGGTGTTCGTGTTGTCTCGGAGAGAGTTTATCGCGCGGTTGTCGCGAGTGGCGTCCGCAAAGAACAGATTACTCGTGTGCCGATATTTGTGGATGGAGAAAAATTTCAGAAAGCGAAACCCAGCTTCGATCTGCATCAATCGTATCCCGAATACTCACAGATCATTCTTTCGATTGGACGACTTCAGCCGGAAAAGAATTACCACGGACTTATTCGTGCATTTGCGCGAGTCGCTCGGACGCACCCCGACGCACTCCTCCTTATTGTGGGGAGTGGTCCGTTGCGCGAGCGGCTGCTTGTTCTTGCGCGTTCACTTAATATTCACCAGCAATTGCGCATACTGCCATGGGCACGCGATGTTGTCTCCTATTATAAAACCTGCGATTGCTATGTACAGCCGTCACTCTATGAAGGGTGGGGGCTCGCCGTCATTGAGGCTATGGCGTCAAATGCACCGGTTGTGATGAGCGATGTAGGATGTGCCGGAGAAGTTGTTCGCAATGAAGAAACTGGACTCGTGGTGGAGGTAGCTAACGAAATGGATATGGCAAACGCGGTGTCTCGTATTCTTGACGATAAAACACTGCGCACCACCATTTTGGGCAACGCAAAAATAGAGATCAAAAAGCTCGCAACAAAGCAAGAGACGCTCGAGTTATATAAAACAAGTTGGGAAAAAGCACTCGCAAATAAGCACTAGAATATTACATGCAAAACTCACGAAAAAAGATAGTCGTCATCGGCGGGGGCACCGGTACGTTTACCGTGCTCACCGGACTTAAGCATCACCCTGTTGATCTTACTGCGGTAGTCTCTATGGCAGACGACGGAGGTTCGACGGGAATGCTGCGGGACGAATACGGAGTTCTTCCTCCCGGTGATCTGCGGCAGTGTCTCGTCGCGCTTTCTGAAGCAGATTTTGTTATGCGCGATCTTTTTAATCATCGGTATTCAAAAGGCAATCTCTCGGGACATAATTTTGGAAATATTTTTATCTCAACCCTCGAGCAGGTGACAGGAAGCCTCGACAAGGCACTTGAGGTTGCAGGACAAGTCTTGAACATCAGGGGACGGGTGATTCCTGTGACGCTGGACAAGATCACGCTCAACGCAGAACTCAAAAATGGAAAAGTGCTTCATGGTGAAAGTGAATTTATGGAGTATCAACTCGTTTCGAAATACGGAATAAAAAAAATATATCTCGAACAAAAAGGACGAGCAAATCCCAAGGCGCTTTCGGCCCTAGCTGAAGCCGATATGATCATTGTGGGCCCGGGCAAACTTTACACATCGCTTCTCCCTAATTTTCTTGTCGAAGGAGTAAAAAAAGCATTCATCGCCTCGAAGGCAAAAAAAGTATATGTTTCAAACCTTATGAGCCAGCAGGGACATACTGATAATTTTTTTGTGCGGGATTATGTCGACGCGTTTGAACAGCATCTTGGGAAGAAGAATATTTTTGATGTGGTTATTTATAATACGAAAAAACCCGCCAACACGTTGGTCCGAAAGTACGCAGACGAAGGAGAACCCGTGGTATGCGGCCCCACATGCCTGGAAGGGCCATTTGCGCTTATTGGCACTAATTTGCTCGCAGATAGCCTCGCAAAGACCTCTGCGACCGATATCCTCCGTCGCACCCTCATTCGCCATGACCCAGACAAGCTGGCAAAAGCATTGATGCAGTATCTCGGTTAGCGGAGGAGCTTTTTTGCCGTATTCTAATCAATAGCTTGGAATCACTTTGTAACTAATTGTATTGGCGATTGGAGCGAAATCCCCAAATGCAGCCGCTTGGTATTGTAGTATGGT